>NZ_JBAGKC010000034.1:0-71743 GCF_037034245.1 Streptomyces sp. CA2R106
CTCGATGCGCTGCGTCGTCTCGACCTTCACCCGCTCCGCCTCGGCCTGGGCCTCCTCCGCGAGTTCGTCGGCTTCCTCGCGCTGCGCGATGGCCTCGTTGCGCTCCCTCATCGCGGTGCGTTGTGCTGCCTCTGCCTTGGCCACGGCCTCGTCAGCCGTGGCCTGTGCGGTCTCCATCTCGACGGCGGCCGCGCCGGGGTCCGTCATCGTGTCCAACTGCGCGACCAGCTCGGCGAAGCTGCCGCGTAGCTCGACGGCGAGGCGTTTGACGATCGGCAGCAACTCGCGGGTGCGGGTCGCCGAGTAGTCGACTGGCCGGTTTGGGTCGTCGGTGGTGACCTGGCCGGCGGCGGCTGCGGTCTCCTTGGCTCGTCGGCGGCGCTCGTGGAACGCGGTGGTCTTGTTGTGTCCGGGGTCGTTGCAGAACTGCGGCGGGCGGCCTGGCCCCTTCGCGGGTTCCGGCTCCCGGGTGCACCCGGGGTATCGGCACGTCTTCGTGTCGGCCGTCGTGGTGCCGGTCGGCTGGGTGCCCTCGGTCTCGCTCACGCTCTCTCGTCTCTCGTGTGGTCGTTGGTTGGTCAACGCGTTGGCCGGCGCCCCCCGGTTACAGGCGGCGCCGGCCAAGGTGCTGAGTAGCGGGGGCCGCGTGTCGTGGGCGCAGGATGCGGCTACACGCTGGGGGACGCGCCTTCCGCGGTCCAGATCCAGCCGTGGTACGTCGGGTCCTGCGGGTCAGTCCTCTTGCGAGCCCCGGCGGCCATAATCTCGCAACTGTTGTAGGCGGGATCGCGTGGAACGTACGTGCTGATCGGGTCCGTGCCGATCAGACGCACGTGCGTGATTGGCTGGGCGGTCATGTGGCCGGATTCGGGTTCCGCGCTGATCCCGTGGGCGCTCACCGCGATGGTGTCGCCCTCCTGGCGTCCTCGGAACGCGATCCCGGGGCCCTCGTAGGTGTACTCGCTGCCGAAGCAGATACCGCCCACTACTTCCGCGGCGCCATCCTGGGCGGTGCTGACGGACCACAGGACGGCGTGGCACAGGTCTGCGGGCTTGTCGCCGTGTGTGATCCCGGCCCTGGTGTACTGGACTCGCCAAACGTCGGCCGTGTGCAGAGTGACGGTGCTCATGCTCCCTCTTTCGGGTTTGTGGGTGGGCTCGGACAAACCCCACAAAGGTGGGGAGCACTCGCCAAGCGTAGAGCTCGGCGACTTGACCGGCGGACGGTTTCGCGCAGCCGGTCGAGGGTGTCTCGCGGTCCTACGGGCGGGTGGCGGGGATGGCGTTCGGGCTCTTGTCGCTCCAACCCCAATCGCCCCCGTCGTGCCCCTCGTCGGGGTCGTGGGGCTCCTGCTCGCACTGCCACCACTCGCCCTCGGGGTCGGGGAACAGCGCGGTGCACGTCCCGGCCTCGGTGTCCGGCTCCGGCGGCGGGGTGAGCAGACCGGCGGCGGCGAGAACCCCGCGGACCATGTCGGACAGTGCGGGGTGAGGCACCGTGACGCCGGCGGCCCGCGCCGCTGTGTCTGCACGGTCATAGGCGGTGTCGTACTCAGCGTCTGTCATGACGCGCCGCACGCGGGTGTACTCGTCGTCCTGGTCGTGCGTGGCGGTGGCGGGCTGATCGGTCACGGCGGTGTCTCCTCGGGGGTGGCGGGGCGGGTCGGAGGTCATGCGGTCTGGCGGCGGCCGGTGCGGGCGAGCTGGGCGAGGCGCTGGCGCATCTCGCCGATTCCGCGGCTTCCGGCGAGCGGGGCGGCGGCGTGGGACCACACGCTACGGGCCGCGGTGGTGTACGCGGCGCCGGCGAGTACGGTCACGTCCTCGGCACGGTCGATTCCCAGCCGCGTGGCCTGCGCGCGGAGTTCGGCGGCGGTGACGGCTCCGGTGTCTCCCATGCGGAGCTCGTACGGGGCGATCACCTGGGCGAGGGGCACCAGTCCCCACCGGGCGGAGAGCACCACGACGGTGCCCCCGTCGGCGGTGAGCGCGTCGGCGGCCCGACGGCACATGGTGTGCAGCGATCCGCGGTAGAGCTCACCGGCGGGCGCCGGGCGGTCCAATTTCGCGCCGCTGCACGGGATGACCACCACCGGGCCGGCGGCGAGGGATTCCGTCACGGCAGCCGTGGTGACGGCTCGGGACTCGACGGCGGCCGTCGAACCGTCGGCGGTCACTGCGGGCTCGGCGGCGGCTGCGGCATGAGAGGCCACCGGCGCGGGCCACAGCGGCAGTTGTACGGGCTCGGTGTCCTCCGGGCGGGCGTCCGGCCAGGCCGGGTCCTGCGGGGCGCTCTGCGGGGCGCTGGCGGCCTCGACGGTCTCGGGGGCCGGGGCGGTGAATCGGCGGGCGTATGCGAGGTGTTCGGCGAGGCTCCACCGGCGCCATCCGGCGGTGCGGCCGCTGTCCTCGACCACGGCGCCGGTGCGGGGCACGGTCACCCGCATGTGGTCCAGCGGGGTCCGCAGCACCCGGCGGGCGCCGTACGGGCGCCACGCGACGGCCGTACGGCCGATCCGTACGACGGTGCCGGAAGTCGAGTGCTTCGAGCGCATGCCGGGGCCGCGGCCGTCCCGGTAGGTGATCTGTGTCCCGGGGCCGACGATGCCGGGGCCGTCGACGGCGAGTTGGCCGGAACGTTCGGCTTGCCGGTCGATCCACGCGGCGTACGCCTCGGCCGCGTCGTCCGTGGCCGCCGGGCCGGCCGTTTTCGTCACGGGCTCGTCCGTGACGGATTCGGCGGCGGCCGCCGCGGTGGTTTGGGTCTCGCGCTCGTCGTGGTGGGCGGCGAGTTGGGCGCGGTAGCCGGCGAGGTCGTCGTCACTGGCTCCGGCGCACAGGGCGGTGTACGCGTGGTGCGCGGCGTCTCCGGCGGGGGTGAGGGTGACGGGGCCGTGGTCGTTGTCGTGGTGGAGGTAGCCGGCCCGAATCAGCGCTTCGACGCGGCCCCGGGCGACGGTGCGGCCGGATCGGTTGCGGGCCTTGGCGGGGTCGCGGTGGTGGTAGCTGTTGCCGTTGCGGTGCAGGTGTCCCGCGGCGGCCCACGTCAGTGCGTCGGCTTCGCCGGGCTGGAGCCCCAGTTCCGCGTTCAGGATGGCGGAGCGGTGGCGCTGGGCGGTCTGATCCTCGTCCTCGTGGGCTTCCGTCACCGGGGCGTGCGTGACGGAATCGGCCGGGGCCGGCTGCTCGGCGGCGTCCTGGTCGACGGCGGCGACCGGCGCGGCCGCGGGGCCGCGGTTGGGGTCGGTGACGGCCGGCCACAGCGGCTCGTCGGCGGGCTCGACGGCGGCGCGCTTGGTGTGCTCGTCCAGCACCTCCCACCGGCCGGTGACGCCGTACCCGCACCGGTCGGCGTGGAACACGGCTGTCCCGGTGTCGGCGTCCGCGATCCCGAGCGGGCGGGTCGCGGTGCCGGTGTTCATCGCGGGGGAGTTGCCGGGGTACGCCTTGGTCTCCTGCCCGCACGCACACGCGAGGTGGTAGCCGAGTCGGCCGGTGATGCAGTCGGCGGTGAGGTAGAGCCACACGTACCGCTCGTGGTCGCACGCGGCGGGGTCGACGGCGGCGGCCGGGGCCGGCTCCGGGGTGAACCGGCGGGCGAGGGCGTCGCGTTCGGCCTGCTGCTCGCGGGCGGCGGCGAGGTAGGCGGCACGCTCGGCGTCCTGGCGGGCTTCCTCCTCGCCCCCCATCAGCGGTCGGAGGTGGCGCGATTCCTGGGCGGCCGGCTCGCCGGCGGCGATCCACGCGTGGCGGGCGTCGTGCCCGTCGCGGGTGAGCTGGACGGACTGCCCGGTGACCCGCAGGAATCCGGCGTTCACCAGGGCCTCGACGCGGGCCCGGGCGACGGTGCGGCCGCGGCCGGCGCGGGGGTCGCTCATGTCCTTCTTGTAGAACACTTGGCCGTCGAAGTGCAGCCAATCGCGGTCCGCCCACAGCATCGCGTCGGCCTGGGCCTGGCTCCAGTTGAGCGCGGCGGCCTGCTGGCGGCGGCGCTCGCCGTTCTCCAGCTCGTCACGGCGCCGGGCGTGCTCGTCGTCGTGACGGAGCGCGGCCGCCCACGCGGCGCCTTCGCCATCTCGCCGCGGCACGTCTCGACGGTCGCCGGGGCGCCCCCGCCCCCGCAGATGAGGCAGAGCACCGCGTACGCGTCGTCCCGCAGCGTCAGCGATTCGATCGACACGTTCGCCGGCAGTCCCTCGATGTGCCGCATTGCTGTTCCTCTCGCTCAGTTCGGGTTGGGGTGTCGGCGGGGGAGTCAGAAGGGGGCGCCGCCCGGCCAGGGGTCCGGGTTGATGCGCAAGGGCGCCGGCTCGGCCCGGTCTTCCTCCTGGTCCTCCTCGGCGAACTGGCCGGTCTCGATCAGGAATTCGCGGTGAGCGGCGTCCCGCATGTCCTCCTGGTGGTCGGCCTCGCACGCCAGGAACTCGGCCCACTGCTGATCGGTCATGCCCTCGGGTCGGTGCACGGTCTGCCCTCTCGGTCGTTCCAACGTTTCGTTTGAATCGTACCGCGCAACCTAACCAAACTCAAGTACCAAACCAAACTGAACTGAACCAAGTTAACTAAACCAAACCGAACTCATCTCGCCTTGTCGCGGGCATGTCATGCGGTTTTCGGGCGCCGCCGGCCGATGATTTCCGATTCCCTCACAGAGTCGGAAATCACTGATAGTCTGCTGCGCGAACCCTCCGTGAGGGTCAGTTACGGACCGGCGCGAATTCGGGCGGACCGGAAGACAACCGGCGAAAGGGGCGTCATGCCCGGGAACGAGAGCATCGCGCGGGAATTCGCCTTCGCCACAGCGGCGGACCTCGGCGGGCCCGACCGGTACACCGCCTGGTGCGCGGCCGCCGGCCTCCCCGCGGTGGACGGCGGGTACGGCCTCATCATGGCGACCGACGCTTTCGGGCGCCACGTCACGAGGCTGACCACGGACGTGGAGTACCTGCGCACGCTCGTCGTCGGCAGCAAGGTGAGCAACGGCCTGCTGGCCAACTTGGAAGTGCCGGCCGGCATCTTCACGCAGGAACGGGACGGTTGGCCGGACGAGTGGGCCGAGCACTAAACAACCCCCGCCGGGGTGTTGCACTGGACCGCAAGCCCGACGAAAGGGGCTCATCATGTCCGCCATCGAGCGACCGCCGGCCGCGGCCGGCACGTCACTGCCCACCGAGGATGCCGGGACGGTGATGCGCCACGCGCACCTCACATACGCGACGGACAGCTGGCGCGAATGCTGGTGGCTGTCCGTACTGGCCGACGAGCACGGCCCGGCAGCGGACCACTGGTTTCCCCGTGGCCCGCTGCCCCCGTCGCCGGATGCCCGCCGCGATGTGCTGACCGGCTGGGGACTGCGGCCCCGGGTTACGTACGACGGCACGCCTGCCGAATGGCAGTGGAGCGAGAACTGCACCAACGACCCGGACCGCTCCCGGCTGTACGCCACTTTGTGGGTCGAGCCAGAGCCCTCGACGGACGACGCCGCACGGCGGGACGGGGAGACATCATGACCACGGTCACCACACCGGATGACGGCGCCGAACTGCTGCCGGTGCGCTTCACCTCGGCCGCCGACGCTGGCCGGGTCCTGACCCCGGCCGGGTACGAGATCGACGCGGACACCGCCCGAAGGGTCGAACTGGCCACGCCGGCGAACACCCGCCGTGGCCGCGAGTCCCGCTCGCGCCTGTTCCTCGACTGGTGCCGCGAGCGTGGCCGGGCCCCGTACGACCCAGGCACCGTGCCGGACTACTGCGCGCACCTCGCGCGGCTGCGTCACCCGGTCGAGACGATCGCGGCATACGCCTCGACCTTGACCAACCTGCTGGCGGTCAACGGCCGGCCGCTCGGTGAACAGGATCGGTACCTGATTCAAGGGGTCCTCGACTCGCGGGCCTTGGAGGTGGCCACCGATCCGCACGACCCGGGCGACGCCTTGCAGTCGACCGAATGCACCCGCGCCGACCTGCGGAAGATGCTCCGGACCCTCGACCGGTCGACGGACCGCGGCCGCCGCGACGCCTTCGCGCTGCTGCTCGATTGGTACATGGCCGGCCGCTCGTGTGAACCGGGGGCGGTCGGCGTCCTCGACGTCCGCGAGGACGTCGCCGCGGTGCCCGACCCGGACGGCGGCCCGGCGGTCGAGCTGCCTGCGCTGGAGATCGTGGTACGCCGCAGCAAGACCAACGTGCACGGCAGGCGCAGGGACTTCGTGCGGCTGGTCGCGCAGAGCGAAGCGGACGCGGACCTGTGCCCGGTGCGGGCCTACCGCGAGTGGATGGGCGTCTTGGACGCGCACGGCCTCGCGCACACCGGCCCCCTGCTGCGACGGATTGACCGGTGGGGCCGCATCGGCGGCACGGGGACGTGCGCTGGCCGGCAACCGGTCGACGCGCGGCAGGCGGCCGGCATCGGCGCCCGCACGATCCGCAACCTGATCCGCACGTGCGCGAAAGCGGCCGGCCTGGTGCGCGAGCTCACCACGTCGGAGACGGAGTTGCTGAGCACTACGGCGGAGCACGCGGAGCTGGCGGCCGCCGAGAGCGACGAACAGCGGGCGGAGATCCGCACGTCCCGACGCCTTCGCCGGCGAGCGCTGCGGCGCCGGCTGCCCCGGTACACCGGGCACAGCATGCGCCGGGGCCTGATCCGCCACCTGGAACGCATGGGCATGCCCCGGCACGTCATCGAACGGTCCTGTCGTTTCGTGCCCGGCTCCAAAGCCCTGGCCCGGTACGGGATCGACCTGCTGCCCTGGGCGGACAACCCGACGGTGCACATGCGGGCGAGCCTGCGGGAGTGACCCGGCGGCCCGGCCCATTGCGTCACCGGCGCGGCCGTGACGCACCGGTGACTGGTCGACGTGCTCGACGGGGGCGGGCTGAGGCGCCCGTTAGGAATCCGGCGGCTGGTGAACTTGAGCGGACGGTTGAAAAATTGCGCGAATGGCGCATAGCCGTTAACGGGTGTTCCACTGACTGTCGTCGCCGCCGGCGTCGCTGTCGTCGTATAGCCAGGCGTCCACCGTGGGGCGGCTGACGCCGCCCCAGCGGGACATGTCGGTCTTGAAACCGCGGCGGACGGTGCCATGCGTGCGGCGGCTTTCGCGCTCGGCGTTGCGCATGAGGCCGGCCAGGCTCGCCCTCGCGTTTACTGCCTCAGTCTCCAGCTCGACCAAGCGGACTCCCTGTTCCATGACCCGTTGGTCAGGGGTGAGCTTGGGCGGGCGGTGGGTGTCAAGGAAATCGGCGAATTCACGGGCAGTTGTATCCCAGTCCCTGACAAGAGGATCGAAATTAACGTCCCCTTGATTCCGCTTCATATTGCCAATGTAGGCATCGCCCAGGTAGTGACGCCGCAGGCGAGTGCGGTGCAGTTCCTCGATGCTCTGGCCCCACATGCGGGCCTCCCGTTCGGCCTTCTCGCCGGTGGGCACGGGCTCCTTGGCCAGGAGGGCGGGCCAGATCTCCGCTTCCGGCCGCAGCGGCGGCCACCTCAGTTCACCGGCCTGGGCGATAATGTGCCAGGCGTAAGCCGCCGGACGCTCCTCCCGGAACTCCGGCGGTTCCAGCACCCGGCATGCCCAACTCATGGAGAGGCTGTCGTGAACCAGCAGAATCGCGCTCCAGGAATCCCGGGTAGACACTGCGGGGATGTGCCCCAGGGCCTTATAAGCGCGAGCCAACTCGATCTGCGTCACATAGCGACTATCGAACGCAAAGACTGTCATGTAAAGCACTATACACCAAACGTAAAGCTCTTTACAACATCGCAGTTCAGCGGTTGAGGCCCACCGGCGTCAGCTCTGGCGTATGCGACCTGGGCCGATCGTGAGCAGTCCCGCGCAACCGGGGGCGGCGGGCGGTAACCCCTGCGGGACTGCTGCGTCTCAAACCCGGCCGCTACTGGGCGCCGCCTTCCCGGGCCTCCCGCTGTCGCCTCCGCAGTTCCTTACGCCACTCCAGACGCGTGAGGCCAGCGCGCACGCGCTCTTCTTCCGACGCCACCGCGGCATCACCGGATGCCTTGGTCGCCACAGCCGCGACGGTGGCCAGGCCGGCGGCCTCCAACGCGCGGCCCACTGCGGTCAGGATCGCGCTGGCGTATCGCGGGTCGGTCGAGTCCTCTACGGCGACCACTTCGACCCACGGAAAGGCAAGTTGCGACTGGATGTTGGTGCGGAACCACGCTACGTGCCCGCTATCGCCGAAACTGAGGTTGTCGGGTGAGTGGACCGTGGCCCAGCTCCGCACCCGGCAGTACAGGGCATCGGATTCGGGGTCCAGGGGCTCCGGTTCCCCGACGTTCACATGCACCTTGTAATGGGCAGCGCCGGCCGGACTGCCAGCCCACATGAACTCAGCGTATCCGTGCCCGTGTTCGGGCGACACCTGCACATCGGACAGAGGCGGCCGCTCCGTGATACGGCCCGGCTGCGTCTGGCGGATGCCAGGATATCGGGCATCGAGCAACTGCGCGGCGGCCTCCGCTGGCGTGGGATCGGTCATCGTTCCTACCTACCTTCATGGCTTGCTTGATGACGGATAGAGAGGCGTTCGCCAACAGGGTGCGTCGACCGGCCCGTCGGCCCAGTTCTCCCCACCGAGAGGCGACGCCAACCCCTTGCGAACAGAATCTATTTAACCATGTGTTGGGGTGGGGGGCCAACTTCTCGGGAGTCGGTACAACGGACCGGAAACCGGCGCCAGCGGCCTTGCCGTGTGCAGGCGGGCCGCCTCACTGCTGGCCTCCGCGGCGGGCGGCCCTTGGCCGGGGAACGTCCAACAGCGTCAGTTCTTGTCGTACGCCTCGCCACTCACCATGGAATCGACCATATCCGTGATCAACTCACGCAGCGTCACAGCGTCCACTACCGAGGCGGCGTAGCCGTCAGGCAATTCCCGCTCGATCTTCTGGACGATGTCGCCGATCGTGAACGTCACCCCTGTGTCCTCCATGATCCGGACCACGGAGTCCACAGCCTGTTCAGTCCGCTGAATCAGGTCGATAGCGAGAAACGCCCTGTCGGTACTCATTGCACGCAGCGTATCCGCCGGGGGCTGAGGACGCTCGCTGGCGGCAACCGGTCAGCTCTCCCCGGGGGCGTCGTCGGTCTCGGCACCCATGCTGTCGTATAGCCAGGTGTCCACCGTGGGGCGGCTTTCGCGCTAGGCGGGCCGCCTCACTGCTGGCCTCCGCGGCGGCGGGCCCGCTTCTCCGCTCGGGCTTTCGCCAGGGCGGCATCTCGGCGGGCGGTGCTCGACTGCGGGGTGTAGGCCCATGACCTCGTACGCTCTCCGTCGGGCTCGATCTGCGGCCGCCGGACCCGGATATTCCGGCGGGCCTCGGCTGCCGGCGACAGCTCGTCGGCGGGGGGAAGTTGATCCGGTGTCTCCTCGACCTGGTCCAGGCGCCACCGGGCATTCAGGTCGGCCCGGATCGCGGCGTCACGCCGGCGTCCTTCCTCCAGGGCGCGGAGCCGAGCGGCCTCGCGCTCCTCGGTGGTTGCGTTGTCCCGCCAGGTCACGTGATCGGCCTGCCGGACGGTCGGGATCTTGCGGTAGCCGGGGGAATTGCCCTGCGCGTTGATGAACCGCCAGAGCCTCCACCCTGCGAGGCGCCCCATGTTGGTGGCCTTGAACGTGAGCGCGCCCCATTGGTCGTAGCGGATCACGTTGCTGCTCAGCAGCTCCACGAGTTGCGATTCTGTGCCTCCGCGCCGGAGCGCGATCATGATTGTGCGGTGCAGGTCAGACCACGCGTCACCCGTCACAGACCGACCACGGTCCTCCGGCCCGCGTGATGGCAAAAACACCTCGGAGTAGCCGAGTTGGGCCCTCCAGAGGTGCCACACGCGCCTCTGGACCCGTGTAGCGACGACGGCAGGGTCTTCGCCGAACGGCCCCGGCCGGGTGCTTGGTCCAGGAGCCGCCGAAGGCGTCGTTTTTGTCTGTTCCATTCGAAATGGCGGGCCGAGCCCGCTACTACCTGTAGATGAAAAACCAACTAGTTGTGAAAACCCCCTCGCGTATAGAGGGGACGCTTTGCCATAGGTGCTCCTCGCCAACAGCTGCTCGACCCTGGCCGTCATCTCCGCGGTCTTGTCGTGGTCGGCGACAGCGGTGCATCGGAGATCTGGGGGCACCGGGAGACGCTTGGCGCTCTCCCGGATTGTCCCTGCCACCTGCGCCGCCTTGGACCCTGCCGGGTGCTCCCACCGCGGAGCGGCGGCCAGCTCGGCGGCGAGCTGGCGCGTGGCCGCGTTCTCGCAGACCATCACGAGAGGTTCGACGGGGGGAGCCTGGCGAGACGTCAGGCGGCCGTAAGCCGCGTCCTCGTCCGGGTCGACGGCTGCCGGGAGGTCCCACACGCGCAGCTCGCGGGTGAGGTCTTCGGGCAGGTCGTGAGGGATCGCGTCCTCGCGCAGGCACAGCGCGTACACCGCCCGGCGGCCGGGCGCCGGGCGTACCACCTGCTCGGCGAAGCCGGCGGCGTACACGCCGCGCAGGTCGTCCCAAAACCGGTCCTCGCCGACGGCGTGCACACAGGCGTATCGCTCGGCGAGCGTCAGCCCGCCGTCGATCTCGTCGGTACCCCACCGGCCCTCTACTCGGCCGGTCATGGGGTCCAGGCGCTGACGGCTGAGGAACTGAAGCAGCCGGAACTTGGTGTCCGCGAGGAGTCCGCGGGCATGCGAGATCTGGGCCACCCGGTACAGCGTATTGAGCCGGATGGCGGGCAGCCTGAGCACCGCCAGCGGTGCCGGAGGTGTCCCTCCGGCCGGCGTGGCTACGGCCGATGCGCTAGCGGTTTCGGGCGCGGGGGCGATGTCGACATGGCGATCCGGTGAGGACACACCGGATCGCGGCATGGGGGTACCGCCACCGCGGCGGCTTGGTACGATGGAGTCCGCCTCGGTGCTAATCAGGGCGCAGAAAGGCCCCCGCCGTCGGCCTAGGAAACCGGCGAACGGCGCTTCATCTGCTCATCTGACGGGATCGGGTGCCTCGGCAAGTGGCTCGCAACCAAAGGGAGCCGGGGACCCGATGAGCCTGGGGCTGGGCGGTACGTCACGGTAGGAAGCCGGACGGGGACCGCTGTCCCCCTTAATTCATCCGGCCTCCCGGAGGGCTGTCCCGGTGCCGGGCTCGGCCTTCCGGAGGGCGAGGATCGCCCTCCGGATGACTTCGGCGCCGCTGATGCCTAGGCGCTCCACCAGCTCGTCATACGCGATGCGAACGGGGTCGCCAGGAGGCAAGGTCACCTGTGCGCGCACAGGCTTAGCGGGATCGGACCCTGTCCGGCCGCTCTGTGCTCGCCCTCGTGGTGCTGCCATGGGCAAGATCCTAGCCTGTTGGGAGCTGTTGTGAATCACAACATGGCCGACTCGCCGGGCTGATTTCCGTATCCGGTCCCTGGACTGCACCGCATTGGGCGAATCGTATGCATATACGGCGTGCTGATGGTCGGTCAGGGAATGGGAGTGGCGCACACGTCCGGGATGTATCCGCCGCGGACCAGGTCCCAGTCCCACCCGCGACGGCCGCAGGCGGTGTACTGCTCGCCGCGGCCGATGGCGACCAGGCACACGGTGTCGTGCTCGCCCTTGGGCGCGCTGCGCACTACGCGGCTGGTGAAGTTGGGATCGTAGTGGACGGCGACGCGCTGTCGAACCGTCACGCTGGTGCAACTGGAGCCGGCTTGCGCGGCTTGGGCGGTGGTCGTGGGGAGGATCGCGGCGGCGGCGAGGGTGACGCCGGCGACGACTGCGAGCGTGGTGCGGGTGGGCATGGTGCCTCCGTGGGTGGTGTGCGTGGTGTCAACGGCTCTGGGGGCCGGCGGGGGTGCGGGGTGGTGAGGGGATGTCACCCGTCCGGTGCTGGTCGGCTCCGGCCTAGGGGCGGGTCGCGGGCTGGACGACGTAGCCGGGCAGGGGGAGCCGGGTGGCCATCTCCGGCTCGTAGGTGTCGGCGAGCGCGATCAGCAGCAGGGCGGCGCCGATGGCGCCGGGGTCGGGGGTGCCCAGGGCGCGCTTCCCGACGTAGCTGGAGCGGCCGCGGCCGCCGAGCATGTCGGCGGTGCCACGTGCGCCGTGGATCGCGGCCAGCGCGGCCGTGGTGATCGCGGCCGGGTCGTCCTCGCGCTTCACGGACAGCAGTTGCGCGGCAGGGGCGAGCGCGTCGACCAGGGTGCGGTCTCCCATGCGGGCGCCGCCGACGCGCTGAATCGCCGTGGTGCCGTCCGCGAGGGCCTTGGCGAGCGCGGACAGCGCGGGCCGCTGTCCGTCGGGGCAGCCGGCCGTGACCGCGCCCAGGTGCTGGAAGAGCAGCCCGAACAGAGGGCCGCTGGTCCCACCGACCTCGTCGAGGAACACGTGGGCGGCCGCGGTGAGACCGTCCTCCCCGGTGGCATCGACGCGCGCGAGGGCGCCGCGCAGTCCGCCGGTGAGATTGTCGCCGAAATCGCCGTCGCCGGCGGCCTGGTCCAGGTCTCCGAGCGCGTCGCGCACGTGGCTGATGATCTCCGCGTAGCGGTCCAGGGCGGCGCGGCTGCCAGGGAGCCGGCGGGGGAGCGGCGTCCGGGGTGAGGCGGCCGGGGCCGCCGGCTGGGGTGGTGCGGCGGCGCCTGGCCAGGCGGTCAGGGGCGTGTCGGTGGGGGCCTGCCACCAGTCGAGCCACCCGGGGGCAAGTGCAGTGAGGGTGAGGGAGATCCCGGCCATGTCCAGGGCGGCGGTGTGGGTGCCGGTGAGCACCGCAGCGACCCGTTCGCCGCGCTCGTGCAGCTGCTCGGCGGCGATCGCCGCGACCGCCTGGAGCTCCAGGTGTGAGGTGCCGCCGAGGCCGTTGACGACGAGAATCACGCCGTCGGGACTGGTGGGGGTGTCGGCGGTGAGGTCGGAGAGCATGCGGCGGATGAGGTCCTGGACGCGCGGGCGGGCGATGCTGCGGGCGCCGCGCTCACCGTGGATGCCCACCCCGTAGTCGAGCATGTCGGGCGGCAGCATCGCGGCGGGCCGGAGGCTGGCGGGGTTGGTGTGGGGGCGGGCGCAGACCGCGAGGCTGCGGGAGGCGTCGGCGACAGCGCGGCCGAGGTCGGCCAGTTCGTACAAACCCATGCCGGTGTCGGCGGCCGCGCCGAGAATCTTCTCCACCACGACGGTCGCCGCGGTGCCGCGTCGGCCGGCGCCGGCGTCCGCGCTCGCGATGTCGTCGGCGATCTCTACAGTGGCGACCTCGACCCCGCGGGCGTGGAGCCGTTCGGCAGCGATCCCGAAATTGATCTTGTCGCCGGTGTAGTTCTTCACGATGTGCAGCACACCGCCCCCGTGGTGGGTGGCAAGGCTCGCGGCGAAGATCTGGCCATTGTGCGGGGAGGCGAAGACCCCGCCGGGCGCCGCGGCGTCCAGGCCGCCGCGGCCGAGCAGGCCGGTGTGTAGCGGGTCGTGGCCGGAGCCGCCGCCGCTGACCAGCGCGACCCGACGGGCGGGGTCGGGCGCGGTCGCGGTGAGGTAGAGCGGTTTCTCGGACAGCGCGAGGCGGTCGGGGTGGGCGAGGACCAGGCCGCGGCAGGCGGTCAGCACCGGGTCGGTCTCGGTCTCCGGCAGAAAGTACGGCATCGCGGGCGGGCTCCGTGTCGTGAGGGGGGCTGGGGCTCCGCGGGCCGGGAGAGGGATGTCCCGGCCCGCGGTCTCCGGCCGGGGGGATGGCCGGAGGATGAGGCCGCCTCCCCCTGGGGGGACATGGAGCTGGCAGGGGGAGGCGGGGTCTGAGGGAGGGTCAGGCGGCGGCCGGCAGGGTGGCCCACGCGGTCGAGCGGCCGGGCGCGCTGTCCCATCCGCATCCGGTGGACAGGCTGCGGGTGATGGCCAGGCCGCGGCCGCTGGCTGCGGTGTCCACGGTGGGCCGCAGGGGTGCGGGGCCGGCGTCGTGGACCTCTATCCGCAGGCCCTCGGGGCCGATCGCGAGCTGCGCCCGGATGCGCCCGAGGGAATGCACGACAGCGTTGGTGACCAGCTCGGACACGATCAGCTCAGCGTCGTCGGCGGTCGGGCCGGTGACACTCCAGCCGCCCAGCGTGGTCCGGGCCCAGATCCGGGCTCGGCGGGCGGCGGCAGGGTGGCGGCTGAGGGTGGTGTGAGCGGCGGTGCCGGGAACGGGTGCGGTCCGGGTCCTCATGCTGACTCCCAAGGTCAGGGCGTGATCGGCGGTGATCTGCGGTGATTCCCACCCTGCGCCCCGAGGCCCCCCGCAGACCCGAACCCCCAGTTCCCGCACCCGGAGTTCTGGTAACCCTGTGTGATTATGATGGATACGTAGCATCACCTCCGCAGGTGAGACGTGTGCGGGGTCACAGCACCGCGCCGAGAGCGGAACGCCCGCAAAAAGTGCGATTTTACGGGGGCTTTACATGGGAGACGGGCGTAGGAGAGACAGCGCCACCGAGAGGAACGTGGACGTCGGGAGCATGCTGCAAGGCTGGCGACACCGGCGGCCGCGCAGTGAGATCCCCGGTCTGGAAGCTGCGCTGCCGAGGAGGAGGTACCTCACGCAGTTGGACATGGCGCTGCTGCTGGGCGTGTCGGAGCGCCTGTACTGGTCGCTGGAAAACGGGGTCGTGCGCCCGTACCCGCGCACGATGATCGACGGGGTGGCGCGCATCCTGAACTTGACGCCGGTGGAGGCTGAGGCGCTGTATATCCACGCCGGCCACCCGATCCCGCGGCGGCCGGCAACGCGCCCGGACCCGCTGCTGGTCGACATGGTCGAACGGCAGACCGGATGTATCAGCTACCTGTCCGATGAGGCGTGGGACGTGCTGGCCTGCAATCCGCTGGGCGGTCTGCATGCGCCGTGGCTGACCAAACCCAACGCCAACATCGTGACCTGGGCTTTTAGCCCAGACGCGAGTTTTCAGCTGCGGGAGTTCGACAAGTGTTGGGCGCTGCCGATCCTCGCCGAGGTGCGCGCGACCTGGCAGCGCTGCCCCGACAATGCGCGGTTGGCGGAGGTGGTGGCGGAGGTACGCGCCCGCCCGGGGGTGAATGCGCTGTGGGAGCGGACCGCCCGGACCGAACCGTACCTAGGCGAGCGGCCCATGTTCTTCCCGCTGCTCTCGCCGGACCCGGTGGACGTGCACATGCTGGCCCTCAACCCGTTCGGGGACCAGTACCTACGGTGGATCATCATGGTGCCGACCACCCCCGGAATCGAACTGATCTGAACCCAGGACGGATGTCCGTGCCCTGTGGCAGGATCATCGCGTGCCCGGGAAACCGGGTCGTGCCCTGCCTGCCCGTCCCTGTGTGGACTGGAGCCGATCAAAGCGGCGCGTTCCCCGCGTAAGCGGGGGTGGTTCCCGCAGGTACTGAACCGTCATGGTGATCTGCTGGCCGTGTATCCCCGCCGCATGCGGGGCGATAGTCGGGCGGCCCTCGGCGTGATGCCGAGGGCCTACGAGTTGTCTTTCACCCGGGCCCGCGCGGGCCGAGGAGTCCCATGTATCGCGTTACCTACCGGTTCCCCCGGCCTGTGCCGCAGCACTCCGAGACGTGGCGGCTGATCACGGCCCCGCTGCCGCCGGAGATCGCGCAGACAGAAAACGGGGCGCGGGTCCTGTGGCGCCGCGACGACGCATCCACCGTGACGGTGCAGTACCCGCGGCGCCCAGAGCCGGCGTGGCTGCTGACGGGGACGGTGGACTTCCCGCAGGTCGTGGACATGGGGGTGATGGCGGACGGCCTGGCCGCAGGTCAGGTCTGGGGGTTTGAGGTGCTGGCAAACACCGTGCGGCGGCCGTCAAGGAAGGCCCGCGCAGAAGAGGGGTTGCCGGTTGAGTACCGCGTGAGCGCGAGGGAGTGGCTGACGGAGGAGTCCGTAGAGGCCGGGACTGAGGGCGCCCCACTGGTATCACGGGCCTACAGCTCCGGTTTCAGCCTGCTGCACCTCGCCGACGAGCAGTCCGTGGCACGTAAGGGGCCGCCGAGCCTGGCCGGGCTGACCCGGATTCGCGGAGTGCTGAAGGTCGAGCATCCGGAGTCGGTACGGGCCGCGCTGGAGGAGGGACTAGGACGGGGCCGCAGCAAGGGCGCCGGCATGCTGGACCTCAGGTACGTAGTCCGTCGGCCAGCGGCGGTCACCTCGCCTCCCGCGCGGCGCCGGTAGAACCCGGCCTCGTACCTCCGGCCCGCTCTCCCGGTCGAACTGACCCGACATCCGGGGAAGTTGTGGTAACGTACCAGCCTCATCGTCCCGCTACGGGCTCCCCCCTTTTTTCAGGGGGCCGCGCGCACTGCGCGCCATTCATCAGCCCCCAGGGGGGATAGCGCCCGGCAAACGCCCTTGACGCTTCCTGACGACGATGACGAGGAACGCACCGTGAAATACCCCGATCTGTCCAGCGCGCAGAAGCGCAAGGCCCAAGCCATGCTTCAGCGGCTCCACGGCGAGGGCGTGATGGAAACCGTGTCGCAGGTCGCGACGTATTTTGATGACGTCTGCGACTGGGATTCGGGGGCCATCACCATGGCCACGCTGCTGGACCATACCGGGTGGCAGCGCACCGCGCCGGTGGAGACGGTCCACAAAGCCGAGTTGCCCGCAGGGGTGATGCGGCACGTGCGTGCAGTGCTCGCGGCTGAGGGGTCGTCGGCGTCTGCGGAGGCGCTCGAACTGCTCCCGGAAGTCTGACTGCCCCCTTGATGCCGCCCCGCCGTGCAGGTGGGGCGGCATCGTTGTGTCAGAGCGTCGCGTGTTCCTGCCAGGTACCGGTGACCGCCGAGGCGAAGAAGCCCGGGCCGAACGCGGCCACCAGACCGCGGGCGCCGTGCGGGGGCGGCGCCTGGTGGATGCGGCGCAGGACGTCCAGGACGGCCGGCCCGCCGGTGTTGCCGTGTTCGCGCAGGCTGTTCCAGGAGTGCCGTAGGTCGACCGGGACCGGCAGGCCGTCGGCCACGGAATTGATGATCTTGGGCCCTCCGGGGTGGGCCGCGACCCACTGCGGCAGGCCGGCGTCCTTGAGCCAGTCGACCAGCGGCGGCATGCACTCCGCGACGGCGGACACGGCCGCCGACGTCGAGTCGAAGTGCTGTCCTTTGCCGTCGTGGAGCGTCATCCAGTAGTACCGTGCGCTGTCGGGAAGCAGGTGCGACCAGGTCCGTTCTACGCGGAGCCCTGGGCCGCGCCATTCTGCGGTGACGACGGCCGCGGCCGCGCTGTCGCCGAACAGCGCGCGGTACATCGCCGGGACCATGCCGGGTTCGGCGGGCCGGTACGAGCTGGTGAGGGACTCGGCGACGACGACCAGGACGCGCCGGTCGGGCTGCGCGGCGACGAGGTCCGCGGCCAGGGCCAGGCTCCACGCGCCGCCGGTGCATCCCACCTGCGTGACGGGGATGTGCAGCGCGTCCGGCCGCAGGCCCAGGGTGGCGGCGAGGTGCACCCCGAGGCCGGGCATGGTGACGCCGCTGGAGTGGACGGCGATCACGGCGTCGATCTCGTCGGCGTCCAGGCGCGCGGCGTGGAGTGCGTCGGCCGCGGCCTGCGCGCCGAGGTGGTTGACGGCGGCCACCGTCGCGACGTTCCGGGCCTCGACGCCCTCGGGCTCGGCGAGTTCGGCGAGGGTACGGCTCATGTATCGGTGCTCGACGCCGAGGTTCCGCACGATGCGGAGTACGGCGCCGCTCGCCCCGTACCGCTCCAGGTCCGCGATCACGGCGGATGTGGGGACCCGGTGTTCGGGCAGGGCCACAGCGGGGCAGCTCACATGTACGGCCATATCGGCTCCTCGGGCAGATTCCGGGCGTACCGTATGGCGGCAGTCTCCCGCTGGGCCGGGGAGCTCGGTGACCATGTGGGGGTGATTCCCCCGAAAGGGGACAGCAAGCGGCCCCCGCCTACTGGCGGGGGCCGCTTGGGTGTGGTCAGGAGGGCCGGCCGGTCGGCCATTCGCCGGGTGGGATAGGGGCGCGGCCGGTGGCGTTGCGGCGCGCTTCGGCGTGGCCGCAGGGGTCGCAGATGGGGATGGTGCGGGCGGTGGTGGTGCGGGAGCGTGCGGGGAGCGGGCCGGGGCGGGTGCATCGGGGGCAGCGGGTCATGGTTGTTCCCGGCGGGCGCGGGCGCGGGCGAGGATGCGGCGGGCGGTGTAGTCGGGCACGTCGTAGTGCTGTTCGATCTCGGCACGGGTGACCGCCGGGCGCTCGCCGGCGTCGGCGAGGTCGAGCAGGCGGGCGACCTCGTCAGCGCGGGGATCACGGTCCGGGCGGGGAACTGAGTTGGAGCTGCCGGCCGGCCGGCCGCCGCGGTGCGAGCGGCGGACGTTGACCTGTGGGTTCGCCGTGGCGTATGCCTGGGCACGGTCGTGGCGCCACAATGGCCGGCGCCGGGTGGGGAGCTGCTCCCAGCTGTCCGGCTCGGGAAATCCCGCCGGGGGATTCTTGACCCAGTGGGAGAGGGTGGTGGTGTCCTGGTGGCCGAGCATCCGCGCGAATTCCACCGGCGGGATGAGGCGCCGGGGGTCGGTGTCAGGCGGCTGTGGCTGGCGCTGTCGGGGCACGGTGGTTCTCCTGTGCGGCGGTGCGCCGCTGGTCGCGGTGGTCATCGCGCCGGGGTCCACGTGCGGGGGCCGGCGGGGGTGCACCGGGTGATGCTGGCAATGTCTCCGATGACGACGGTAGCGGCCCAATCCCAGTAGCCGGGGTGGTGGTCGGGAAGGTTGAGTTCGTAGGTGTCGTCGGTGTCCGGGGGGATGTCGGCGACGACGAACGGGCCGGCGTGGCACCGAGTCGCGGCGTTGTGCGGGTGAAGGGTGATGGTGTCGAACGGGAGGGGCCGGGAGTTTTCGGGTTCGGGGGTGATGTCCTCTAGCATGTGGATTCTCCTGTGTAGGGAGTCCCCGGCGGCGGTGCCAACCAATTCTCGCCGGGGAGACGGCCGACGCCTGCTACCAGTGGCGTCGGCCGTCGTGGTTTCGGATGGGGGTTGCTGGGTCCCGGGGGGCGGGGGGTGGATGTCCCGCCCCTGGGGGGTCAGCGGGTGTCGGTCAGGAGCTTCGTCTCGACGCAATCGCAGGTGGTGTTGAGGGCTTGGGCGAGGCGGTGGGGGATTTCGTCGGCGATGGTCATCGCGGCGGCGAACAGGGGGATTCCGGCGCGTTCGTACAGGCAGTGGGTTTCCGTCATGTGGTTCTCGCAGATGCCCAGGTCGGCGTCGACGCAGATCCATCCGGGTTGTGCGGGGGCGGGGGTGAGGATGAGGCAGGCCCCGCCGGGGTGGCGTAGGGCCTTGTGGTCGTAGTAGTCGAACGGGGTCCAGTCGGGGCCGAGGAGTGTGCCGAGGGTGGCGGCGAGTTGGGCGAGCTGGGTGCAGTCGTCCGTCAGCAGCACGGGGCCGCCGGGCTCGCTCAGGGCGTCGCGTTCCACGTACAGGCGGCGGCTGAGGGTGACGGCGGCGGCCGCGACTCGGGCCGCGGTGGCGGGCAGGCCGGCGGGGGGGATGTCGTCGCGGGGAATCATGCAGTTGCGCCCGAGGCTCCCGTAGAGCTCGATCGGGGCGCCGCCGCATGCGGGGGTCAGGGTCATCACGGCGCCGTGGCGGTGGACGATCCGGGGGCCGTCTGCGGCCCAGCCCGGGCCGAGGAGTTCCGCAGCGAGGGCCGCGACGTCGGGAAGGGTGAAGTCGTACATCATGCCTCCTGTCGGGTGGTGCCCGGGGCGGCCGTCTGCCGGGCCGCCCCGGGCCGGTGGGCTAGTCCTGGCGCGGGTCGCGCTGCTGGGGCAGGCGGGGGCTGGGCATGGGCTCGGACGGAGCGCGTTGGGCGGGGATTTTGGGGATGGCGCGTTCGGAGTTGGGCAGGTTCGTCACGGTGGAACTCCTGTGCTGTGTAGGGGGGTTGTGCGGGTGGCCGGCGGGCGGCGCGCGGCGGGGGCCCGGCGCCCGGCGGCGCACGGAACGGCCGGCTACGGCCGGGCCGGGTGGCGACGGTGAACGCGCCGGGCTGCGGGGCTGCCGCCCCGAAGGGGCGCCCTTTTTCCGCGCCGCGGGCGCGCTGCCGGCGGGGGCTTGCCCGGCGGGGTTGGCGCGTGGGGGAGTGTGGGGCCGCCGGGGAGTCCGGCGGCCCGTCGGGGTTACTGGCGGCGGTCGCGCTCGGCGCGGGCGGCCTCAACCGCCGTGGTCAGCGGGGCCATGGTGTCGGGGAGGACGCCGCCGACCCGCACCGGAGTGACGCCCCGCTCGATCGCCTGGAATGCGCCCTCGGGCATGGTCGCCAGGGTCGTTCCAAGGGGCATGAGCTCCTGGGGGAAGATCGCGTGGACGGACCGCCCGGCCATGGGCTGGCCGAGTCCCCAGAACCAGACCAGAACGGTGCTTCCCCACGGGCTGACGACGACGCCGGAGCGGGCGGGGATGCGGGGGTACTGCGGGAGCGGGTCAGTGGCTACCAGCGTCCCGGGGGCGTAGGAGTCGGCGCAGAGCTTGGGCCGGATCGGGGTCCGGGTGATGTGTGCCATGGGGTGTACTCCTCGTGTAGGGAGGGGCCGCCCGGCCGGGTGGCCGGGCGGTGTCCGGGAGGCGGTGCCAACCCCTTCCGAACAGTCTCTATTTAACCATGTTTTGGGGTGGGGGTCCAATCCCCGATGCGGGCCGAACGGGTGAAACGCGCTGGTGGGACTGGGGGGTTAGTCCTGCGCGATCTTCCAGCGGCACCGGGTGAGGTTGGTTTGCGGGGTGCCGTGGTAGCGGCCGTGGCTGGCCACGGTGCCAGTGACGTGCACGCGGGCGCCTCGGGTGGGGAGGTTGGTGGTAGTGGCCTCCCACACGTACACGTTGTGGTCGGCGTCCCGGAGCTTGACCAGGTGGCGGGGCTGCTCGTGGTAGCCGAACCGCCGGGGCGTGAGCGCGACCACCACCGCGACGGTGGCCGTGATCGCGATGCGCTCGCCCGTGGCGCCCTGGTGGCGGGAGTGCGCGGCGTCGGCGGCTCGCTCGGCGGTGGCGGCGGCGCGGCGCTGCTCGCGCTGGTAGGCGTGTACGGCGGAGCACAGTAGCGGGATGTCCCGCTCTCCCACGTGGTCGGCGCGGGCGAGGCGGGCCAGCGCGGTCCGGTAGTCGCTGCCCTCCTCGCCGCGCGCGCACCACTCCAGGACGGCGGGCGCGAGTTGGGCGGCGGCCTCGGCCTGGGCGTCGAAGCGGCGGCGGTCGCCGCGCTCGACCGGCGCGCGCCCGTAGAGGTAGCGCTCTACGTCCATCGCGGTCGGTACCTCCGGCTCCCACTGGCGCGTGAGCGGCTGGAAGTACCCGCGTGCGCGGATGACGGCGGCGGCTGCGCGCAGTACCTCGGTCGGGGTCAGTGCGGCGGTGGTGGGCGCGGTCATGGTGGTGAACTCCTGTGCTGTGTAGGGGGGTTGATGGGGGCCGGTGGGCGGGCGGGGTGCCGTCCGCCCGCCCACCGGCTGGTGGCGCCTACTCGGCAGCGTCGCACGCGCACAACGTGCGGAATCCGTCGGAGTCGGCCTCGATGGACTCGCCACAGTCCTCGCACCGGGCCGGGCGGCGGGTCGGCGGCACGGGCGCGGCCGGTGCCTTGCGGCCGCCGTGAATGTTCTCGTCCTGGGTGATCAGGCCGTGCGCGGCCTGGTACGCCTGCGGTGTGGTGCTCGTCCAGGCGGCGCCGGGGAATGCCTGGGGGTGTCCCTCGCACAGCAGCACCCGGGCCGCCGGGTCCGTGACGGAGTGGACCACCCGCACGGCGCGCGCGGTGCAATGCCCGCCGCTGGTGGCGAGATACATCTCGCAAACGAGCCGCTGCGCAAGGATGAACCGGGGGAGCACCCCCCCGGCGGCGGGGTCAGCGATCTCCGAAACGTCCCATCCCGCTTCACGGAACAACTCGCGGTAGGAGTCGGTGGCGTGTTTGGTCTCCATGGCGCGGCGCATGCGCTCGGAGTAGGCGGGGTGGTCGTCGTCCGTTGTCGGCGTGTAGCTGAGCACCACCTCGCCGGTGGCGCTGCGCGGGTCGAGGTAGGCGCCCGCAGCGAGTACGCGGCCGGTGTCGGTGACCTGCGCCCGCTTGATTCCGGCGTTGATGAGGAGAGCGCGGGCGTCGCGGAGCTGGGGGACGGTCCATCCCTCGGGGGAGCATCCATCCCACACGGGAACAAGGGTGCTGGTCATGGTGGTGAACTCCTGTGCTGTGTAGGGGGTTGGTGCGGTGCCGACAGGCGGGGCGCCCTCTAGGCGCCCCGCCGGGCGGGGCTACGGCAGGGGCGTGATCTCGTCGGGGGCGACCGTGCGCGCGGCCACTACGCGCACGGTGTCCAGGAGAACCGGCGGGAGCGCGTAGCGGCGGGGCCGGACGGCCAAGAGGTGCCGACGGGCCCGGGCGACGGCGGCCGCGCTCGGCAGTACGGCGGGGCCTTCGCCGTCGTACCGGTAGAAGCGGTGGACCTCACGCGCTCCGGGGATGGCGGGGGGCCGGTGGTCCTCGTCGCGCGGCAGGCGGTCCGGGTCGACGGGCACGCTGACCACCGTGTCGGTGTACTCGGTGATCCGCACGTCATCGGCACCGGGCCGCCGGGCCGCCCATTCGTGTTGTGCGCGTGCGGTGCGCGCCTCCGCCATCACGGAACCGGTGCGGTCCTTGCCGAACACGCTGTACGAAACCGTCCAGTACCGGAACCGCTCGGTGCGGACCGCCCGCATGAACGCGATCACGCGTTCCGCTACCTGGATGCCGGTCTTTCCGCCCTCGACGTAGGCCAGCATCCACGCAACCTCGTCACCGCTGGTGAGCACGGTCC
The DNA here is from genome assembly GCF_037034245.1 of Streptomyces sp. CA2R106. Classification (NCBI taxonomy): domain Bacteria; kingdom Bacillati; phylum Actinomycetota; class Actinomycetes; order Kitasatosporales; family Streptomycetaceae; genus Streptomyces; species Streptomyces sp. CA2R106. The sequence goes on from NZ_JBAGKC010000034.1 coordinate 22,793, forward strand.
GGGCCCACTGCGCGGAGAGGGAGGTAGGGGTGCGTGACTGCTCGTTGATGAACGCGAGCCGTACCAGGTGTTCCGCCACATGCGGCGCGGTGAGATCGGGCGTGGTGTCCATGGTGGTGCTCCTCGTGTAGGGCGTGCGGGGGCGCCACCCCGGCCGGCCTGGGGCCAGGGGGTGGTGTTCGGGAGGCGGTGCCAACCCCTCCCGAACAGTCTCTATTTAACCATGTTTTGGGGTGGGGGTCCAATTCGGCGCGTACGCCGAACGGGTGGCCCGCCGGGGGCCGGGCCGGTTTTGCGACCGGCCCGGCGGGGCGGGGCTCAGGCGGTCCGGCTCGTGATCCAGTTCCGCAGGTGGGCGGCGTCAATCGCGCTCATCCGGGCGTTGACCTGGTGCCCGCTCAGGTTGGCTTGGCGGTCCGTGCGCTCGTCCCGCGTGCCGTAGTCCGCCCGTGCCTCGGCGAGCAACCGGGCGGCGGTGGGGGTGGGGGTGACCTTCTCGGACATGGTGCGCTCCTCGTGTAGGGAGGGGGCCGCCCGGCCGGGCGGCCGGGCGGCGTCCGGGAGGCGGTGCCAACCCCTCCCGGGACTCGGGTCGGTCAGCGGCCGACGGCCTTGCAGGCGTCGCAGATGCCGCCGTTCCAGCCGGGGAACCGCTGCTGACACCGGCTGCACTGGCCGGAGGGCTCGTCGGCCGGGAGGGGGGCAAAGAGCGGGATGCGCCGGGGCCGGATCGGGGTCCGGGCGATGTGCGCCATGGGGGGCTCCTCGTGTAGGGAGGGGGCCGCCCGGCCGGGCGGCCGGGCGGTGTCCGGGAGGCGGTGCCAACCCCTCCCGAACAGTCTCTATTTAACCATGTTTTGGGGGGCGTGGAGGTCGTTTTGCGTGGTCCGAACGGGTGAAACCTGCTGGTGGCGGGGGGGGTCAGAGTTCGCCTCGGTCCCGGAGGTAGGCGGCGTAAAGGGTGGCGACGAGGGAGTCACGGGTGCCGGGGACGCGGCGGGCGTCAAGGGCCCCGTCACGGCGGCCGTGGGCGCAGACGGGGAACGGCTTGCCGAGCGGCGGCACGAACAGTTCGTAGAGGCCGTGGGGGGTGGCGACGCGCACGGATGCGGCGTCGGCGGCGGCGTTCCAGCCGTAGGCGCGGCGGTCGGCGGCGAGCCAGTCCGCGAGGTGGTGGTAGATCGCGCGGGCCTGCATGATGTCGGCCTGGCGGCCGGTGGCGGCCCGGGTGGCGGGCACGCATCCGCATCCGGCGGGCTGGGCGGGGTGTTGCGGGCGGGCGGGGGCGAGTGCCTGGGGGCCGGTGCCCTTGGTCTGCTCGATGTAGGCGGCGACGTCGGCGGGGCCCGTGAGGATCAGCGGGCGGCCTACCTCGGGGGTGACGGTCCATGAGCCATCGGCGTTGGACTCGACCCGGCGGAGAGGCCCGGTGACGACGAGCTCGAACAGTTCGACGGCGGCGGCGGCTTCGGGCTGGGCCCGGCGGCTGGTGGTGTGCATGGTGCGGGTCTCCTGGTGTGTAGGGGTCTCGGGGCCGGGGGTGCCGTCCCGGCCGTGGGGGCCGGGGGCGGCGCGGTGGCCGCCCCCGGGTGGCGGGCCCGTTCGGGGCCCGCCGTGGGGTCACTCGGCGCTGTCGGGCTCGTAGTCCTCGTCATCGCGGACGGCGGTCTCAATGGGGCTCGGCTGGTAGTCGAGTCCGGGGGCCGTGATCCAGGTGAGCCATTGGGTGGCGGCGGCGCGCCGGGCCTGGTCCTGGGAGTCCTCGCCGGTCCGCCATACGGTCCGGTTGGCGTACGTCTCGTACGCGGCGGCGACGATCGCGAACGTGATGCGCACGGCGTCCTTGGGCTGGGTCCAGCGCTTTTCCAGGTCCGCGCGGGTGGTGTAGGTGGTGGCGCCGATCACGGACGACAGGTCGTCGGCGCGGGAGTCGAACAGTTTCGCGCCGATGCCGGATGCCATCGCCCGCGCGACGACCTGCGCCATGAGGTCGGCCATCGCCCGGGGCAGGCTGCGGCGTGTGATCAGTTCGGCGAGCCATTCGCGGCGGAGCTGCTGGGCGGTGTCCCAGTCCAGGTTTCCGGCGATCCGGCGGCGCCGTGCGGCGGCGGATTCCCGCTTGATGGTGCCCCCGTTGGGGTCCAGCACGGTGTGCCCGAAGAAGGGGGCGTTCGCGCAGAACTCGGCGTAGGCCGTGGCTCCCTGCCGCAGGACCCACACCGCGCCCTGGCACTGCGTCGCGTGCTGGGAGGTGTCGCCCGCGATCTGGTAAAGGGGCGCGGCCTTAGGGCCAAGCTCGGCCTCTGCCAGCATCCGGGCTCCGGCGGCCCGCAGTTCCTCGCGCTGGGCGTCCAGTTCCTCGCGCTGGTCCAGCTCGGTCATGGTCCGGCGGACCAGCCAACTCACGCTCTGCCGGGGGCGGTCGGCCAGTTCGGCGGCGACCTGCGCGGCGGCCTCGGCGTCGCGGGCCTCCAGGTCCGCGAGCGCGGTCGCGGTTTCGAGGGTGAGGGCCCCGGCGGTGTCCTCGACCGCGCGGACGGCCTGCGATCCCATCGCGCGCAGGGTGGCCTTGACGCGTTTCTGCGTGGTCCCGGCGGCGGCCGCGAGGCGCTTGATGCCTGCTCCGGCCTCGGCGGCGGAGAACAGGGCGGCCGCTTCCTCCCGCTCGCTGAGTCCGGCCCGGTGCTTGGCCGTGGTCACCATGTCCAGGTAGGTTCCGGCGTCGTCGCGCTCGTCCTCCTCGTAGGGAACGTGGGTGAGCCCGGCGGCCTCGGCGCCGAAGTAGCGGCGGTGCCCGTCGACGATCTGCCGCGTGCCGTCCTCCAGTACCCGGACCTTGATCGGCACCCGGCACCCGTCGGGGGTGGCGAAGCTCGCGACGAATCCGGGGTTGATGTCGAGTTCGTCGCGGGGGTTGTCGGGGTGCGGGGTCAGCAGGCTGAGCCGGATCACAGGCCGGTGGGTCACGGGGACCTCGGCGAGCCCTGCGGCCTGGGCGGCGGCCAGTCGGCGCAGCCCGTCGGCGACCAGAGTTCCGGCCGAGGTGATGACGACGAGCAGGGGGTCACTGACCCCGTTGTCGGCGATGTCGGCGACCAGCGGGGCGTCCGGGTACGGCAGGGTGTTGCCCGGGTGGGCGGTGAGCTGGTCGACGGGCAGCGTCGGCCATGCGGCGCGCGCGGTCTGAACAGCGGTCATGGTGGTGTTCCTCGTGTAGGGAGGTGCCGCCCGGCCGGGCGGCCGGGCGGTGTTCGGGAGGCGGTGCCAACCCCTCCCGAACAGTCTCTATTTAACCATGTTTTGGGGGGCGTGGAGGTCGTTTTGCGTGGTCCGAACGGGTGAAACCTGCTGGTCGGGGCGGTGTTTGGGGGTGGGGGTTTTCGTCATGCTGGTGTGGCGGGGTGATGCCCGCGCCGACGCGGAGCGACCTCACCGGCGGTCGGAGCGCGCGGCAGCAGGTGCTCCCCGCCCGCCCGGGACGGGGCTCGGGGTCGCCTGTCGCGCGTGCATCCGTGACGGCGGGGGTACGGTGGCCCGCCCCGTGTGTGGTGCCGGTCGGCGGCGCTGCGGTGCGCGGCTCCCCTCCCCTCCCCGCTGCCTGGTCTACGAGCACAACAGCGAGAGGGCCGGCCGGTGTGCGGCCAGCCATGTAAACCCCGGCGAGAACCCGCCCACCCGATGATCTGAGGAGTGCGCTCGGGGGGTGCGGGGGTGGGTGAGGCGGCTGACGGTGGTGGAGGGTGCGCGTAGTCTGGGGGCCTAGGCCAGGAGCACCGGAGGGGCGATGACCGCACAGCCGTATGAGCACCCGCGGGGGCCGATAGACCGTCCGCGGACGGTCGGCGCTATCAAGGCGGCGCTCCCGGACACGCTGGCGAAGCAGTTTCAGGCGGCGATCGAAGCGGCCGACCCGGCGGACCTGTTCACGCTGGTCGCGACGTGGGCCGCGGTCGCGCAGACCGCTGGTGACCCGGAGCTGGACACGGCGGCCGCCGCGGTGCGCGCCGGCGTGGAGCCGGTGTTCGAGCTGGGCGAGGTCTTTCCGGCCCTGGCGGACCCGAGGTGAGCTCTGAGCGGTATCGGGTGGCGTTCACCGACGCGGCCCGGGCGGCGTTGCGCGAGCTGGACGGCGCGGAGCGGCTGCGGGGCATCGGGCCCGGTGCGTTGTCCCGCGAGTCACAGCGGGCGCTGCTGGCGGGTACTACGTTGGGGACGCTGCTGGAGGACCTGGAGGCCCTGGCCGGCGACCCGTACGGGGGTTTGACCCTGGCGCGTACGGCGGGGGCGGAGGATGACCGTACGGCGCTGTGCGGGGCGATGGCGGTGACGTACATGGTGTCGTCCGCTACGAAGCCGCCAGTGATCACGGTGACGGGCTTGAGGGCCCCCAAGCCGAGGTAGGGGACCGGGAAGTGCAAGCACTCAGGCAGCGGCCTGGATGATGCGGTCGATCGTCGTACGGGCCACTCCCGTCATCCGGTGGACGTACACCTTGTGCATGCCGCTGGCGACGGCCCAGCGCACTACAGAATCCCGGGGGAATGCGGCGTCTTCCGCCTGAAACCGGGCGAACACGATCTCCGCGATCCGCTCGGACCATCCGGCCTGCGTGCGCCATGGAAGGTCGTACGTCCATTCGGCGCTCAGCGTAGGCGGCTGCGGCGCGGTGAACTGCGGGAAGTGCCGCAGCGCGTCTTCCTCTGCCGGTCCCCAGGGGTAGCCCGGTTCCCACCACGCCGTACGGCTCAGCTTGGACAGTGCCTCGGCCCACGGTGCGATTTCCACGCGCGCCGCTTCCTGTCGGCCCGGCAGCTCGTCGCGGTCGCACACCAGGGTGCTGCGGGCTACCAGTTGCGGGCCGTCGAACAGCCACACATGCCCGCCGGGGTCACGGGACCATTCGCGGGGAGTGATCCTCGTTTCGATCACCGTGAACGGCGTGGTGACGGTGTGGATGCCGTCGGCCTGTGAATGCGGCGGAAAGCCCATCTCGGCCGCGGAATTGGGGTACATCACGCCTCCAGCCGCTACAGGTTTCAGGAAAACTGTAGCATCCCGCGCTACGCGATCACGCGGAATCTGTAGCACTGGTGGCGCGACTGGTGTGCATGCCGAGAGCGCCCAACTGCGGGCGGACGCCCACCCGCGGGTCCAGGAGCAGGCTCTGAGTCCCGCGGAATGGGGAGGGGTGGAGATTGCCCGCGTGCACAGGCTTCCTGGCCTGGTTGGGGATAGCCCCGCAGTGGCGGGGAGCACGGTCCGGAGCGGTGCAGGGGCTTCCGCGTCCGCGGAGAGGGTCTATGCGGCACAGATCCGGTACATCCCCGCAGTTGCGGGGAGCAACCCGGGGTTGGTTGGAACCACAACCCTGGATTTGGTTCATCCCCGCAGCCGCGGGGGAGCAGGCAGTAACCACGCCATGGTAGGCGGATTCGTAGGGTCCATCCCGCGGGCGCGGGGAGCAGGGTTGCTTGGGCTAGTTCGGCGCCTTGCAGTAGGGCTCATCCCCGCGAAGGCTGGGCCTAGTTGAGAAGACGTTAACGCATGGCAGGCGGCCGGGGGAAGTGAATGGGTGGGTCTGTCCAGGGGAGCGGGTGGTGATTGGTGGCGGTCGGATGGTGGTTGAGGCGGTAGACAGGGGTATGCGCCGTTTGTTGTTGCTGGGTCTGGTGTCGCTGGTCGTGCTGTCCGGGTGTGCGGTGGTGCACGGCCGGTCTCGTGTGCCTGGTGGTGAGGGGCCTGCGGTTCCTGGTCGGGCTGCGGTGCCGGCGGTGACGTTGAGTCCGCCTCGGGTCGTCGTGCAGTTGGCGGTCGTGGGCCGTGGTGGAGCGGAGTCCGTGCCGCGGCCGCGGCGGTCGCCGCTCGCCCGGCCGCAGCATGCTCCGGCTACCGGCGGCCTGCGGCCGGGGACGCCGGCTGATCGACGGAGCCGGGCGAAAGCGGGTCGCCGAGTCGGCGCGTCGGTCGACGGGGCGGCGCTGTGTCGGGCGGGAGTTGCCGGCGGGCAGATCCCCGCGAGCTTGGCCGGGGCCTGCCGCAGCGTCATGCCCTGATCTCGGTGGCCCGGGGGACCTCGGCCTGTACCCGTGAGTCCGGGGGGAGCGGTGCTCGAGGTACGCCGGCCTGGGCGCGGCGCGGGTGCCGAGCGCCTTCCTGGGGCCGGCGTTCCTCGAGCGCCCGGCCCGTAGAGGGTGTGCTCCCGACCGTCCGCCGCCCGGGGCCTCAGACGGTGAGGCACGGTGGAGCGCCGCCGTCAGGGGGTCAGTCGGTGGCGGGAAAGCTGATCTCGATGTCGTGGCCGGCCGCCAGGTCCTCAGCCATCCGCACGCCGGAACCGCCCGCCGACCTCAGGCTCAGCCCCGCGGACCGGAGCGAGTCGAGTAGGGCGGGGGCCTCGTTCTGCACATCGAGGCTGTCTCCGTACGCGCGTAGGGCCACCCGCCCGCCGCTCAGGAACGCGAGCGACCAGTCACCCCGGCTGCCCTGCCACACGGGCGTGAGAGCTGCTCGGGCCGTGCTCTCCACATCCCGGAGGTTGAGCAGGGCGAACACACGGGCGCGGGACGCGGCGCCCTCGCAAGCGCGGACGAGGGATTCACGGTGTCCGCGCGGCGCCGCGGCGTCCTCGCCGCGCCCCTCTTGGTCGGCGTCTGCGAGCACCGCCGCGAGTTCAGTTTGGAGCTGGCGTTCCGCGTCGCGGACAGCGCGGATGTCCGCCGCTACGTACTCCAACCGCGTCAGGGCCGTGGCGTCCTCCGGGCCCCGCGTGCGCTCACGGAGCGCCTGTTCCAGCAGCAATTTCATCGCTACTCCGGGCTGGGCGCGGTCGGGAACCTCGGGCATGGTGACCTCCCTATCGGGGGCGGCACATCGCCGCCCTTCCGTATGAACCATACTGTATGGCCCATACGATACGTGTGGTGTACTTGCCGCCTCGCGGCCGCCCGCCGCGCTGGGAGATAAAGGATCTCCTTTTAAGGCTAGTATCTTCACCATGGAGAAGATCACGGTCTGGATTACCGCTTCTCAGGCGGGTCGATTGTCATTGTTGGACCGGAAGCGGCGAATTGAGGAGGCTGCGACTATCCACGATCTTGTCAACCGGGGGATGGACCGGCGTACGGCGAGGTTGGAGGTGGCACGGATGCGGCCGGGGGCCTGGCCGAGCCTGTCGGTGGTGGTCTGCGCTGCGGTGCGCCGACGGCTGGCGGACCCCGATCTGGTAGGGCCTTGGGCGCCGTTGACGGAGGAAGAAGCAGGGCGCATGACGCTGGCCGGCCGGTGGCCTGGACCCCGGAGCGAAGTCCGATTGCAGCAGCGGAACTACATGTTTCCGGACGATTTGGCGAGCGCGCTGCGCACCGCCTCATGGCGGGTTTCGGAGCGGCCCTTGCGTGAGCTGGAGTCACGCGGCCTGGTGGGCGCGAGCCTGCGGTTGAGCCCTGACCAGGTACGACAGCGGGACGACCTGGCCCTCCAGTTGTTTTCGCCGGCCCGGATCGTCCGCGAGGCGCTGGAAGCCTACGGGCCGCAGGCGCAGAAATAAAAAGGATCTCCTTTTAGGGAAGGTTTTTCAGCTGCAATGGTGCACCGCTTTGACACGAATTGATGATGTGGCTTGAATTCCGTCGTTGGCGCGGGCTAAGAATGCTAGCGTTGGTTTTGTTCGATCGATAGGGACGGGAGGCCGGTTGTGGGTACGGAGACGGACTCTGATCGGGTGGAGCGGGGTAGGCCGCAGGGGTACACGGGCGGGGTGCCGGTGTATGGCTGGGGCGGGGCGCCGGCGTACTTGCGGACCAAGACGCAGCTGGGGCAGCAGCGGCTGAAACTGGCGGACGGGCAGGCGCCGTTGGCGTACCTGTGGACGCGCAAGCTCGGCGAAGTGCCCCTCTATGACCCTGCCGCGGCGGTGAAGATGCGCGCGCTGCCGGCATCGGCCAAGGCGAAGATGGAGCGGCGGCGGACCTGCACGGAGTGTGGTCAGGTGCGGGCGGTGATCCTGCATGGGCGGCCCTGCCAGGTGTGCCTGGACCGGGCGAGGCGGGAGCGGGAGCGGTTGACGGCGCGGACTTGTGCGGGCTGCGGTGCGGTGCGTGAGCGGCCGTACCCGGCGGAGCACAGGCGGTGCCGGGACTGCCGTAGCGCGCAGGTGCAGACCAAGCGGGAACGGGTCGCGGCGTGGCTGGACGAGGTGACGGTGTGTCGTGAGGACGGCTGTGTGGTGCGGGTGGTGACGCTGAAAGCGGCGCGGGCCTACCTGGCGGAGCGCGCCTTCCTGCTGCGGCCGGAGCGTCCGGACCTGCCGGACGCGGGCTTGTGGGCGCCGAGTCCGCGGCGGTGCCCGCCGCACGCCGAGGCGCACGAGCGCGAGAGCGAACGGCGGCGCGCGGAGAACCAGGCCCAGCGCGAGCGCGAGCGGGAAGAGCGCCGGGCGGCGGAGAGGGAGGCGGCCCGTGCTCGGGTGCAGTGGGCGGCGGATGTGCTGGCAGACCCTGCGGTGGTGGTGCTCGACACCGAGACGACGGGACTGCACGACACCGCGTGCGTGGTCGAGCTGGCCGTACTGACGGCTGCGGGCGAAGTGGTGCTGGACACCCTGGTGAATCCCGGCGTGTCCGTCCCGGCGGCGGCGACCGACGTGCACGGCATCACCGATGCGATGGTGCGCGATGCGCCGCGTTTCGCTGAGGTGCTGCCCGCGTTGACGGCGGCGCTGGCCGGGCGGCGGGTGCTGATCTACAACGCCCCGTATGACAAGGGCGTGCTGCGCTGGGAGCTGACCCGGCATTACGAAGCGCTCGGCGACCCGGCGCCGGCGGAGTCCGCGGCGGCCTGGCTCGCCGGGCTCGACGTGGACGACGTGATGGTCCCGTACAGCGACTGGGCGGGGGAGTGGGACGACTACTGGGGCACCAACCGGTGGCAGCCGCTCGACGGAGACCATCGCGCGCTCGGCGACTGCCGGGCGGTACTTCGACGGCTTGCTGAGATGGGTGCGGACGTCGCCGCGCCGGTCAGCTGACGGAAGGGGCGACCACTGTGGTGCAGATCAGGGTCATGACCGATGACCGGGAACGCGGCGAGGAGGTGGTGGAGGTGCTGTTGCCGTTGCTGCGGTCGTGCACCGCGTTGCGCGTCGGCGAGCCTACCCGGCTCCGCCACCGCGGCGGCGGGCTCCGCCTGGTCCTCGACGTCCAGCCGGACACTACGGCGTATGCGGTGCGGGTCGATCGGGAGGATGGTGTGGGCAGTTCGCCGGCGGGTCGGGATGGGCCCGGGGGGAGGCGGGCGCTACCTCCGCGGTAGTGGGCGGCGCGCGGGGTTCTTGTGCCGGTCGTACAGCTCGTGTCCGATGGCTGCCGCCAGGGCCTCGGCGGCGGTCATGGCGGCCATGGTGATGAGCCATACCGTGCAGCGTGCCGTGTGGCCATCCACGAGCGTGGATAGCAGGCCGGCCACCGTCAGGGCGACCGCGGCCGCGGCAGCGCCACACGCTGTCAGAACGCACAAATATCGGCTGGTGTGCACGGGGGGATGCTCCTGTGTGGCAGCGGAGGTTCAAGCGGCGAGCACGGTATGTACGCGGTCGATGAAGTCCCGGGCGGCCGGGGTGGTGCGGTGCTTACTGAGGCGTTCGGCGAGGGAGAGCAGGGGCGCGGTGGTGCGGTGCGAGCTGATCACCTCGGTGAGGTCCAGCGCGGTGCCGGCGGTGGCGCACGCGCGCTCTAGCTCGCCCTGTGCGTACTGGGCGTCTGCCATACGGGACAGGTAGACGGCGTGGGTGCGGACGGTGGTCGGGCCGAACAGTTCGTCGGCGGCCGTGAACGCGGTTTCGGCGCGGTCGTGCTGGCCCATGTCGCGGTGGCTGGACGCGCGGGCGCCGAGGATTTCGGCGCGGTCGAACCAGTACGCCCACTGGGGCGCTTCGTCGCCCTGCTCGTCGGCGCGGGCGAGGAGGGTTTCCGCGGCGTCGAAATCGTCCCAGCACCGGGCGTCGCCGAGGTGGGCGCGGGCGCGGCCGCGCCGACTGTGCATCATCGCTTCGACGCGGGGACTGGTGCGGCCGCGGACGGCGGCGAGTGCTGCGGTGGCCATGTCGTCGGCGTCGTGCAACCTGCCAGTGTTGTAGGCGGAGACGCACCAGAACGCCAGGACATTGGCGCCGAGGGCGTCGTCTCCGGCGACGCGGGCCGCGCGCAACGCGGTCAGAAACGTGCCGTCGGCGCAGTCGCCCCGGGTGTCGAACAGGGCGGCGGCACGCTGGCGGGCGAGGTCGGCGGCCGCCGCGTACAGGCGGGCGCCGTGCGCGTCGGTGTAGGTGCGCTGGTTGATGATCCCATTGACCAGGGCAAGGGCGCTGGACGCCTCCGCGAGGACGGTACCGCCCCCGTCTTCGTCGTCCCGCTCCCGGAGCTCCTGGGCGCGGGCCTCCAGCTTGGCAACGCCGGTCTCTCCGATGCGCTGACCGGTGGTGAGCTGCCCGGCGGCCACCGGATCGGCCGTGAGCCAGTTCAACAGGGCGGCGGTCAGGGTGCCGCCGGAGATCAGTACGAGTTCCCGTCGCGTGACGCCCATGGCACCCCTTGTGAGTTCGGTGAGGGACTGGGAGGCGCCGAGAAGCGTCCAGGGCCGGGGAGTTGGCCTCTGGGCAGGGTCCTCGGACAACCACTCTGGCCATGGTCGCTCATCGACCGCCGTAGGCGGAATACCAAGCAGATCGGCGATCACCCGTTGAGTGGGCCGGTCCGGCTCGCGGCCGTGTTCCCAGTGCCAGACCCCTTCGCGGCGGGTCTGGAGCGGGTGGCCACATTCGCGGCTGCGGACACGTAGGCGGTCGGCCGCCTCTTCGAGGGTCCAGCCGCGTACCTTCCGGGCGCGTGTCAGCAGGTGGCCGAGGTGATTCCCGGCCGGGGGGCGGTGTCGTGACGCCATTGGCACCTCCGCTTTGCGCACGCCTGGACACGGGCGGTGGCCGCACTCTACGGCGGGTGGCAGCCGGGGCGGTAGCGGCTTCGGTGTTGCTCTTTGTTTCTCCTCGTAGAAACAGAGAGCAACGCCGCCATCACTTACGGCAGCGTGCGGCGGGCGTCCAACGTTGATCCCCCGGCCGCCGCGCCCGGCACCCTTCACGGGCTGTCCGTCCGTACGGCTCGGCGTGCCCTGACCCTGCACCCGCCCCCGGAAGTGAGGCCCTGACGTGCAGTTCCGAAAACTCCACGGAGCCGGCAACGACTTCGTGTTACTCACCGACGCCGGACTGTCCCACGCCTGGCGGACGGAGGCGCCGCGGCTGTGCGAGCGGCGTACCGGCGTCGGCGCTGACGGCCTGGTGTTGAGCACGCTGGTCGACAAGGACCCGGCCCCCGTGCTGGAAGTGATCTGCATCAACGCGGACGGCTCGTTGGCGTCCATGTGCGGCAACGCGCTGCGCTGCGTCGCCTGGGCGGCGGCGGCCGACCACGGGTTCACCGCCATGACGCTGATGATGGCCGGCGTCTCCCATGAGGCGACCGTGAGCGGGAACCACGTCTCGGTCACCGCGGAGGCCGGCGAGGTCGAGCCGGAACGGGTCGAGACCTGGTGGCAGGAAACGCGGCTGCGCTTCGACGCCGTGAACACCGGCACCGAACACGTGGTCGCCCTGGTGGACGACGTGGACGCCGTCGACGTCGACCGGCTCGGCCCGCTGGTGCGCCATCACGACGCGCTCGCCCCGGTGGGGACGAACGTGAACTTCGTTCACCCGGTGGACGCGCACGCGTTGCGCATCCGCACCTATGAGCGCGGGGTGGAGGCCGAGACGCTGTCGTGCGGCTCGGGGGCGGTGGCTGCGGCGGTGACCGCGTCCCGCCGCGGAGTGGTCGCCCCGGGCCCGGTGACCGTGCACAACCGGGCCGGCACGCCTCTGACCGTCACCCCCAACGGCGAGCGGCCCGGGTCGTACTGGGTGGCTGGCCCGGTCGCCCCGTCGTTCCGCGGAGAACTGGAGTTGCTGTGACCACGACGTTCATCGACGCCGGCGACCGCGAGACGGTCAACCGGCAGATCACGACCCTGCGCAAGTGGGACACCCGGGGCCTGCGGGTGGTGGTGGCGTACGGCGGCCTGTCGGCCGAGGACCGGTTGTACCTCGACAAGAGCCCCGTAGAGCAGTTGTCCGTGACGGCGCTGCGCGAGTCCCTGGCCGGCCTGGGCGCTGAGGTGGAGGTGGTGGACCCGTGCGCGCCCGGGTTCATCAAGCGTCTGGCGGGGGCCGGGGTGGTGCTGTCCAACCTGCACGGCCCGTTCGGCGAGGACGGCCGGCTTCAAGGGCTCCTCGACTTCCTGCGGGTGCCGTACTGCGGCAGCAGCGTGGCGGCGTGCTCGCTGGCCGCGGACAAGATCCTGTGCAAGGAGTACATGCGCGGGCTCGGGGTGCCCACCCCGGCATGGCGGGAGTGGACGGGCGGGCCGCCCCTCGCCTGGGACGGCCCGGTGATGGTCAAGCCGCCGCTCGGCGGGTCCAGCGTCGGCATGAGCCTGGTGGACAGCCCCGGCGACTTCGCCCGCGCGCTCGCGGAAGCTGCGGGAACCGACCCGTCCCCCTCCCCCCGGGTCCTGGTGGAACAGATCGTCACGGGCACGCCGGTGACGGTCGGCATGCTGGAGCTGCCCGGCGGGGTGGTCGTCTTCCCGCCGCTGGCGACCGAGGTTCACGCCGGGACGTGGTACGACGCGGAATCCAAGCTCGACGCGGCCGGCGAGGGCACCGTGTCCGTGTCCGCGGCGGAGCTACCGGCGCAGACGGTCAGCACGCTGACCGAGCACGCGCGCACGATGTGGGAGCGGCTGGACTGCCGCGGTATGGCGCGGGTTGACTTCATGGTGGAGCCGGACGGGAACGCGTTCGCGCTGGAGGTCAACCCGACGCCGGGCATGTCGGTGGGCTCGAACTTCGCCGCCGGCGCCGAACTAGTCGGGGTCAGCCACGCCGACGCGGTCCGCGCCGTCCTGCGCGAGGCGGTCACCCGGCGCACATACGATGTGCCTCTGAGCCCCGATCCGCTGCTCACCGCCGCGGTGAGCGAGCGCTAGGAGTCTGCCTCGTGCCGTGTCTGCACCCCGTCCCGATGTGCCGTCAGCTCATCGCCCCGCAGGAGTGGGAGCGCGACGGGGGCGCCGAACTCGGCGACCGGATCGAGTGGTCCAACCGGGCGTGCGGCATGGCGGACCTGCGGATGATCCTGCTGGCCTACGGCAAGCCGGCGCCGACTGTGACGGAGCTGGTGCGGCTCGGCGTCGACCGCGGAGCGCTCACCGAACGGGGCTGGCTACATGCCGGCCTGGCGGAGGTCGCCGAACAGCTCGGCGTGCCCGGCCGCGCGGAGCCGGTGCCGGCCGGCGAACTCCTCGACCGGCTGACCGTGGCGCCGCTGATCGTCTCCGTGACCGAGAAGTTCCCGCAGGACGGGCGCCGCGGTGGTCACCTCGTCGTCCTCCGCGGCTTCACCGACCCGGGCGCCGGCCCGGCCGGGCCGGCGGTCTTCATCCGTGACCCGTCCGCGTGGGGCCAGGAACACGATCGCGTGCCCCTGGACCGGCTGACGGCCTCCTACACCGGCCGGGCCATCACCTTCCCCGCCCTGCACCCGTGATCCGCCCCCGCTAAACGGCCGGGCCTCCTGCGGCCTGGCCGTACGGCACCCCCTTGCCCTCTCCCGCCTCGTCCGCCCCTTTCACCCTCTGAGGAGATCCGTTGATTCCCCTGACCTTGCAGGAGATCGCCGACGCGACCGGCGGCCGTGTGGCCGGCGTAGACCCTGGCGCGCTCGTATCCGGCCCGCTGTCCTTCGACTCCCGGAACGTCCACCCGGGCGGCCTGTTCGCCTGCCTGCCCGGCACCCGTACGGACGGGCACGACTTCGCCGCGGCCGCCGTGTCGGACGGCGCGGTTGCCGTGCTCGCGTCCTCGCCGGTGACGGTGCCGGCCGTCTACGTCCAGGACGTGACCGCCGCGCTCGGCGACATCGCCCGCGCAGTCGCCGACCGGTACCGCGGCCTCGTGCTGGCGCTGACCGGCTCGGCCGGGAAGACCAGCACGAAAGACCTGCTGCTGTCGGTCCTCCAACTCGCCGGGCCCACGGTCGCCAACGTCCGCAGCTTCAACAACGAGATCGGGTTCCCCTCGACCGTGCTGCGCACCGAGGAGAGCACGCGGTACCTGGTCCTCGAAATGGGCGCGCGTGGAAAGGGGCACATCACCTACCTGACCGGCATCGCCCGGCCCAAGATCAGCGCGGTACTGAACGTGGGCACGGCCCACCTGGGCGAGTTCGGCAGCCGCGAGGGCATCGCCGAGGCGAAAGCGGAGATCGTGGCCGCGCTCCCGCCGGCCAGTGAGGGCGGTGTGGCGGTCCTCAACGGTGATGACGAGTTGGTGCGGGCCATGGCCGACAAGACGGCGGCCAAGGTGGTGTTCTTCGGCACCGGGCCGGACTGCGACGTACGCGCCGAGGACATCACCCTGAGCGGCGCCGGGCGGCTCTCCTTCACCCTGCACGCCGACGGGCACGCCGCGCCGGTCAGTCCCGACGTATTCGGCCACCACCACGTCACCAACGCGTTGGCGGCCGCCGCGCTCGCCCTGGCGGCCGGCGTGCCCTTCGAGACGGTGGCCCGGGGTCTGGACGGGGCCCGGATCGTCTCCGGCGCCCGGATGGAGGTCACCGACCGACCCGACGGGGTGACCGTCGTCAACGACGCGTTCAACGCCTCCCCGGAGGCGACGCGGGCCGCGCTCGACAGCCTCGCGCACCTCGCCGGCGGGCGGCCCGTCGTCGCGGTCCTGGGCGAGATGATGGAGCTGGGCGACCGGGCCGAGGAGATTCACCGGGAGGTGGGCGCGCTCGCCGCGGCCCGCAGCGTCGGCCGGCTGATCACCGTGGGCGGCCCGAACGCGGCGGCCATGGCGGCCGCGGCTGGCGAGGCGGGCGTGAGCGCGGTGGACAACGTCGCCGACCGGGCGGACGTGCTGCCGCTCCTCGACGGCCCTTTGCCCCCCAAGGCCGTGGTCCTGGTAAAGGGCGCGCACTCCCTCGCCCTGGACGAGATCGCCTCGACCCTCGCCACCCGGGAGTGACGCCGTGGAGACTTCGGAAGTCGTCGCCCTGGCCGAACAGGCGTGCCGGCAGGCCCGGTTACCGGCCGCCGGTATCGAGCCGATCCGGCTGCGTGACAACCTGATGTTGCGCGCCGCCGGCGGGACCGTGATCCGCGTTCACCCGCCCGGCACGTACGGGGTTGCCGTGCGCGAGCTGCGGGCGGCGGACTGGATGCGCTCGCACCGCATCCCCACGGCCGAACCCCTGGTGCCCGATCCGGTGATGGCCGGTGGCCGGCCGGTGACCTTCTGGGAGGACCTGGGCGAGCAGGTGCCGGCCGAGTCGGCGCACACCGCCCGTGCGCTGCTGCGGCTGCACTCCGCCCGCGTCCCGGGACACCTCGACCTGCCCCGCTTCACTCTGCCGGACTACCCCAAGCGCATTCGGGAGGCGCAGACCTCCGACAGCGCGCGGCGCTGGCTCACCCGGCATGCCGAACAGCTCGTCGGCCGCTGGGAGGCGGTGCAGTGGCCGGATGAGTGGTGCGTGATCCACGCGGACCCGAGTCCGCACAACACGATGCGCACCGCTGAGGGCACCTACCTGGTGGACCTGGAAGGGGTCGCGGTCGGGCCGCGGCAGTGGGATCAAGCGACCATCGCATTCCAGAGCGACACCTTGGCCGAACCGCCGTCCTATTGGGAGGAGTTCCGCGACGCCTACGGCACGGACGTGACGGCTTGGGACGGGTACGCCCTGATCAGGGACATACGTAGCCTGGGACTCGCGCTGTTCGCGCTGCGGCATGCGGACGCCAGCGAGCACGCCCGATCACAGGCGGACTACCGGTTGGCCTGCCTGATGGGCGAACACGGCGAACGCCCCTGGAAGTGGGTCGCGCCGTAGCTCCGGCAGGGCCTCGACCGCAGGATGCCCCCGGCGTTGACGCCGGGGGCATCCTGTTGCCCGGAGCGGTGAGGGCCCTTTGACGGGTCCAGGGCCCTCACCTGGTGTGGAGACCGCTCAGGGGGCAGGGATAGTGGTGCTCCAGGTCCCGCGGCGCAGGTGGAGTGTGCCGCCCGGGTCGATTTCTACGCTGGCGCTGTGGGCTGGAAGTTGGCCGTCGGAGAGCCAGTCGTGCCGGATGGCGTCGAGCTGGTCCCAGAGCTGGCGGGGACCGGTCTGGTGCACGGTCGGGGGTTCGCCTCGTCGGCCGGTGGCGCGGGCCCACGATCCATCTGCGTGCACCATGACGGCGGTTCGAATGCCTTTTTCGTCTTCGTCATAGCCCTGGTGGACGCCCGGCACGGCGAGGGCGTAGGCGGTCATCAGCTCCCATGCCTCTTTGACCTGCACCACGGGGTAGCGGCCGGTGGTGACCGTCTCGCCCTCGGCGGTCCAGGCGTGCCGGGTGCTGGGCGGGGGCGGGTAGTCCTCGGCGTGCCGGGTCCGCATGAACCCGGCACGCTCCGGGGTGACCTGCCCGCGGGCGCCGCCGTCCGGCTGTACGTCGGCGGCGACCACCAGACCGGTGCCAGCGAGGTTGGTGACTAGCCGGCCGCCGGGGCGGAGCGCAGACAGCCACGACGCGGGGATGCCGGGGAGGCCGACGGTGGAGACGATGCGGTCGTACGTGCCGGGCAGGGGCCCGGTGATGTCGCACACGGCCAGGGTGGGGCGGTGGCCGATCGCGTCCAGCCGCGTGCGGGCCGTGTCGACCAGGTACGGGTCGACGTCGACGGACGTCACCCGCTCGTCGCCGAGGCGGGCGGCGAGTAGGGCGGTTCCGTATCCGGTGCCGGTGACGCACAGCACGTCGGACGTGTCCGTGATCATGGAGTGCTGGTACATGGACACCACGAGCGTGGGCAGGGTGCTGCTGGAGGTGGGCAGGCCCTCGGGGTGGTCGCCGGCGGTGGCCCGGTCGGCGTGCAGCGGGCCGACGCGGGTCACCAGCGTACGGTCCGTGTACGCGGCGCTCATCCAGCGCGCCGGGTCACTGCCGCCGTCCCGGAGCGTCCAGCCGCACGCGGGCAGGTAGCGCCACCAGTGGGGCACGAGCAGGTGCCGCGGGGTGGTCGCGATCGGTCGGGACCAGCGTGAGGACGGGTGGACGACGCGCCCGGACAGCGCGGCCGCGTGGAATTTCCAGGTCATCGGGTCAGCCTCTCAGTCGTCGTAGGCCGGGGCGCATGCCTCGGACTCGGCCGGCGCGCAGTCGGACCCGTCCTGGTCCGGGTTGCAGGCGGTCGCCGTGTAGGCGAGCTGACGGATGGCCCCGATCCCGGGCGAGGGCTGGCACGAGTCCTCGCGCGGGGTACAGGAGTCGGGCACGCACGCCTCTCCGACCATGTGGGGTCCGCACCCGTCATGATTGGGCGTGCACTCGTGCATCGGCGAGCAGTCGTCCCCCGGGGTGCACTCACCCACCGGGTGGCACTCGTCGCCCCGGTGGGCGGCGGTGCGGCGCGGCCGCGGGATCGCGGCGGCGAGGGTGGCCCATGCCGGGCTGGAGACGATCTCCGCGAGCGGGGTGGTGAGGACGTTGCCGGCGGTCATCATGCCGCCGGACATCACGCAGCCGGCCACCGACCCGTCGGGCAGGACGGCGGCGCGGCCGTTGGCGCAGTGTCCGCACAGCTCGGTGATCTGGTGGGCGTCCTGGGTGCCGGCGCCGCGGCCGATCTCCCGCAGCCGGTCGGTGCGGATGTGCTGCACGCCGAGTGCGCGCAGCTCGGCCATGGCCTCGGTGACACGTTGACCGGGGCGGACGTGGACGGTGCCGGCGCGCAGCGGGATGCGGTACGCGAGGGCGCGTTCGATGTTTGCCTTCGTCTTCGCGTAGCTGGCGCGGTGCTTGGTGATCTGCTCGTGTTCCTCGGCGGTGTCCGAGTAGTAGGAGGTGGCCAAGGTGACGCCGCGTTGCCGCAGCACCGGCCACAGCACCGCGCGGATGTGGATCAGGTTGGAGAACACCTCGACGGCCATCCCGTGGTCGACGGCGCGGTTGATCAGGTCCGCGATGTCGGGGTGAAGGGTGGGTTCCCCGCCGATGAACTGCACTTGGCGGACTCCGACAGCGGCGGCCTGGTCCAGGAGGGACAGCCAGTCGGCGCGGGTCATCGCGCCGTGGGTGCCCTGCGGGCTGCTGCCGTTGTAGCAGTGGGTGCACGCGGCTTGGCAGGCGCGGGTGATGTCCAGTGCGAGGTGCTGCAACAGGTCGGCGCCGGCGGCGGTTTCGGCGGGGCGGTCGAGTATCACGGTCATGTTGTGCGGGGCCTTTCGGTCGGGTGTGACCGCCCGGCCGTCGGCCGGGCGGAGTTCAAGGGGTCAGGCGCGGGCGGCGTGGGGCGGCCTGGCGATGTAGACGAGCAGAAGGTCATTGAGATTGAGACGGAGCGGTGGGGGCGTGGCCTCCTCGGGGCCGTGCCCGGCGAGATGGATGATCCGCTCGCCCCACCCCCCGCCGCCCCTGCGCATGTCCGCGATCCGCAGCGGACGGCCGTACACCTGCACCCACTGCCCGCGCTGGAGCGCAGACAGGGGACGGCGCACTACGAGCTGTGGCGCGGCGGAGTCGCGCGCCTCTGTGGGGGGTTCGTAGGGGCGCTGGCGTACGGTCTGGACCTGAACCCGCATCTCGGGGTACCGATCGGTGACAGCGCGGACGGCACGGCGGCGGGCCTCCGCAGCGTCCGCGGCAGCGGTCACGATGTGCTCGGTACGAGCCCGCTGAGGCGCTGTCACCCTGAGCGTGACCGTGTAGACGATCACGACTCGGGCTCCGGGTCGGCGCCGCGGAAGCGGTATCGGGGTGCGGTGGAGGGGGCGGTCAGGGCCGCGAGTGCGGAGCGGATGCGCTGGGTCTCCTGCTGGTGGGCGAACTCGGCGATCTGGCCGGGGATGACGAACTGCACGTCCAGCCGCGCCGGATGGGCCAGCGCGGGCGGCAGGGTGGCAGGGTCGGGGACCGTGCCGGCGTCCCACACCATCGCCAGGGCCTCGGGCAGGATGTCCGCCACCGCCGGGGTGTAGTCGCACACCAACAGGTCACGGGCGGTGTTCGTCAGGCCGGTCTGGTCCACCAGCGTGCGCCGCTGGGCCGCGTGGGGCGCCTCGCCCGGGAGGATGTTCCCGCCGGGGAGTTGCCACAGCCCCCCGTTGTCGGGATGGCAGACGAGTAGCACCGCCCCGCGGGGGGTGCGTAAGAGGCTGAACGCCTGGTGCTCCATGGGTCTCCAATTCGGGCTGCATGTGGGTGCCGTGTCCCCGCCGACCGCCGTCGGCGGGGACACGGCTTCCCGGACCGCCGTCGCCGCCTGGTGGGGCGGCGGCCATCCCCATGGCGCGGCCGGGTCATCCCGCTCCGCCAGGCTCATGGCCGGCAGCGGAACGGGGAGTCATCTCTCCGGGCCACGGCTCGGAGGGGTGATCAGGCGACGGGTCGGCTCAAGATGTCGAGGTCGAAGTCTGCGACCAACCGAGCGTGATCAGTCACCGAGCTCACCTCGGGTCCGGTATCCACCCTCACGCTGACCAGTGCCGATGCCACGTCAGGAGTGCCGTACATGCGGTCGATACGTTGCGGCGGCCCCTGGTCGCGGCGGGTGAGGCTGGCAGTAGGCGTCAGCGCGTTCGGTTGGCCGAGGTCATCGGCGGCGCGCCGGGCCAAATCGACGAACCGGCCGGGGCCGGGGAAGTGCGTGCCGGTCAGGATCTCGTCCGGCACGGTGTCCGGGACCCGCCGCCCGCCCCGCTCGATGGTGCGGTGTTCGAAGTGAACGGAGTCCGCGATCACCTGTAGGTCGGGCAGCGGCTCGCGAGGGCTCGGCGTGGGGTAGCTGTTGGCGTCCATCCCGACAAGCACTGACTGGCCGTGATCTGCCAGGTCGGTGATTCCGCGCGTCTCGGTGGCCCGGGTGAGCGGGTCGTTGTGGCACAGGTGCCCGGACACGAGCCGCAGGACGCGTTCCGTGCCGAGCAATCGCACCGTCACCACGCACACGGGTTTCCAGCCCTGGCCGTGCTCCTCATCGGCCAGTACCTCGAAAAGGTCCGGGTCTACCATCACCCCGACGGGACGCTGACCACGAGCCGGCTGCGGGAGGCACATGAACGCCCTCAGGCCAAGGAAGTTGGCTGCGGCGTGCAGTCCCCGATACCCGCCGAGATGAGCCCCCGGCAATTCCTGGCGAAAAACGATGTTCGGCTTGATATCGGCTAGTTGGTCCCATGCGGCTTGGCGGATCGCGCCGGTCCGCCCGTTGTCTTTGACATTCCAGGACACCGCACGCATTAAGGGCATGCTCATCTCCGATTCGTGGTGTTGTCTGTCGTGGTCGTGGAGGCTGCCGCCTCCCCCTTCTCCGCGGGGGAGAGGAGAAAGGGGGAGGCGGCCCTCCCGGGCCGTCCGCAGGGGTTTGACGGGCCGGGAACTTGAGGGGCGCCGTCTATGGGGCCGGAGCTGTGATCGTCGCGGCGATTTCGGCGTCAAGGTCGACCACAGTGGTGCGGTGCAGTGACCGTCCCAGCTGGCCGGCTACGACCCACCGCATGTGAGGGTCGCCGACCTGGACGAATGCCTTGGTCGGCAGCATCACGGCGCCGGTCCTGTCCGGCACGTACACGGTGCCGTGCACGCCGGCGACGGATGAGGCCGCCGAGCGGACCGCGGTGTAAGCGGCACCGCCCACCTCGGGGCAGTGGTGCCGCGCGAGGTGTGCGCACGGGGGGCATACCGGCGGGTGCGTGGTAATGGCGCCCTCCGGCCATCCCTCCCATGCGTCGAATTCCTCGCGGATCAGCCAGAGGGGCCCCCGCTCGTCGGCGGGCGGCACTCGCCCGCAGACCTGGCAGAGCAGCCCCTGCATCGCGGCGCGCTGGCGCTGCGGATGAATGACGGCAAACTGCGGGTGTCCCTTGCCGGGGGCCTCGTGGTGCGAGGCCCACAGAACCCTCCCGAGCCGGTCGGCCGGGGTCTCATCGGCGAACCGCACGCCTAGGAGCGGGTGGAGCTCCACCTCTCGGGCTCGGCGCAGTTCCCCGCTCCATGCCGTGATCACTGGCACCACCCCGAAGGTGCCCCCGCGCGTCATGCGTGCACCAGCGTCGCGGCTGCGGCGTCCGCACGGTGGGATGCCTGCGTGAGCAGTAGCAGTAGGCAGACCCGAAATTCGATCAACGCATCGAGAAGTTCCCGCGATCGCACCGCGCTGCCCGCCGTGACGGCCGCAGCCGGGGCACCGACCGGCGGACGCAGACGAGAGCGCACGGTGACGGCTCCCCACAGGTCGTGTACGAGCTGTTCCGCCTCGGCCTGCTCCGATGCCGTCGTCCAGTGCTGGATCAGTACCGTGGCCTGCCTGATCGTCAGGTCCAGCGGCACGCCCGTCAGGTCGGCGCCCAGCTCGATTGCCCGGCGTATCACCTCCTCGCGCAGCGGCCCGTCGACGAGCGGCCGGCTGGCTTCCGCGGCGGTGATGGACAGCCCGGGATAGAGGACCTCGTCAGTCATTCAGCATGCTCTCTGTGTCGTGACCTGTTGTGATCCACGGACGACGTAGACGCCCGTGGCCGTGCCGTCGTGCCCGAGAACGGGTTCCATCAGCGCGTCGAGCCACGCCCGCAGGCCGGCTTCGTGGTGCTCAGGCCACGACGTCGGTGGAAGTGAGCGCGCGATGCTGCCCTTGCGGCGGGCCGCTCTGTCACGTGCAGCGGCCGCCAGTTGGTCCATCCGCACCACGCACAGGGCGCACGCCGTCAGCGGCAGGGATTCCGTGGGGCTGCACCACTCGCCGACCTCGGCGACCAGCGCTGTCCACTCGCACCGCCAGCAGGCGCCCGACCGCCACGTATAGCCGCTGAGCAGCTGTTGGGGCGTCACCGGAGCGGTGCCAGCAGGTAACGGGCCCACACCGCCGTACCGCACGCGGCGGGGTCTTCCATCGGTCCGTGCCCCCAGTCTTCGGCCAGCGCCTCCACCAAGAACAGACCGCGGCCACGTTCGGAGTCCTCACCAGCAGCCACCGCTCTGGGCAGCGGCATGTAGGGCGTTTGATCCGCCACTGTCACCACGAAGATGGTCGACCGCAGGTCCAGGCACACGCGGATTCGTCCCGCGGTGCCGTGCTGCACAGCGTTCGTCACCAGCTCCGTCGCGATCAGGGACAGGTCCTCGCGCGCGGCATCGTGCACCCCCCACTCGGCCAGCACGAGCCGCATCTCGCCGCGTACGAGGGCCGCGGCCTCCGGCGTCCGTGCGGCCTCCAATCTGGCGGAGGCGGCCGCCAGTGCGGGGTGACCCTGTCCACGGGGCACGGGGGCACAGGGGTGGGGCTGTGGGCGAATCCGTCCGGCGGGCAGTGCTCGCATTGCCGGCCTCCTCAGTGCGCAACCTGCGTGGCCGCGCCTAGCGCGGGTCAGATGTCGGGTACAGGGGAAGCGGGCAATGCCGGAACGGCACACGCGGGCGCGGAGCCCAACGCCAGCGCTAACGACATGTGCACTCCACCCGCTCAGGCGGCTGCCGATCACCTACTGATGACTGCCCCGCTACGCCGAGTATCGAATGGGCACTAGAATGACCCCTAGCGCACTTGTAGCGCAAGTGCGGCGCAATAAATATGCGTTCGCTCGGCAGTCAGTCTCACGGCCAGATTGGGGCGTCCATGTGTGCAGCACGTCCGCGCGATGCGGCAGACTGGCAGGCAGCAAGTGCGCAGCCGCGGGCGGCGCGGAGAGGAGGGCGACGGCGCGTGACACCACGACCCACCGGACCTACGGTGAACCGCCGGAACCTCGGAGCGGAGTTGCGGCGGCTCAGGGTGTCCGCTGGCCTGAAGGCCGAGGACGTCGCCCGGCACCTGGGATGCTCGGCGACCCGGATCAGCCGCCTCGAATCCGCTCACCCCAGTGCGGCCCTCAAAGCGGACGACATCCGGCGCCTGGGCGAGTTGTTCCAGATCAGCGATGGTCAGATCGCGATGCTGCTCGACATGCTGACCACCAGCCAGAAAATCGGATGGTGGGAGGCATACAGCGACGTCATGCCCAGCGGGCTCAAAGTGCTGGTGGGGCTGGAGTCGGACGCGCAGGCCGAACGGGCGTGGGAACCGCTGCTGGTCCATGGCCTGCTACAGACCGCCGACTACGCCCGCGCGGTCCTGTCGGGGTGGGGTAGTCACCGGCCCGGAGATGTCGCCGACCTGGTGGAGGTCAGGGAGCGCCGGCAGGAGTCCCTGACCCGCGTCGATGACCCGTTGGAGCTGTGGGTGGTCCTGGACGAGGGCGTGGTCAGGCGCCCGATCGGCGGCCGCGGCACCATGCACGCCCAGGTCACGCACCTGATCGAGATGTCCGAGCAGGCGAATGTGCATCTCCAGATCCTCCCCACCTCCAAGGGGGCGCATCCGGGCCTTGGGGGCTCGCTCGCCATTTTGGAGTTCGCTGAGGACCAGCCCGTGGTCTACCTGGAGACGACCGCAGGAAACCTCTACCTCGAAAAACGGCCCGATGTACGGACGTTCACGGGCATGTACCAAACGCTGGGGGCCATGGCGCTCCCAGTGGATGACACCACGGCGTTCCTCAAGAGCGTCGCAAAGGAGATGTGATGGACAGCACCAGCACCCACCTCGCTAACGCGGAGTGGTTCAAGGCGACAGCCTCCGGCGGCAACGGCGGCTGCCTCGAAGCCGCGTTTCTGCCGGATGGACAGATCGCGCTGCGCGATAACGAGAACCTCGACAACCCCCCGTTTGTCGTCAGCCGGCACGTCTGGGCGTGCTTCATCGACGGCGTACAGAAGGGGGAGTTCACGCCGCGAACCCCCTAAGGCGCACCACGTCCCGTGGCTCAACGGTGTATCGCCGATGTGAGAGGCGGGTGTGTCATCCAAAGCAGAGGGCCGGCCCCGTTCGGGGCCGGCCCTCTGCTTTGGGTACTTTCGAGCGAGAGAGCTAGCTAGCGCTCTCGCTCGAAAGCGCGCACGCAGTGCGGGGTGCGCGGGGCTCGGGCTGCTACGCGGGGACGCGTACGCCTTCGTCCCTGCGGGCCTGCGGGGCGGTGCCCATCGTCTCCGCCGCTGTGTGCGGGGGGCGCGCGTCTGCGGCCGTCAGCCTGCGGAGTGGTGCGGGGATGGCTGCGGACGGCGCGGAACTCGGCGAGGACGCTGCGGCGTCCGGTTCGGCGTCGGCGCGGGCCGCGCGGAGCGGCTGCGACGCCTCGACTGCCTCGCCGGCGAGGCGCTGGCGGAAATCCCCGATCCAGCTACGGACGGTGCCGATGTGTACCGCCTCGCCGGTCGCCTGGTGCAGTTCGGTGGCGCTCGGCTCCGACCCGCTCTCGCGCACCGTGCGCCGGTACAGCTCCCAACCGGCTGCCTTTTCCGGCGACTTCCACTCGTCACCCGTGTGCGGCTCGACCTCGCCAGTCATCAGCGCGAGGATCTGGGCCTGAGCGGCCGTCAGTGCCGTCTCTGCGGCGCGTCGGTCCTCGGCGGCCTGACGGGCTGCCGCGCGCTCCTCCTGGGCCCGCGTAGCGGCTTCGGCGGCCTGCTCCTCTGCGGCCTGCCTCGCGGCTCTGAGCTGGTCGAGCTCGGTGGCCTGGCGCCGGTGCTCGGCAGCTACAGCGGCAGCCGCGTCCTGGAGCTGCCGGAGCTGCCCCGCGGCCTCCTCCGCGCGCTGCTCGGCTCGCCGACGTGCGTCCTCGGCGCCCCGCTGTGCGAGCGACGCGGCGCGGGCCTCCTCGACGCGGCGGCGGGCCTCGTCGGCTGCCTGCTGTCGAGCCGTCTCCGCCTCTCGTACGGCTCGCTCGGCGGCGTCCAGCGCCTCCGTGCTCGCTCCCGCATCCTCACGCAGCGTACGGGCCGCACGGTCCGCAGCGTCCCGCGCGTCCTCCGCTTCGCGCCGCGCGTCCTCCGCAGCCTGAGCCGCACGGTCCGCGGCGGCGGCTCGCTCCTCCGCGGCCTCCGTTTCCGCAACCGCACGCCCCCGCGCCTCCTCGGCTTCGCGCCGCGCGATCTCCGCAACGGCGGCCCGCTCCTCCGCGGCCCTCGTCTCGGCTGCCGCGCGGGCCCGCGCCTCCTCCGCCGCGCGCACTGCCTCCTGCCGCGCGTCCTCCGCTTCGCGCCGCGCGTCCTCCGCAGCCTGAGCCGACTTCTCCGCAACCGTGGCCCGCGCCCCCGCCTTGATCGCATCCGCGCTCGGCGTGATCGCCAAGTCCTCCAACAGCGTCAGCACTCCCATGGGGTTGGTCACGTCCATGCGGGCGAGGTCGCCGACGCGGCCGCGGGCCACCAGGTACCGCGCCATCGTGAGGGCGGCCGCAGTGTCCGTGGCGACACCGGCCGAGTCGATGGCGGACTGTGCCCGGGCCCGAAGCTGCTCGACGCGCTCGACAGCCTGCCCGCGCTCGCGGCGCTTCGTCTTCGGGTCCTGGGCGAGCTCGTCGCACCGGTCGAGCGCCTGCCCCAGCTCGTAGACCAGACCCGCGGCCCTGCGGATGCGGGCCTCGGCTGGTACCTGGCCATCCACACTGCCAGCGTCCAACCCGAACGCGGCGAAAATCCGCGCCCACCCGTGCAACCAACCCAGTTGCACGAGACGGACCGGGCCCGGCTTGGCCTCGGCCTCCTCGTCGCCGGCGTTGGCTTCCAACTTCTGGTCAAGGCCGTGTTCGACCAACCGCGCCGAAACGACCGGTACCGCGGCGAGCACCACCATGGAGATCCGCCCACCCGGGGCGTGCGCAGCGTTCATCGCGGCGGACGCGGCAACCAGGGTCCATGCCATCCGGCGTGTACGCCGCATCGACGGCGTCCACACCTTCGATTCAAGGGCCGCCCGGTAGAGCGACACGAAGCAAACCAGCTCGGCCACGTCGAAGATCGCGCAAAAGGCGATCCGCAGGGGCAAGGGAAGTTCGGCCGTGTCGCGGGCAAAGCCCCACAGCCCGTACAGGGACACGGCCATGCCGCACGCGCCCAGCATCGCGAGCGGGCCGGCGTCGGCGAGCGTCGACCGCACCGCGCGGCCGGTCTCGCGCTCGACCTGGCGCCGGCCGGCACGGGCACGGGCCCGGGCTCGCCACAGTGCAGCGGCCGCCTGGTGGACCGTGAGGTACACGAGTACGGCGCCGGTGACGAACACAGCGGCGGCACCCAGCGCAAGGGCCCACGGGGGCGCCTGGGTGATGTGGTGGAGGACGGTAGTCACCGGTCACCTCCCGGTGTGCCGATCAGGCCATTTACACGCAAGTTGGTGCGTCGGGTACCTCGGGAGGCCGTAACGTTGTCGTACATGGGGACTCGTCTCCTTGTGCAGGTGGCCCCGGATTTGGCTTGGTAGGCGGTCCGGGGCCGCTTCGTGTCTGGAACGCGAGAGGAAGCTAGGACGCTCGCTAGGGCTCTAGCGAGCAACCAAGCGCGCTTTCGAGCGAGAGTGCTAGCTAGCACTCTCGCTCGAAAGCGCGTGGTACTCGGCCTCGTACGCCGTCTTCAAGGCGTGCTCGACCACGTCGCGTTTGGTCCATCCGCGCTGATCACTGACTTCTGCAACCAGGTCGTTCAAGATCGGGTCAACGCGCGTGTTGAGCTGCGCGGCGGTTTGAGGACCACGCCGGACCCGGGTCTTGGCCGCAGGCGGCGGGGCCGGCTCGGGCGGAGGAGTGGGGCGCCCGCCCGGCGGGTCGATCGGGTCTTGGTTCTCGTCCGGGGCTGGCCTTGGTCCGCCCCCGCCGCGCGGCCGCGGGTTTGGTCGATCGTCGCTCATACTGCGCGAACCCTCTCCAAATAGATCTTACGAAAGGCGTCGGCCACTGACTTCCCCTTGGGGTACTTGCCGTACCAAACGCCGGCCGCCCGGGACTCCGACACGATGACCTTGTCTTCCACGTACGGCGTGAGCAGCATCCCGGGCGAGGTGCGCTCGAACTCCTCGACGGCCCGCAGAGCATCGCGGGTCCATACCGCGCCCCTCCAGGCACAGCCGAGTACGATCCCCACCTCCTCCAGGTGATCCGGGAGTCCAAGACTGCGCTTGTGGTTACGGAACCTGTGCACCGTCTCCTTGGCGCCATCCACGCCGTCTAGCCCGTCCTCGTTCGGCTTCGCGGCGTAGACCACTTTCCGCGACGCCGTGAGGATGTTTTGAATGATCATGCCCCCTTGGCGGTTCGGGGCGTCAAAGAAGACGTGTGCGTCAACGCCCTCCAGGGATCGCAACAGCCGTACGTCGGCGTGGTCGTCGGCGTTCTTCTCGCGGTTCGACACGCTGCGGGCGCTAGGGATGACCCGGAGGTTCGCCGGCCATCCGCCCGCCCGGTCCAGGTGCACCGCGAGGTCGTCGGCCCACCCCTCCACGTCCTCGTTGCCGAGAATCGCGCCGATGTGCAGACCCTCCTTAACGGGCGTCGCTCCGGTCCACTTGGTGGTTGCTCCCCGGGGGTCGCAGTCGGCCAAGATCACGTCATCGCTGGGGTTCTCCTCGGCACACACGACCGCGAGGGATAGAGCGGTGGTCGTCTTGGTGACCCCGCCGCTCTCCGAGTAGGCCGTGGACCGCTCCTTCTGAGTCGTCATGGCGCGCATCCTAGCTTTCTCGCTTGCTTCCTCGCGCGCTCGCGCGCTTTCTAACTCCCTTGCGGGCTCGCGCTCTAGGTTGCTAGCTAGCACGCTAGAAAGCAACTATAGTGTGCGGGCAAGAGAGGGGCCGGGCGGTAGGACGCCCGACCCCTCAAGGTCGGCCCCGTCGGACGGCAGTGGACTGCCAGCGTCCGGGGGCCTCGATCCTGTTTGGAGGATCAATGTTCAGCGTAGAGGAGACGACCGCGGACGGCCGTCGGCGAACCCTGACGGCGCGGACGGTGCCGGCAGATCCGTCGTCGGGGGCGGTGCGGTTCGCGGTCGGTTCGATCTCGGGGCGGCCGCCGGTGATCCCGGCGCCGTGGAAGCCGGTTGATGACCTGGAAGCGCTGGCCGTGGCGGTCGGGGTGATGGGCTGATGCGCGAGGGCCTGGAAGTGGTGGACGATGAACTACTGGCACAGCTCATCGGCGGTACGCTCGATCAGCGGGCCGCGGCCGGCCATGAGGACCGGTTGCGGGTGATGCGCGAGAGTCGGTCGACGGTGGCCAGGGTGGCGCCAGCGGACGACGTGACGGCGCTTGCTGCGGGTCTCAACCTGCTCGGCCGCGGGCCGGATGGCGGTCCGGTGGATGACGTGGTGTTTGTCGACCGCTGGGCGGCTGCCGCGGCGATGGGGCGCGGGGGCGGGTTCTGACCGTGGTGTTCATCCTGTATCTGGCCGTCGGCTTCCTGTTCTACTCGGCCGCCGGCACCCTGCCCGGTGATCCTCTGTTGGAAGTTCAGGCGGACCCGTCCCGGCCGCCGCGCCGCAGCGAGTTGGCGGCGCTGCTGGCGGTGTGGTTGATCGCCCTCGTGTTCTGGCCGCTGGCTGTGGTCGTCCGCGGGGTGCGCGCCATAAGCGAGGCAGCATCTCGGCGACGCTGACCAGAAAGGGGCCGTGAACCGGCCGATCGGCTGCTACAGCCACAGGGAGGGGCCCCACCGGGCCCCTCCTCGCGTTTGAGCGGCTATCGGATCTGTACGGCGGCCACCCGCCACACGTCGCCGGCGGTGGCCCGGGTGAGTTCCACGAACGCCGTTCCGACCTGCTGTGTGTTGGTGTATCCGTCGTCCCCGTGGGCGACGGCGGACACGGTGTACTGCCGGTACGCGGCAGTCGGGGTGTCGGCCGGCCGGCCGGCGTCGTCCGCCGCGGTGACCGTCGCCGTGGTGTACGCGTGGTGGTCCGTCCACTGCTGCCACCGGGCGCCGGGCGCCGCGTGTGGCGGGGCGCCTTTGAGCTCGGCGGAGTATTTCGTGGTCATGTACCGGGTGGCGCGAACGATCGCGTCGTGCGGGCCGGTGTCAATCCGGGTGTCGCTCGCGTACATCACCGCGAGGGTGGCCCGGGCGACGCCGTCCGCGTCGTGCTGGTCGAAGTGGGCGGGCGAGCTGCCCCGCGGGGTGCCGGGCGTCCCGGTCGGGTACACCTCGGCCGGGGTGTTCGGCTCAGTCGTCGTCGGCGGGGCGGAACTGCCGGGGTTCGCTGGGTCGTCCGGGCTCGGCGGGGAGGTGCCGCACGCGGCGAGCGCGAGGGACAACGCGGCGACGGCAGCCGCGGCGGCCAGGCCGGCGCGGGCTGCCCGGTTGGTGGTGGTCAACCGAACCTCCGAATAGCGATTCTCCGGGTCTTATAGTACGGATCAGACAATTTAGATTCCCTGATCACTTCACCGGTTCTCGGGGCCTCCACGAACGTATCATTGCCCATATAAATACCGATGTGGTCGTAATCTCCAGTTTTGAGCTGGAAAGCGATCACGTCGCCGGGCTGCATGTCCGCACGGCTGACCTCCTTGCCCATGGTGGCCTGCTGCTCGCTGCTGTGGGGAAGCACCGTCTTACCGGCGGACGCCTGGTACACCGCGTACAGCACGAGTCCGGAGCAGTCGAACCCCTTCGTCCCGGAACCCTGAGCGATTCCGAACGATGCGCCGTCGACCGTGCCCCCGCCCCACGAGTACGGGATGCCCTCCTGTTTCACCGCGGCGGCCACGACCCGGGCACCGAACGCGCCCCCGGTGGTATCACCGGGGCTCTGGGTGTAGGTCGTCTCATAGGCGAGGATCGTGCGTACGTACTGCTCGGTCTCCGGGTACGGCGGAACCCCGCCGTACTTGGTGACGGCGTCCGGGCCGGCGTTGTAGCCGGCCAGCATCAGAGTGACCACGTCGCCGGCGGCCTGGTGGGCGTCGATGAGCTTCTGTGCCTTTTTGGCCAACCAACAGTCGTACTTGGCCATGGTCATGATCGCGTCGGGGGCGTCGAACACGTCGGCGCCGCCTCCGTCGGCGTCGACCCCCCACGTCTTCCAGGTGCCGTCTATGAACTGCGCCAACCCCTTGGCACCGGCGCTGCTCTGGGCCTTGGGGTTCCACCCTGATTCTTGCTCGATCTGCGCGGGCAGCAGTGCACCACCGACGGCCGTGCACGTGGCGGACGCCTTCGTGATCCACGGTTGGTATTGCGCGGAGATCTGGGACAAGTCGAGCTCGCCCACGATGGCGCCTGCGGGCTCCTGGTCGCCTCCGCCGGTGAAGCCCAGCAAGGCGAACGCGGGCAGGAGTATGGCGCCGCCGAGCGCGGCGACAGCGATCTTCTTCATGTCGTCTCGTCTCTGAACTGGCGGTCCCTCGCTGCGGTCCAGGCCCGTTTGACCGTGCCGGGGGGCTGGCCGAGAGCCTGTGCCCACCGGGCCGGATCGGTTATCGGTACGGCTCCGTGTAGCACGCTCGACGTGTGACTGAGGCTGTACCCGACAGCCGCAGCGAGTTCACTGACCGTCAGACCGGCGTGCCAACGGAGCTCGTGGAGGGTCGGCCGGGTGCTGAGCGGAGCGAGGTGGATGGTCGGCACGGCGAGGGCTCGCGCGAGTTGGACGAGTCGGGCCGGGGTCGGGCTGGCACCACCCCATGAGTAGCTCCGCACCGCGGAATACGGGATGCCAGATCTAACCGAAATCTGCTGCAATGTCCACCCCCGTTGACGGCAGGCTTCCTTGAAGCGGGTGGCGTCCCAGGTGTCCAGCGTCGTTCTCGTCACGGGGCCATGGTGCCGGATGGCGCCCTGACCGGCTGTCACATCGGGAGTTGCCATGATGGGATAGTAGAGACTACTTAGCGGCCTTACAATGGCGGAGTAGAGCTAGTGGTTTTTTCTTAGTCACAGACAAGGCCGCCCCAACCGTCGTACGGTGCGAACTGGCCATCTACTAGATAACGTCTCATCTTTCATGACAAGCGCATTCTTCCGAAGCGGTCGCCTCGGCACAGCGCTGAGCAAGGAGAACAGCACGTGAGCCAATCCAGCAGCGAGGAGCAGCCGTTGACCGCGGCGGCATTTACCAGCCACGCCGCTTCCCGCGGTGATGTGCCCGCCCGTGTGATCCGGGCTGTGCCGTCGGCGTCGAACGACACCAGCGAGGGCACGGCCGCCGGGTCGGAGTCGGCGGCAGCCGGTCCGCCATCGGTCGGCGAGCCTCCGCCCGATCCGTCAACACGCGTCGTCCCCGAGTCCGCTGTTCCGGCCCCGCCGACCGCCGGTGCACCGGCGCCGGGCCCGCAGGGTCCGCCCCCAGCGGCCTACCAGCAGCAGCCGTACGGGCGGAGCGCCGGGCAGTGGGCGTACGGGCCCGGGGCCGGGGCGCCGGGCTACGGCTACCAGCAGGCGCCCGGGCACCCCGGGCAGCAGTACCCGGCGGCCGCGCAGTACCCGCAGGGGGCGCCGGTCGACGCGTCGCCGGCCGGCGGCTTCGGCGAACAGCCTCCGGAGGCGTACGGGTTCGAGCAGTTCGCCGCGGAGACGCGGCAGGCGGCTCCGCAGTCACCGGCAACGTGGGGTTGGCGTGGCCGTGTGCGGCGGATGACGGGCGGTCTGATCTCGCCGGTGGCCAGCGAGGATGAGACGGCCTACCGGGCTGCTCTCGCGCAGGTACAGGCGGGTTTCACCGGGCCCAAAACGATCACGTTCGTGAACCCCAAAGGGGGTGCGGGAACCACGACTTCGGTTCTGATGGCGGCCCGCACCTTCGGCGTGCACCGCGGCGGGGGAGTGGTGGCCTGGGACAATAACGAGACGAGGGGGACGTTGGGCGAGCGCGGCATGCGGGGGCGGCACATGAACACCGCCCGCGAACTGCTCGACAACCTCGGCGCCTTTGAGGACTCGGCGACGGCCCGCATAGGGGATCTCGGCCTCTACCTGCGGTCTCAGGGAGCGGCACACTTCGACCTGCTCGCCTCGGATGAGCGGCCGGAGGTAACCGGGCATATCGACCATGGGGACGTGGGCCGGCTGCACGGACTGTTCCAGCGCTTCTACCGGCTGATCCTGATTGACACCGGCAACAACATGAGAGCCGGCAACTGGCTGGCCTCGATCAACAGCGCTGACCTGATCGTGGTCACCACGACGATCCGGCAGGATTCGGCATCGTCCGCGCTGTGGATGCTCGATGCCCTTGAAAAGGGCGTATACGGCCCCGGGAACCTCAAGCCCCGTACGATCACCGTACTGTCCGAGCCGGCCTCAACCTACGACCCGGCCCTACGACAGACCATGCTGCACGCCTTCGGCGCTAGGACGCGCGGCGTCTATGAGATTCCGTTCGAGCCGGCCTTGGTCGACGGCGGCGTGATCAATTACGACCGCATCTCACCGCGCACCGAACGCGCCTGGCTGGTCGCCTGTGCGGCTATGGCCGCGGCGCTGTGACCTGCTCCCCATACCTCGTCAGAAGGGAACTCCTGTGCTCCACCTGATCGTCCTGGCAGCCGGCGACGACAAGAAGTCGGGCGGCTCGGGCCTCAACCCGTTCGACGGCGTCAGCCCTTCGTTCGGCCCGTTCCAAGACATTCTCTCGTCCAAGATCGGAATGTTCCTCGCCCTCGCGTGGGCGCTCTGCTTCGTCTACACCGCGTATCACCTGATGGTGGGCATTGCCCGGCTGGCAAAAGCCCGCAAGGGCGGATACGGCGATGACCTTGACGACGTGAAGACGGACGTGACCAAGGCGGCCGCCGCGACCATCGGGCTCGTGGCAGTGCCGGTGATTTACGGCGTGCTGATCGCTAGCTAGCCGGAGCTCAGCACACCGAACGGGAGGGTACGAACGTGAGTGTCAAGGTTGATTGGCAGCAGTCGCCCGGCCCGGGGCCGCGGCGGCCGTCCGCGGGTCGGGGAGGTCCGCGGAAGAAGCGGTTCGGTAAGGACGCGCGGCTGTTCGCTGCGGTGGGCGTCGGGCTGGTCGCCGCGGTGGTGGCGGCCCTCGTCACGCACGGGAACGGCAAGGGCGGCAAGGGTCACGCCGGCCCGTCGCCCTCGGCCTCGCCGTCGGCGTCGGCGTCGGCGTCGGTCGACACCGGCGGCATGGCGCAGGGTCTGGCGACGGCGGCCGGCAGTGATTGCATCCGGCGAGTATCCGGTCTGCCCTGGGGCTGCCCGCACACCACGGCGGGCGCCGTAGACGCTGCAACCCAAGTCATGGCGGCGAGCTTCCAGGCGGAGCGCATGACGGTCGCGGACCGCACAGCCTGGATGACGGCCGTGTTCGGCAAGGTGCCGGCCGGCACCGAGGATGCGGCCAAGCTCTATCAGGCACAGAACAACCTCAACAGTGCGGGCCAGCTCATCAACACGACGACCGGCGAACCGGTCACTGACCAGCGGTTCACCTCGCTGTGTCACCCGGAGCTCGGGGCATACCGGATTCAGTCCGCGACGGCGGACGCGGCCGAGGTCGACGTGTGGCAGGTCTGCATTTCCGGGACTATCGGCCCGGGCACCGCACGGAACCTCTCGGCGAACTGGGTGGTAGCGGAGGTGTCCCTCACCTGGAAGGGCGGGGACTGGCAGGTGACCGGTACCACCTCCGGGGGTTTCAACACGGCCCCGGCGCCTAAGGACGCCGGGCAGGCGGTGACGACGTTCCCAGAGCGCGCCCAGATCCTCGCCAGCTACGGGTCCGGCTGGACGCTGTACGGGGACGCGAGCCAGAGCAATCCGGCGGAAACGCGGGGCGCGCAGTGAACGCGCTGCGGCGCCGCTTGGTGGCGAGATGGTCGCGGTTCGCCGTGTGGATGTGGGTATGGGTGAGCGAGCGGCCGCGGGCGCTATTCGCCTCCGTCGTGGCCACGGTGACGGTCATTCTGATGATGGCGCCGGCTGAACCGGCCACCGCGGCCCCGGAAGGCGGCTGCGGCATTCTGCCCGGCGCTGTGTGTTCCGGCGCCCACGGCCTCGTCAAGGGTGCCAAGAAGATTCCCGGCGTGGGAAAGCTCATCGACACAGCGGAAGGCGCGTATAAGACGGTCGACGCTCTTTCTCCCAGCAACTTTCTCGACACGTGGGCGCAGGGCCTTTGCCATGCGGTGATTTTCACGCTGACGTTCATCGAGAGCACTGCCGAAGAGCTCGGAAAACCGGCCTTTGATCAAAAGTGGTGGCAGGCTCAGTATGCAGTATCATTCGGCTTGGCCCTGGTCCTCCTCGCTTTCCTCCTACCGGTCATCACGGCTCGGATCGGCGGCCCAGAGGGGAGCGTTTCCGGTATTGAGCTGCTGCGGCAAAGCGGCTGGCGCTTGATCTTCGTCGTTCCGGCCTGCGCCTTCGCCCCCGCGTTCATGTACGCGGTGGAACAGCTCGCCGCAGCGCTGACAAAGGATTTCGCCACGTCGGCGTCTGTTGAGGCGAACGGCGCTGTCGGGTCTCTGCTGACCGCCCTGGAGACGAAAGCGGGCGACGGGTGGGGGGATTTCGGCGGCACGGTGATGTGCATCGTGCTCATGCTGTTCATTCTCCTAGCTGGCGTAGTGCTCCTCATCGAGGTAGCTGTATCCAACTGGGGCATGATGCTCTGCGGCCTTCTCGTACCGCTCGCCCTAGTCGCTGCGGTGTATCCGCCCTGGAGTCACGTCCTCAAACGTGTCATCGGAATCATTTGCGGAATGATGTTCCTCCCCGATGTCATCTTCTTTTTCTTCTGGACGATTTGGTCGGCCTTCAATGCCAATGTCAACGGACAGGGGGGGTCAAATTCGACGGTCACCATGATGATTTACCTTCTGGTGGCCCTAGTGATGCTTGACGCTTTTCCACTGGTCGCGATCTGGCTGATTGGAGTCGTCGCCCCGGGCACCGAGCAAATGGACCCAAGCGTCCGCGGGTTGGCCCCTCAACCCACTACAGGAGATGTTTATGAAAGCGTTTTCGAAAAGCCGCTGAGTGGCGGTACCGGCGGTGCTGGACCGCAGGGAGAGGACGGAGGAACGGGCGGAATGGGTGACGACGGAGACGACGCGGACGTGGCGGCCAACTCCGAGGAAGCCGATCACGGCGCCGGAGATGACCTCGACCCGAGCAGCTCGCCCGATGACCCTGGGCCGGACAGCTCGTCGGCTGGTACGAGCAGCAGTGGCCCCGAGGTTGACGACGCGACACCATCGGTGGACGGGGGGCCCGATGATGATCCGAGCGATGGCGGGTCGCATGGTGCCGGACCTGGGCAGATCGGTCCGGGTGGTACCGGGGGTCTGGGTGTCGGCCCCGGTGGTCCTTCTGGTGGTGACGGCCCTGGTGCTGCTGGCGGAGCAACCGCCAGCGAAGCTGTAGTGGTGGTGTGACATGGCAGCTGAGCAGAGGACGTACGTCCTGGGCGGCGAGACGCGCCGCCGGTCGCTTTTCAACGGTGTGAGTACGACGCAACTTGTCGGCGCCGGAGCGTTCACGGTGGTGTGGCTGCTGGCAGTGCTGGCTACCCGCTCCGTGGTAGTTCTGGTGGGGGGCATCCTGCTGGGCCTGGGCGGCTGGACGTTGTCGCGCCGCCGGGATGCAGTCGGGGAGTCGTGGGCCGGCTCACTGCGGGACCGGGCCGCGTTCGTCACGGCGCAGCGGCGCCACGGCGGCGCCCCGGAGTTCGTGCCCGGCGAGGCCCTACCGGCGGAGGTGGGCGAGATCCGGTCGCTGGCCTACGCGCCGCCCGGCTTCGAGAACGCGCCCATGGCGATCATTCACCACAAGAACCACAAGTCCGGTTCCTGGGCAACGGGCCATCTGACCGCCACGTTCGAGATCCAGGGCGCCGGGGACGGCCTGCTACCAGTCCGCGCGACCAACACGGCCGGGCTGCTGTTCGAGCGGTTGCTAGGCGGCCTGGCCTCGGCGGAAATCCCGGTCGACCAACTCGACGTCGCCACCCGGGTCCTTCCGGTTCACCCGGCCGCGTACCGCGAGCACATGGGCAAGCTGGTGGTGCCCTCGGCTCCGGCTCTGCTGCAACGATCCATGCGTGAGCTGGCCGGCTATGCGGCCGGGAACACGGAGGAATACCGGAGCTTCTGCACCGTGCGCATTCCGCTCGCGCACCTCACCGCCTCGATCTCCGGGCCCACGGACTTGGAACGGGTCTGTGAAGAGACCTTTGACGTGATCGGGGAGGTGATCCGGCGGGTGGACGCGGCCGGCTACACCTTGCGGTCGGTGCTCGGGCCCCGTCGGCTGGGTGCGCTGATCCGCCACCTGCACGATCCGGACAGGGACCTGGAAGCGCTCGACGGCATCGACACGGTGGCGGACGGGTGGAACTACGTCCGGTGGAACGCGAAGGATCACGCGCGGATCGAGGGGGCGGCGCGTCCCTGGTATCACGCGGTCGCGCAGATTCCGCGGGACGCCTGGCCGGCGCAAGCGGTCAATGCGCGGTGGATGGAACACCTGGTGACCCGGGTCAACCCGGCCACGATCCGTACCGTGCAGGCACAATTTCGGCTCGTCCCGAAGATGCGGGCCCGCGATATCGCCCGTATCGGCCTGACGTACGACACCGCGACTGTCCGCGGCGCGAAGAAAAAGGGGCAGGTGAGCACCGGTGAGACTGAGGCGTCCATGACGGCCTCGCGCCGTGTGCTGCACGACCTGATGCAACCGGTCGTCGCGGGAACTTACCCGACGGTCCGCGTGATGGTCTCGGCGCCGGACCACGACATGCTCACCGCGGCACGCCGACGGATCATCTCGGCGGCCGAGGACGGCGGCGTTACCCGGCTGAGCTGGGCCGACTACCGGCACGGCCGGGCGCTGTTGACCGCGTTCCCGATGGCGAGGGGCATCAAGGCATGAGCATCCCAACCGAGCAGTCGACCACAGTCCCGCCCCAGAACGGGGGGCCGGAACCGCGTCGCCGGTGGCGGAGGAACCGGCGGCAGGATGCGGAGGAAGCGGCGCCGCTGCCGGGCACCGTCGAGCTGGCCAAGGAAGCACCAGAGGACGAGCCGGCGGGGGAGGACTGGCCTCCATCGCCGCCGAAAAAGCGCCGGAAATTCGGCTCCTACGAGGAGTCGGACGAAACCATTTTCGTGTCAACGCGGCAGGCAGGTGCGCTCAATCCGGCGATCGTCAGCACGCACCCGCCCCTTGCCGGGCCGATCACCGGCATTGACATGGACACCGGACAGCCGGTGTCCACCGACCCCCATGAGTTGTACGACCAAAAGCGTATTACGTCGCCGAACGTCGTGGTCCTGGGCGATATCTCGTCGGGTAAGTCCTCGCTCGTCAAGACGCAATACTGCGTGCGACCCGTCGCACTGGGCACTCAGGTGGCGGTTTTCGACCGGAAAGACCAGCAGGGTCGGGGCGAGTACGTACGCGCCGCGGAGGTCTGTAGGGCGCCGGTTATCCGCTTCGCGCGCTCGGGCGGGACCACTATCAACCTGTTGGACCCGCGGATCTCGGCCACCTCTCTGGACGACTCCGGAGACGAAAGAGTCGGCCAAGACCGGCTGCTGTTGATGGTCGCCGAGCACGCGCACGGCCGACTGTCGAGCAACGAACACTACGCGCTGCGGGTCGCACACCGGGCGGCGCTGGCGCGGGCCTCGGAAACCGACCGGGTGGCGACGCTTCACGATGTGGTAGACGCGCTGTACGCCCCGGCACCCTCTGCGGTGCCCCGGCCGCACCTCGCGGACCGGGGAAATGTCACCACGGACCGGGTGACGGAATGGGGCCTGGAGCTCGCCATGGACCTGGAACGGTTCATCGACGGCGACCTGTCCGGCCTGATCGACCGCGAGACAAGCGCGGATCTCGACCTTGACGCGCCGCTGTTGGTCTTCGACACATCGGCCCTGCCGGAGGAATCGCCGGCACTCGCCCTGGTGATGGCGCTCGTATCGTCCTTCCTCACGGCGGTGTGGTCTCACCGGTCCGGCCGCCGAATCATCATCCTGGAAGAGGGGTACCACACCACCCGCTTGCAGTCGCCGGGCACCACCAGCGTGGCCACGATCCTGCGGTCTCTGGCCAAGCGCGGCCGCGGCATCGGTCTTAGCTTCGTGACGGTCATTCACCACATCTCCGATGTGCCGCCGGACAGCGACGCCATGTCGCTGGTGCGCGAGGCCGACGTGATCCACATCTACCAGCAGTCGCGTGGGGACGACGCACGCGAGGCCGTCGAGCAATTCCGGTTGCCCTCGCGGCTGTACGACACACTCGGCACGCTGGCAAAGGGCTGCCACATTCTCCGGATCGGGACGGAAGCGCCTCGCCGCGTGCGGCATATCCGTACGGCTCTGGAAGTGTGGATGACAGATACAGACGAAGCGATGACGGGGCGCCGGGTAGCCGGTCCGGAGGGGGTGAGCGTATGAGTATGGGAATCGTCGTGTTCCTACTGCTGGTCTTCGTGGTGTGCCTCATGGGCTACGTGCGCGGGACGTTCAGCAAGTCGCCGCGGGCGGGATCGCGGCCGGCGGACGATCCGGCGGGCGGATTCGCCACCCCGCAGCAGATCCGCGAGCGGCTGTCAGATCAGGCGGTGCGGGCAGCTGGGGCCCAGGTGAGGCCCGGCCTGCCGCGGCCGCGGGAAATTGGAAAGCGTGAGCGAAAGGGGCTGATCCGCCGTGGCGGTCGCTGAGGTGTTCGCTGACGGGGAGCTGGCGACCGAGGAATTCGGATACTACCTCGGGCAGGCGTACCGGCCTGCCGTGCCGGACGGCCTGTACTCGCCGTACGACCAGTCCCTGCGGGTCATCGGGCCCATGGGCTCGGGGAAAACGTTCCGTTTCCTGGGGCAGGTGATCCGCGAGGCGCCGGGCCCGGTGATCGCCACGTCGACCAAACCCGACACGGTCGAGCTGACTTATGGGGCCCGCACACGCCGGGGCCCGGTGGTCAGCATCGATCCGCAGGGAGTCTGCCCCGGTATCGAGCCGGTCCGCTGGAGCCCCATTTTCGGGGCTCAGGACACGGTGACGGCCGATATGCGGGCCTCCGCGTTCGTCGCTGGCACCGGAACGCAGAAAGACCAGAGCGACGAAGCTGCGGGCTTCTACCGGCTCCAAGCCTCCACGGTGCTGGCCTGCCTGCTGCACGCGGCAGCTCTCGACGGTGCCCGGCTGCGGGATGTGCTGCGGTGGGCGTCGCGGTTTGATGACCCCGCCCCCCGGGCGATCCTCGACCACCACCCCGGCGCCGGGCCGGGGTGGGCTGATCGGCTCGCCGACGCGGTCACTGGTGATGACCGAACCGTGGGCAACACCCGGTCGACCCTGTCCAACGCGTTGGCGTGTTTTGCGCACGCCCCGGTGGTCGACAGTATCGACGTGAGCGAGGACCGGGCAACCAACATCGAGTCGTTGTTGGACTCGCGCGGCACCATCTACCTTTTGGGGAAGGACTCTCCGTACTCGTCGGTGTCACCGCTGATCACAGCCATGACGGAAGACATTCTGGACCGGGCGGAGCAGCTGGCCTACAGCAAGCCGGCCCGCCGGCTCGACCCGCCGCTACTGGCGGCGTTGGACGAGGCGCCGAACACGCCGTTGCCGTCCCTGCGGCAGCGTGTCGCGGACGGCCGTGGTCGTGGTCTGTGCGTGATCTACCTGGTGCAGGGGTGGGCCTCCGCCGAAGCTCGGTGGGGCAAGGCGACAGCGGATGAGCTGGCGTCGTTCACGAACAACACGTTGGTATTCGGCGGCGTCGGTGATGATGAGTTCTTGGCCAAGCTCGAAAAGCGGTGCGGCCTGGTGCGCGTCTACCGTACGTCGTCGTCATCCGGGCAACGCGGATCGGGCCCCTCGCGGTCGGTTTCGGAGGACTGGCAACCGGTCCTGCGAGCCCACCAGATCGGCCAACTGGACTCGCCGGGTGCGGGGGAAGCGCTGTTGCTCGCCGGCAACTTGCCCCCGGTCCTGACGCGGCTGCCGAAGCTGTCGGAGTCCGCGGACTGGCCGGAGATTGAAGCCGAGATTCGACAGGTGCGGATGATGGCGGACACCGCCCGGGCCCGCGCGAGCGAGGAACGACGGAAGTTCATGGAGGCCAACGCGGCGACCTGGGCTGAGCGCGGCCGCGGCGGTGCCAGCGTCCGCATGGGGAAGGGTGGCCGGTGATGGCAGACAAGTGGTCGGTGAAGCCCGTGGAGGACCTGGAGCCGCGTGAGGTGCTATGGCCGTGGCCGGAGCTGCCGGAACGGGTCGCGCAGCAGCTCGAACTCATCGCGGCGGAGGAATCCGCCAGCGAGGACGAAGACGAAAACGAAGACGACAGCAGCGAGCTGGCCGACCCGGACACCGGCGTGGTGTTCGACGGGCTGGTGCCGCGGCCGTGGAACTTGCCGGAGCTGGGGGAGAAGCTCCAAGCGGCGGTCCTGGGCTGGCTGGATGACGTGGTGATGTGGCACAACCACGCGTACGGCTGGCAGGAAGAACAGATCATTCCGGCGTGCTGGCAGCTTCACGAAGGGCTCGCCCTCGACCTGGCAGCGCTGGCCTTCGGCCGGATCGACGCGTACGCGACGGCAACCGCGGCATACGTCGGCCGGTGGCACAGCGATTGGGAGGACTTCCAGCGGCGCATGGTCTCGGCGCTGGGGGAGACCGGCCGGGACTGTCGGCGTGGGGACCACAAGCACCCCGGCGAGTACGCTGCGACCGCAGTCCGCGAGGTCATCATGAAGCGCCGGGCCGCCGCGCCAGCGGCGAGCTGACGGCCCGACTTCCTCGACGGTGGCCTCTCCTGCGGGAGGGGCCACCGTTGCGTTTTCGGGCCGGTGCTGGCACCCGGTCAGATGGACGGCCCGCCGGGGCGCGGCGGCTTGGGCCGGTTGCGGCGCTTGGCCGCATCGTCTGGCCGGCTGCCCGGCTTCGCCCCGCCGTCGCGGTCGTATGCCTGGTCCAGACGCTCGCTCGCGCGGCGCCGCTTGGGCTTGGTGGTCGGCTTTTCGGCCTGCGGTTGCGTTGCCGGTGCGGGCTTCTCCGGCTGCTGCGGGCTCGGGGCCGGGCGGTCGGCCGGGGTTGGCTTCGGCGCGGACTGCTTGCGGCCGCGGGCCTTGTCCATCGCCTCCGGGCCGGTGGCGTCGCCGTACGCGCGGTCCAACCGCTCCTCTGTCTGGTTGCGCGGGGCGGGTCGGCGTTCGTCCGCGGGGCGCTGCTGCGGTCGGCCCGGCGCGGGCTTCGGCGCGGCCTCGGGTGCCTTGCGTCGGGCGTCGGTGGCGCACGGCTCCGGCTGCTGCTGGGGGGTGCGGGCGCGGCCGCGGGCGGCGTCCAGGGCTTCCGGGCCGGTGGTGTCGGCGTAGGCTCCGGCGAGCCGTGCGGCGGCCGTGCGGGTGCGGCGGGCGGTGCGCTCCTCGGTCTCCTGGGTGCGCTGCTCGGGCGTCATCACGGCGCGGGTGCGGTATTCCGCGCGCAGCTTGCCGGCGTGCTCACGCAGCTCGGCGGCGGCTGCCGTGGCCTGGGCGGTCTCCTGGGTCTGCGGCCCGTACACCGGGGCCGGGGCGGCGCGCTCGATCTCGACGGCCTCGGCGACGGCGTGGGCCGACGCGTCGACCAACTCGCGCTCGGTGAGGTCCCCGTGGGGGCGCTCGTCCCACCGGGGCGGCTCGTCGGCCGGGGGCGCCTCGGGGTCGCTGCTGGTGTCCATCGCCCGGCGGGCGAGGATGCGGCGGGCCTCCTCCGCCTTCCGCATGGCCTCGCGGGCGGCGAGGGCGCCGGGGGCGGTCTCCTCGACGCGGGCCCGGGTCGCGTCGGTGGTCTGCTCGGCGTTCTCGGCCTGCGCGCGGGCGCGGGCTGCCGCCGTCTCCAGCTCGGCGATCCGCTCGTTCACCATCTCCTCTAGCGCCTCCTTGGTGCCGGGGAGTTCGGCGGCTACCTGCGGAACCAGGGTTTCGCGGGCCGTGCGGGCGGTTGCGGCGCGGTTCTCCGCGTCCTCCGCGGCCTGCTCGGCGGCCGTCTGCGCGACGGTTGCAGCGTCGTATGCGGCGATGGCGGCGGCGGCTGCCTCGGCCGCGGTCTCGCCGGCGTTGCCCTGCGCGATGATCACGGCGAGGGTGTCGCCGTCGAGTTCGGCGAGGGCCGGGTGTGCCTTGACCCATCGGTAAGCGTCCAGCGCGCGGCGGGCGGCGTCGTAGTCGGCGGCCTGCACCGGCTCGGTGGGACGGTCGCCAATCGCGGCGGTTTCGTGCCCGAACTCCCACAACCCGCGGTAGTCAGCGACGGCGGCGACGGCGCGGGCCCATGCCGGGCGGGCGGGGTCGCCGGGCGCCGGGGGAGTGCCGACGGCGTCCAGCCACGTGGCACCGGACGCGGCGAGCGCGAGCGCGTTGATGTACGCGGCCTGGTCGTCGGGGAGCATCTGGGCGGCCCGCCACAGTCCGCGGACCATGGGCTGATCGTCGGTCGGGGCCGGCCCGGTGGGGTCGGCGCCGGTGTAGTCGGCGAGGTCGCGGAACGCGGCTGCGGCGGCGAGCTGGTCGCGCCACGCGACGGCGCCGGCGACCGACTCGGGCTCGGGCTCGGGCCCGTACGCGGCGGCCCACCCGTGGCTGGCCTGCGCGTCGGCACGGGCCAGCTCGGCGAGGTGGTCAGCGCGGGCCCGGATCGCGTCGGCGAGCTGGTCAGCGTACTCGTGCTGGCCATCGTCTCCGGCCTGGTCCTCGGGCAGGGTCAGCCCGATGGCGCGCAGTACGTCGGCCCCGGTTGCCTCCGGGTCTGTCTCGTAGGTCGTCGCGGTGGCGGGGCGCTCGTGCTCCTGGTCCTCGCCGTCCTCGTCGCGGAACCGGAGACGCTCGGCGTGTCCAGCCTCCATCATCGTGCGATTGCGGGCATGCAGGATCGCGGCGTAGTCGTCAATATCACCGGTCCACTCACGCGTGGCGCACGCGGCGACAACAAGGGCGTCCGTGTCGTACCCGGCGTCCGCGTACTCCATCAGCTGTGCCCGCAGGGCTGGCCACGCGGGAGCGGTGGTGATGAGATTTCCGAGGTGTTCCCCGAGTAGGCGCCGGATTGCCTGCTGTGAGGCGGCGTCAGCGATTTGGTCCAGCACGTATCGCAAGCGGGGGATGTGCGTCCGGATGGCATCGGCTTCGTCCCACATCCGGGCTTGCAGGGCGGTAGCAGAGAGCTGTGTTCCGTCCCGGGCGACGATGGCGGCCCACGCTTGACGACCGGTGAGTGGGCGGCCGGGCTCGCCGGTCTCCAGGTCGACCCCGGCGTCTGTCGACAAATATGCATGATTGGTGTGGCTGCCGCGAGTGAGCGCGGGATATGCCGAATTGGCGTCCATCCCGGGCGCGAAAAGTCCGTGCCCGGACTGCACGGTGACGCCCTGGGCGCGGTCTTTGGTGATGGCGTAGCCGAGTTCGACGCCCCCGCCGGCCACGTACTCGGCGGGGAGCTCGGCCACTCCGCCGGTAAGGGTGTGCTCGACCACCAGGGCGCCGCCGCGCAGTACCTTGCGCACGCTCCATACGTCTCCGTTGCGGACGTACTGCCGGGTGTCCTCGCAATGGATGTCGCGGTTGTTCGCGCGGGTCACGACCTGGTCCCCGCGGCCGGCCCGGTTCGCGTCGTGCAGGGTGACGGTGTTCCGGTCGTCCACGGTGCCGGCGGCGACGCGGTCCGCGCGAGCCCGGTCGGAGAGCTGGGCGGCGAGCGCGTTGGTCGGGGCGATCAGGATGCTGGCGACGCCGTCCGCGGTGTCCGCCTGCCACGCGGCGT
The DNA here is from genome assembly GCF_037034245.1 of Streptomyces sp. CA2R106. NCBI lineage: Bacteria > Bacillati > Actinomycetota > Actinomycetes > Kitasatosporales > Streptomycetaceae > Streptomyces > Streptomyces sp. CA2R106. Next base: position 66,496 of record NZ_JBAGKC010000034.1, read on the forward strand.
ACGCGGCGTCCACCATCTCGTCAAGGGTGCCGGTGTGGATGCGGCCGCGGGCGCTGTACGCCTCCCATGATCCCTCGGCGTCGCCTCGGGCGAGAGCGGCGGCGGCGTCGATCTCCCACTGTCGCAGGTCCCCGGAGACGCTGCGGAAGCGCCGGACTTCGGATAGGTAGATGGGCCGGCTGCGGGCCTCCAGCAGCGCGAGGGCGCCGCCGACACCCGGGGAACCAAGCTGCCGGGGGTCGCCGGTGGGCAGGATGCGGCCGCCGGCGTCCTCGACTTGGCGCAGAATCGCGTGTAGGTCGGGGGTCGACGCCTGGCCGGCCTCGTCCACGATGACGATCGTTCCGGGGGCGAGCGTCCAGCGGGCTTGCCCGCGGGCGAACTGCTCGGACATGGTGCGCCACCGGGCCAGGTTCTCCGCCCGGATGTCCGCGGCTGCCGCGAGGTTGTCGGCCTGGAGCTGCCCGCCGGCGAGGCCCAACACCTCGATCCCGTGGGCGTCGGCTACCTCCTTGACCAGCCGCATGATCGTCGTCTTACCGGTGCCAGCGGGGCCGATGATGGCCCGGGCCTGGGTGTCGCCGGTGAACACCTCGTGCACCGCGGCGCGCTGTTCCTCGGACGGCTGGAAGCCTCGGGCGGTGTCCCCGACGGACAGGGCGGCGTCGATCTGGTCGGCCGTCAGCCTCGTGACCGGGGCCGGGCGGTTGGCAGCCTCGACTAGATCCGCCTCCCAACCCTTGATGCGGTGAGAGGTGTACCGGGCTGATCCGTGCTGTACGAAGATCGGCGAACCGTCCCGGCGCTGGTACCTGCTCGGGACGGTCAGAGGCTCCGGCGGGGTGATGAGCTCGCACGTCTCGGGGCTCAGTACGTGGTCGGTGACCTGCTGAACGAGTGCGTCGAACCGGTCGCCTGCGGCGAGGTGCCACCCGGCTGCGGTGAGTTGTCGGTACGTCTCGGCCTCCGCGTTGGCGCGGGTCCATGACTCGCGGTGCTGCTCCAAGACCGCGAGCGTTCGCCCGGCGACGGTGTCCAGAGACGGCGGGGCTGGCCGGTCGGCGAGGGCTTCGCGGCTGGCGCGCTGGGCGTGCTGAACCCACCGGCCGGGCATCCGGACCCCGGCTTGCCACGCCCGGCGGCGCCACTGCCGGCGCTCGGCCCCCACGCTCTTGGGCTTCTTGTCCGGGCGGGCGGTGAGCGCTGCGGCCTGGGCTAGTGCGTACTGCTCGGGCCTGCTCGGCTCGCGTCCCTCGCGCTCGCGGAAGTCGGCGAGCATCCCGCGTAGGGCGCGCTCCGTCTGGCGACGCCGCTGGCTGAACAGCCCGACCACGTCTGCGGACACCCCGGCGAACTCGCGCACCGGGCGCTTGTCCGGCCTGATGGTGTCCTCACGGGGCGCGGCCACGATGCCGAAGCGCTCGTACATCTCGCGCTCAACCTCGGTCGTGTACATCTCCGACAGGGCCACCGTGATGCGGTGCAGCGGGCGAGCGTCCAGCGCGAGCCAACGGCCGTCAGCCGTCTGCACCTTCGCGGAGATCGCCACGTGACGGTGCCAGTCCGGGTCACCCGCACGGCTGGACCGGTGGACGAACGCGGCCGCAATCAACCCGCCGTCGGCCTCGACCTGGGCGGCACCCTGCGGGCCGACGCGGGTCCACGCGGCCTCGCCCTCGATGCGGGCCCACACCTTCGCAAAGGCGGCCGCCTCGGCGGCCTCCAACTCGGCGCGTACCTCGTCGTTCGACACGCCCCACAGCACAGAGAACGACTTGACGGGGGAGAGCACCGTTTCCCACCCGGCCCGGGCGGTCTGCTCCCCGAGCCGATCCGCCTTCTTGCGGAGCTCGACCTTGCGGGCCTCCGTGGCGTGCGGCTCGCGGGCAAGCATCTGCTCGTACCGCTCATCCGCGGTCGGGTAGCGCGGCCACCTGCGGCCAAGCCCCTTGCCTGTGGCCGGATCGACCCCGTCCTTAAAGATCGCGTCGGCGGCCTCCTGGCTGACCTGCCCCGTAAGGCCAAGTGCGGCGGCCTTCTGGCCGATCCACTCGCCCGGCGTGTCGCCCCCGCTCGACCAATACGCATTGAGGTCGCGGGCCTTGATCTCCTTGTCACCGCTCGCCACGGTCGACATGAGGTAGTCGATTCCGCTGCCCGCGGAGATCGCGTGAAGCGTCATCATGCCCGACCACCGCCCCCCGGACGCGGGCACACGGCGGCGCTCGCGCGGCAGTTCGGGAAGGAAGGCACCCGGCGATCGTACGCCGTTTTCAAGATCATTTCCGGAGTGCAAGAGGTGTGCTGATCTTTTGAGTGTTAACGATCATGAGGGTGCATTTCCCTCATGATCGTTAACACTCTCCTTGCCCTTGTCAGCGCTTCGCGCTGATGAGGGCTCATCCATGCTCCGCTGGATGAGCTCCGTTGTCTTGTCGAGCTCTGCTCGACTGCTCACGCTTGCGTGAGCTGGCCCCGTGAGGGGCCCTTGGGCGCCGAACGGCGCCCGCGTCCCCCGCCCCGCCCAACACGCGGGCTACAGTGGGGGACTCGCGCGGGCGGCCGGCGGCCGCCCGCGCGGAGGGAACCGTTAGGAACTCGGCGGCGGCGCACGCCAAACCCGTGCCGCGCGGACGTGGGCACCTCCTACACTGCGTGCATGGCATCGACACGGAACAACCGCGTACAGGATCGACGCGCCGCGCTGCGCGAACAGCACGCACGAGAGCGGAAAGCGGCGGACGCCGTTTTCGTGCTCCTGGACAAGGAAGAGGCGGCCCGCGAGGCGGCCGCCGGCGGCGTGGCCGACCTGGTAGAGACGGTGGGCAAGGCGCGCGCTGCGGAACTGCTCGGCCTGACGCCGGCGGAGGTGTCGGCGTACCTCACGCTCCACCGGGACGTGACCGGCGGCAGGGACGTTGAGACGGACGACGCGGCATCGGACGACGGCGCCGCGGACGCGGCCGGCGAGGACGCGGCGGGGACGATCCCCGCGCAGAGCGAGGCGGGCGCCGCGGCGGCCGCGCCGGCTTCCGCGTAGGCCACCGTGCCTCGCGTACCCGAAACGGTCCGCCCGCCCGTCGACCTTCCGCCGCGGGCGGACCTGGGGGAGTGGGCCCGGCTACGGGCTTACGTCGCCGTTACGGACCGGTGTTGGATCTACACCGGGGCCGTGGCGGACGACGGGTACGGGCGTTTCTGGGCGCCGACGGCGGCCGCGGCTGAGGGGCGCTCGGAGAACGTGCGCCCCCCGCGCTGGATGTGGCAGGCGCACAACGGACCGATCCCGTCCGGGCACGTGATCCGTCACGACTGCGACGTGACGCTATGCGTGCGGCCGGCCTGCCTCCGGCTCGGGGATCAGGTCGACAACCTCGGCGACGCTATGCGCCGTGACCGAGTGACGCACCCGGGGCGGGTCGGCAAGGCTGACCGACGGGGCGCCGCGGCCGCGGCCCGCGAGCTGCGTACGGCGGTCCTCGCGGCCGTCGGTCGCGGGGTGGTCGACCCGGCGGAGCTCGGCGAGGTCGTCGCCGGAGTCCACGCGGCCGGCGACCCGTTCGCCGAACACGGCCGGTTGTTCTGACGACTTCCTAACGGATGCCCGGGGCCCGGGTATCCGTTAGGAAACCGCGCCGGTCCCGTGGCACCTGTGCGTGGGCGGGCGGGACGACGGCGGCCCGCGCCCCTGGTGCTGGACACGGGCCGCTCGTCGGCGAGCTGGCGGTGAATCAGTCGGCGTCCGCCTGGTGGGCGGCGAGTCCGCGCAACAAGCGGATGAGCGCGCGGCAGTCTCCGGCCGCCCGGTGGTCGCCGGGGAGGGGCTGGTACCGATAGTCCCCTGAGCTGTGCAGCTCCCCAATCCACCGGGCGTACTTCTTTATGGCGCACTCGGTGCGCAGGCTGTCGACCCAACCGGCCGCGAGGGAGTACAGCTCGCCGGCGTACCGCGGCCGCCGGTTCGGGTCCTGCTGCCACTGGTACCGGTTCATCTCCGTCAGCGACACCCCGTCGACCTGGTCGACGGGATCGCGGGGCTTTGCGGGCCGCGGGATGCCGGCGAGTAGGTCGGCCGCGTGCTCGGCGAGCAACGCGCCTTCCTTCGTCGTGGTCACCTGTACGCCTCCCCTTCGTAGTCGTCCAGAGCGATGCCGCGTCGGCGGGCCTCGGGCGCGAGCGGCTGCCAAGCTGCCTCCAGCTCGCCGATGGCTCGCGCGTACCGTGAGCCGGCCGCGTAGTCGTCGCCGGCGGTCTCGCGTAGGTCGCCGGCCTGGTGCAGCGCGGCGGCGAGCTGGTCGACCTGCTCGCGGTCGGCGAGCTCGTCGGCGATGCCGGCCAGCAACGCGGCCCCGTACAGCTCGCGTATCGCGTCGTGCCGCTCGCGTAGAGCAGCAACATGCGCGTTGCCAGCGAGGACGCGCCGCCGGCGGCTGAACCGCCGGAGCACGCGCACCCCGCGGGCCACCAGCCGCGTGCACCCGGCGGCGAACACCACGGCGGCGAACACCACGGCGGCGACCGTGGCCACCTGCCACCACGGGGCGCCGGGCGCGTCGCCGAACGGATGCGTCGGCCGCGGCCCGCCGAACGCGTCGTGCACGTACGCCGCGCACCCGGCGAGCACCAAGCCGACGGCGCCCCACTCCGCCGTGCGGCTACGTGCCCGACGCCGGTTCGCCTGCCACACTGCGCGAGCGAGGGCGGCCGCGGCCGCGCCGAGCAGGGCCCCGCTGACCACGTCAACCGGCTGCATTGCCTTCCCCTCCCGTGCGGCCGCCTGCTAAGTCCCCCGGTCCGGTCATGGCTTCGCCGCGGTGGTCCGGGCGGCTCGCCGTCCCCCCTTCGTCGCCGACGCGGCTTCCCCGTCGGCCGGCGACTCCTCCTCGACGGGCGGCCGTACCGCTGCGGCGAGCTCGCGCCGCAACCGATCGGCCTCTTCGTACGCCTCGGTGGCGCGCTTGGTCGCGGCGGCGAGCTGGCCGCGGAACTCCTTCCGCTCCTCGTCCAGTGTCTTCGTCCAACGCTCTCGGTCCTCGCCGTGCTCCTTGATCAGCCGATCCCGGTCGGTACGGGCTGCGTCGGCTGCGGCCTCCTGGCGCACGGCTTCCGCCTCCGCGGCACGCCGCGCCGACTCGGCCTCCTCGACCTGGCGGGCTGCGTCGTCGCGGGCCTGCTGGGCGGCGGCGTTTGCCTCCTCGATGCGCTGCGTCGTCTCGGCCTTCACCCGCTCCGCCTCGGCCTGGGCCTC
>NZ_JBAGKC010000035.1:0-64169 GCF_037034245.1 Streptomyces sp. CA2R106
CGCGCGCCCACGGACATTGGCCGACACGGGGACCCGCCGGGGTGGGGGTGGATGTGAGGGGGCGGGGGGTGGGGTGTCGTAGCATCCGGGGACGAAAGGGGCGAAGGTGATTTTACGGGGATCGGGCGGGTGACGGTGCGGGCCGGCGCGGCGGTGGTGGTTGCGGGGAGCCGGGTGCCGGCGCAGGCGGGGGCGGGGGCAGGGGCGCCGGGGGCCGTGGGGGGCGGGCCGGGGCGCGGGGTGGTGCGGCCGCTGCTCGCGCTGGTGGTCGTCGTGGTACTGCTGACGACGACGGGGTGGACGTCGGCGCTGTCTCCCCGGGCGGCGCGGGACGCGATGGCGGCGGCGCTGGCGGCGTGGGCGCACGGCACGGTCGGGGCCAGGCGGCTGCCGGGCGTGGACGCGGCACCCGGTACGGTCGCCCGTTTCTTCGCCTCGCTCAGCGGCGCCCAGCGCCTCGGGCTGGCGCGGCGCTACCCGCTGGTGGTCGGCAACCTGGACGGCGTGGACCCGGCGCTGCGCTACGGCGCCAACCGGCTCGCGCTGCTGCGGCAGCGTGCGGCGGTGCGGGCGGACCAGCACAGCGACCAACTCACCGCGGCGGGCCGTACCGCGATGGCGGACCTGGCGGACCGGTACACCTCGCTCCTGGCGGGCCGGCGGCAGATCCTCGCGTTCGACCCGACCGGGGGCGGGCGCGTCGCGGAGGTGCTGGGCGACCTGCGCACCGCGGACCGGATCGCGGTGGTCGTCCCCGGCGTGGACACCGATCTGGCCGACTTCGAACGCGCCGACGCCAAGCGGTACTCCGCCACTGCCGGGATGGCCCGCGCGCTGTACGGGGCCGAGCGCCGCGCCCGGCCCGGCGCGCGCGTCGCGGTGATCGCGTGGGCCGGGTACACCGCCCCGCGCGGCATCGGCCTGGACGCCTTCACCGGCACCCTCGCGGCGCGCGGCGCGGGCCGGCTGGAGTCGCTGCTCGCCGGGCTCCCGCGCCGCCGCGACGTGGCGCTGTTCTGCCACTCCTACGGCTCGGTGCTGTGCGGGCTGGCCGCGCCGCACCTGCCGCCCGGGCGGGTCCGCGACATCGCCGTCATGGGCAGCCCGGGCATGCGCGCCCGGGACGTCACCGCCCTCCACACCAGCGCGCGGGTGTGGGCGGCCCGGGACGCCGGGGACTGGATCGGCGGGGTGCCGCACGTGGAGTTCGCCGGGCTCGGCCACGGCACCGACCCGGTCTCCGCGGGTTTCGGCGCCCAGGTGATCAGCACCGCGGGCGCCGACGGGCACGGCGGCTACTTCGTGCCCGGGACGACCAGCCTCGCCAACTTCGCGGCGATCGCCCTGGGCGACTACTCGAAGATCATCCGCCCCACCCGGAACACCCGTACCAGCGGTCTTGTCCGGGTCATGGGCGCCCGGAAAAACCCACCCCTGTTTTGGTGACGCGCGTAGCGCATAAGGGACACAGGCGGCCGGGGCGGCCATAAGCTGAGCCTTATGGGTGAAGCGCTGACCGGGAGCAACGCCGTGTGGGAGTTCGAGCCCGACGCCGTGGTGATCCGGTACAGCAGAGGGGTGCGCGGGTCGCGGCTGCTCCAGGCGCTCGGTGAGCGGAGGGTGCCGCACGAGGCCCTGGCGGACGTGGAGCTGGTGCCCGGCCGCCGCGGCACCCTGGTCCTGCGGGCGACCCCGCGGCCGGGCGCCGACCCACTCATGGAGGTCGCCGGCGGCCAACTGCGGGAGAGCGCCGACCCCTACCGGCTGGTGCTGCCCGAGCAGAGCGCGTCGCTCGCCGAGACCGCCCGGGACGTGCTGCTGGCCGCCGTCCGCGCCGCCGCGGCCGGCACCGACCCGGCCGGCCCGCGCTTCCTCGTCCCGGCCCCCTCCGCGCCGCGCTCCTTCAAGGCGTACGACGCGAAGGCCACGTTCGACGGCCGGACGGTCGGCTTCCACTGGTTCCGCACCGGCGCGTCCACCGCCAAGTGGAACTCCGGGGACCAGACGTTTCCGGTCGAGGAGCTGAGCGGCGTCGAGTGGCGCTCGCCCGAGCAGGTCCACGGGCATCTGCGGCTGGTGCCGCGGGAGCGGACGGAGCCGCCGCCCGCCGCCGACCGCGACCCCGCCAGCGTCGTCTTCGGGCTCGGGTACGGCTCCGTGCACGAGTCGCTGCCGTTCGCCGCGGCCGTGCTCGCCGCGATCCGCACCGCCCGGGTCCGCCCGTAGCGGCTGCCGGGCTCAGGCCGTGCGATTCGGGGAGTGCGCGGCCGCGTACGTGTCGATCTTGCGGTCCAGCACCGTCAGGGTGCCCTGGAGTTCGGCGATGCGCCGCACCACGTCCGCCCGGGTCGACTCCAGCAGGGCGTGCCGCTCGCCGAACGTGTGCTCCCCGGCGCGCACCAGTTCCGCGTACGCCACCATGTCCGCGACCGGCATCCCCGTCAGCCGCAGGTTCCCCACGAACGCCAGCCAGTCCAGGTCGCGGTTGGTGAAACGGCGCTGGCCGGTGTGGGAGCGGTCCACGTGCGGCATCAGCCCGATCCGCTCGTACCACCGCAACGTGTGGGCGCTCAACCCGGTGAACGCCGCGACCTCGCCGATCGTGTACTGGTCCTGGCCGTCCGGGCGCATATGCGGCTCAGGTGCTGCGCAGTGCGCCTCGGTATCCGTCTGCCTCTGACCCACCCGCACCACTGTCATACCCCCCACGCTAAGACCTTCGAGCGCACTCCAGGCAAGGGGGTTCGGGGTGCCCCCGACCCCCCGGGGCGGGTGGTGCCTGCCGGCTGAGGGACCACCCCCCGGTGGTGGGCTGGTCGCGCCGTTCTCCCCCAGAGCTTCGCCTGGGAGGTACCCCCACGCGCCCCTGGATTCGCCCGGGTACTCCCGCGGAAGAAGCTCGCGCCCCAAAGGGGCGCGGGGAACGGCGCGACCAGCCACCGCGGACTGCAAGGTCCCGCAACTCCGCGGAGCGGGCACCCCGTAGGGTCAGGTCCATGGAGAGCTTGGCGATGATCGGGCAGTGGCCGGTGGCGAACGCCGCCGCGGGCGTGGTCCGGGCGGACGGAACCGTGGCGGGGACGTACGGCGACCTCCACCGGAGGTACCCCCTGGCGTCGGTGACGAAGCCGCTCGCGGCGTACGCGGTGCTGGTCGCGTGGGAGGAGGGCGTCTTCGAGCTGGACGACCCGGCGGGCCCGCAGGGCTCGACGGTACGGCACCTGCTCGCCCACACCTCGGGGCTCGCCTTCGACGCCGAGAAGGTCCTCGCCCTGCCCGGAACACGCCGCATCTACTCCAACACCGGCTTCGAGGCGCTGGGCGAAGCGCTGACGAAGGCCGCGGGCATCCCGTTCGCGGAGTACGCCCGCCAGGCGGTGCTGGAGCCGCTCGGCATGGCGGACACCGCGCTGGAGGGCTCGCCCGCCGCGGACGGCGTCTCCACGGTCGCGGACCTGCTGAGGTTCGCCGCGGAACTCCAGGACCCGCGGCTGCTGCACCCCTCGACCGTCGTGACCGCGACCTCCGTGGCGTTCCCGGGCCTGAAGGGCGTCCTGCCCGGCTACGGCGCGCAGGACCCGAACGACTGGGGCCTGGGCTTCGAGATCCGCGCCGCCAAGCGCCCGCACTGGACCGGCGCCCACTCCTCCCCCGCGACCTTCGGCCACTTCGGCCAGTCCGGCACCTTCCTGTGGGTGGACCCGCGGGCCGGCGCGGCCTGCGCGGTGCTGACCGACCGCCCCTTCGGCGAGTGGGCGACGCAGGCGTGGCCGCCGCTGACCGACGCGGTCCTCGCCGAACTGCCCGCCGCCGGATGACCGGGCAGCCGCAGGAGGAGGTCTGGCCCGCCGGGCGCCGCTATCCCGGCGGGGAGCCGTCGGCCGGAATCGAGACACTGCACGCGTTCTCCTTCGCGGACTTCTACGACCCGGCGAACCTGCGGTTCGGGATGCTGCTGGCCTGCAACGAGGAGCGCCTCACCCCCGGCGCGGGCTTCGCCGAGCACACGCACCGCGACACCGAGATCGTCACCTGGGTGATCGAGGGCGAGCTGGAGCACCGCGACGCCGACGGCACCGCGACCAGGCTGCGCGCGGGCGACGCCCAACTGCTCAGCGCGGGCGCCGGCGTGCGCCACGTGGAACGCAACCCCGGCCCCGCGCCGCTGCGCTTCCTCCAGATGTGGCTGCACCCGGACCCGGCCGGCGGCCCGCCCCGGCACACCGTCGCCGCCGGCGCCGTACCGGCCGGGCCCGGGCTGTTCCCGCTCGCCTCCGCCGCCCCGGGCGCCGCGCTGCCGCTGCGCCAGCCGCACGCCGCGCTGCACCTGGCCCGCGGCGCGCAGGACCTGCCGGCCGCCCCGTTCCAGTACGTGCATGTGCTGCGCGGCCGGGTCCGGATCGGCGCCGCGCGGCTCGGCCCGGGCGACGCCCTGCGCGCCACCGGCGCCCCCGCCCGGCGGGCCGACGCGGCCCCGGACGCGGAGTACCTGGTCTGGCGGATGACCGCCGAGCCCACCTACGGATGACCGAAACGGACAACCCGCCCCCCGAGTGACCGCGGCCATAAGGCAGGCTTGGACCGTGCCTCCTTCCGCGCAGAACCCGCCGCAGCGGCCGTCCCGGCCCGCCCGATCCGAGCCGCCCCGCGGCGACCACACCGCGACCCTGCGCCGGCTGGAGAAGTCCGCCGGGCGGCTGGCCGCACACGCCATCGCGCGGATGGACGAGCAACTGCCCTGGTACCGGGCGATGCCCCCGGAGAACCGCAGCTGGATCGGGCTCGTCGCGCAGGCCGGTATCGCCGCGTTCACCGAGTGGTTCCGCCACCCCGAGGCACCGCAGGCGATCAGCACCGACGTCTTCGGCACCGCCCCGCGCGAGCTGACCCGGGCGATCTCGCTGCGCCAGACCGTGGAGATGGTGCGCACCACCATCGAGGTCATGGAGTCCGCGATCGACGAGGTGGCCGCGCCCGGCGACGAGGGCGTGCTGCGCGAGGCGCTGCTCGTCTACGCCCGGGAGATCGCCTTCGCCACCGCGCAGGTCTACGCGCAGGCCGCCGAGGCGCGCGGCGCGTGGGACGCCCGGCTGGAGTCGCTGGTGGTCAACGCGGTGCTCTCCGGGGAGGCCGACGAGGGCGTGCTGTCGCGGGCCGCCGCGCTCGGCTGGAACTCGCCGGACAAGATCGTGGTGGTGCTCGGCACCGCGCCCAACGGCGACAGCGAGCTGACCGTGGAGGCGATCCGCCGGGCCTCCCGGCACGCGAAGCTCCAGGTGCTGACCGGGGTGCTCGGCGAGCGGCTGGTGGTGATCGCCGGGGGCGACGACGACCCGATCCGGGTGGCGAAGGCGCTGATCGGGCCGTTCGCGCCGGGTCCGGTGGTGGCCGGCCCGGTGGTCGGCGACCTGCTGTCGGCGACCCGGTCCGCGCAGGCCGCGGCCGCCGGGCTCAAGGCGTGCCGGGCCTGGCCGGACGCGCCACGCCCGGTACTCACCGACGATCTGCTGCCGGAGCGTGCGATGGCGGGCGACCGCTATGCTCGCAGTCAGCTGGTGGAGGAGATCTACAGGCCGCTGGAAGAGGCGGGCTCGGCGCTACTGGAGACTCTGAGTGTCTACCTGGAGCAGGCGTCCTCGCTGGAAGGGGCCGCGCGCATGCTGTTCGTGCACCCCAATACGGTGCGCTACCGGCTACGACGTGTGACCGACGTCACCGGCTGGTCACCCTCCGACGTACGTTCGGCGTTCACCCTGCGCATCGCCCTGATCCTGGGCCGACTCTCCGACAAGGACCCGCGGCGCTGACACGTTTGTTGGACACCCACAAATCGGCTGACACTTCTTCGTCCTTGTCCCCACGGGCGGTGACACCCGCCCGCGAGAGAGAGTGTGAACGTGCTCGTACTCGTCGCTCCCGGCCAAGGCGCCCAGACGCCCGGCTTCCTGTCTCCCTGGCTCGACCTGCCCGGCGCTGCCGGCCGGCTCGCGGGCTGGTCCGACGCGGTCGGCCTCGACCTCGTCCACTACGGCACGAAGGCCGACGCGGACGAGATCCGCGACACCAAGGTGGCCCAACCGCTGCTGGTGGCGGCCGGGTTGCTGTCCGCCGGTGAGCTCGGCGTGTTCCGCGACGGCGCCGCCGGGCGGCCCGACGCGGTCGCCGGGCACAGCGTCGGCGAGATCACCGCGGCGGTGCTCGCCGGCGTGCTGACCGAGCAGGACGCGCTGGCGTTCGTGGCCGCCCGCGGCCGGGCGATGGCCGAGGCGGCCGCGGTCACCGAGACCGGCATGTCCGCGGTGCTCGGCGGCGACCAGGACACGGTCGTCGCCCACCTGGCCGGGCTGGGGCTGACCCCGGCGAACATCAACGGCGCCGGGCAGATCGTGGCGGCCGGCACCCTGGAGCAGCTGGCGGCACTCGCCGAACAGAAGCCCGAGGGCGCCCGGGTCCGGCCGCTGGCGGTGGCCGGCGCGTTCCACACCGACCACATGGCGCCGGCGGTGGCCGCGCTGGAGGCCCTCGCGCCGACGCTGACCGTTTCCGACCCGTCGCTGCCGTATGTCTCGAACGCGGACGGGCAGAAGGTGGACAAGGGCGCGGACGTCGTGGGCCGGCTGGTCAACCAGGTCTCGCACCCGGTGCGCTGGGACCTGTGCATGGAAACGTTCAAGCAGCTCGGGGTCACCGCGATCATCGAGGTCTCCCCCGGCGGCACGCTGGTGGGTATCGCCAAGCGCGCCCTGCCCGGCGTCCGCACCCTGGCGCTGAAGACACCGGACCAGCTCGACGCCGCGCGCGAGCTGGCCGCGGAGGCGGCGGGCGTTCCGCCGCAGGACCGACCGGAAGACGCCCCCTCCCAGGACGCGACGAAGGAGCACCCGCAGCGATGACAGCGAAGATCAGCCCCAGCAAAGGTGCTCCGTACGCCCGCATCGTCGGCGTGGGCGGCTACCGCCCGGTCCGGGTGGTGCCCAACGAGGTGATCCTCGAGCACATCGACTCCAGCGACGAGTGGATCAGGTCCCGCTCCGGGATCGCCTCCCGGCACTGGGCCGGGCCGGACGAGACGGTCGCCGAGATGTCGATCGAGGCCGCCGGCAAGGCGATCGCCGACGCCGGGCTCGACGCCGCCGACATCGACGCGGTCGTCGTCGCGACCGTCTCGCACTTCAAGCAGACCCCGGCGATCGCCACCGAGATCGCCCACCGGATCGGCGCGGGCAAGCCGGCCGCGTTCGACATCTCGGCCGGCTGCGCGGGCTTCACCTACGGCCTGACCCTCGGCAAGGGCATGATCACCGACGGGTCCGCCCGGCACGTCCTGGTGATCGGCGTGGAGCGGCTCAGCGACCTCACCGACAAGGAGGACCGGGCGACCGCGTTCCTCTTCGGCGACGGCGCGGGCGCGGTCGTGCTCGGCCCGGCCAAGGAGCCCGCCATAGGGCCGACCGTCTGGGGCTCGGAGGGCGACAAGGCCGGCACCATCACCCAGACGGTGGCGTGGGACGCGTTCCGCTCCGGCGACTCCTCGCAGCTGCCGGTCGACACCCGCGGCGAGGTCAAGTTCCCCGCGATCACGCAGGAGGGCCAGGCGGTCTTCCGCTGGGCGGTGTACGAGATGGCCCGGGTCGCCCAGGAGGCGCTGGACGCCGCCGGCGTGGCCGCCGAGGATCTCGACGCCTTCATCCCGCACCAGGCCAACATGCGGATCATCGACTCCATGATCAAGGCCCTCAAGCTGCCCGAACACGTCGCGGTCGCCCGGGACATCGAGACCACCGGCAACACCTCGGCGGCCTCCATCCCGCTGGCGATGGAGCGGCTGCTCGCCTCCGGTGCGGCCAAGAGTGGCGACACCGCACTGATCATCGGTTTCGGGGCGGGGCTGGTCTACGCGGCCACGGTCGTTACTCTCCCCTAGACACACCTCGCGGCGCCGCAGTCCCGCACGCCGCATCGCACAGCAACACATCAAGGAGCGCCGTAAAGATGGCCACCAAGGAAGAGATCGTCGCGGGTCTCGCCGACATCGTGAACGAGATCGCCGGCATCCCCACCGAGGACGTGCAGCTCGACAAGTCCTTCACCGACGACCTGGACGTCGACTCGCTGTCCATGGTCGAGGTCGTCGTGGCGGCCGAGGAGCAGTTCAACGTGAAGATCCCGGACGACGACGTCAAGAACCTCAAGACGGTCGGCGACGCGGTCGACTACATCCTCAAGGCCCAGGGCTGAGCGGACCCCACCGCGGCCTCATCCCCCGCCGCGGGTCCCCGGCGGACCTGTGAACACCCGGACGACGCGCCTGTCGCCCGCCCTTCTAGACGTGGAGAGACAATTCCTGTGAGCCCGACCAATCGCACCGTGGTCGTCACCGGTATCGGAGCAACCACACCGCTGGGTGGCGACAGCGCGTCGACCTGGGACGCCATGCTGGCCGGCCGTTCCGGTGTCCGGACGCTTACGCAGGACTGGGCCGCCGAACTGCCGGTGCGGATCGCGGCCGGCATCGCGGTGGAGCCGGGCGAGGTCCTGCCCCGCCCGGTCGCCCGCAAGCTCGACCGCAGCGCGCAGTTCGCGCTGATCGCCGCCCGCGAGGCGTGGGCCGACGCCGGGTTCACCGCGAAGGCCGGGGAGGACCCCTCGGTCGACCCGGACCGGCTCGGCACGGTGATCGCCTCCGGCATCGGCGGCGTCACCACCCTGCTCGACCAGTACGACGTGCTGAAGAACCAGGGGGTCCGCAAGGTCTCCCCGCACACCGTGCCGATGCTGATGCCCAACAGCCCGGCCGCGAACGTCGGTATCGACGTCAACGCCCGCGCGGGCGTCCACACCCCCGTCAGCGCCTGCGCGTCCGGCGCGGAGGCGATCGGCTACGCGATCGAGATGATCCGCACCGGCCGGGCCGACGTGGTGGTGGCCGGCGGCACCGAGGCGGCGATCCACCCGCTGCCGATCGTGGCGTTCGGCAACATGATGGCGATGTCCAAGAACAACGAGGACCCGCAGGGCGCGTCCCGTCCCTACGACGCGGCCCGCAACGGCTTCGTGCTCGGCGAGGGCGCCGGCGTGGTGGTCCTGGAGTCCGCGGAGCATGCGGCGGCGCGCGGCGCGCGGGCCTACTGCGAAGCGGTCGGCCAGGGCATCTCGGCCGACGCGCACCACATCACGCAGCCGGAGCCGTCCGGCCGCGGGATCGCGTCCGCGCTCCAGCACCTGCTGGAGAACACGGACATCAAGCCGGCGGAGATCGTGCACGCCAACGCGCACGCGACGTCCACCCCGCAGGGGGACATCGCCGAACTCAAGGCGCTGCGCAAGGTGTTCGGCGACGACGTCGACCACATCGCGATCTCCGCGACCAAGTCCATGACCGGGCACCTGCTCGGCGGGGCCGGCGGGATCGAGACGGTCACGACGGTGCTCGCGCTCCACCACCGGATCGCGCCGCCCACGATCAACCTGGTGAACCCGGACCCCGAGATGGTCGCGGACGTCGTCCGCGACCAGCCCCGTGAGCTGCCTACCGGCACCATCGCCGCGTTGAACGACTCCTTCGGGTTCGGCGGGCACAACGTCGTCCTCGCGCTCCGCACGTTGCCGCAGTAACGGCACCTTCCGGGTTGCCCGGACCCGTAGTCCCAGGACCTTGCGGTCCGTGGGTGGCTGGTCGCGCCGTTCCCCGCGCCCCTTGGTATGTGCGGCTCGCCGCGTGCTTGCCCCGGGAGTACCCGGGCAAATCGAGGGGCGCGGGGAACGGCGCGACCAGCCACCGCGGACCGCAAGGTCCCGCAACTCCGCGGACTGGCAGCCCGGGGGGTCCCGTTACCCCGGGAAGCTGGCGAAGTACGCCGCGGCCATGTCGTCTCCGCCGTGTCCTTGGTCGAGGGCACGGCGGAAGCGTTCCGCGCCCGCGGCGGCGACGTCGAGCCGGACCCCGCGCCGTTCCGCCGCGTCGACGATGAGCGTGAGGTCCTTGAGCGCACCCTCGACCGTGAAGGACGGGGAGTAGTCGCCGGCGCGGATCGTGGACGCCTTGAGGCGGAGGTAGGGCGTGTCCATCGGGCCGCCCTCGATGGCCTCGAAGAAGCGGTCGGGGTCGACCCCGAGCCCCTTCGCGAGCGCCATCACCTCGCCGGCGGCGTTCGTGATGGCCAGCACCCAGCTGTTGAGCACCAGTTTGAGCGCGCTGGCGGCGCCGCCGTCCCCGTCGTCGTCGACATGGATCACCTTGCTGCCGATCGCTTCGAAGACCGGCCCGGCCAGCGCCCTGGCAGCGGCGGGCCCGGCCACGAGCACCGTCAACTGACCGCTCTCGGCGGGCGCTTTGGTGCCGAGGACGGGTGCGTCGAGGAAGAGCAGCCCGCCCGCCGCGGCGACGGCGGCGAGTTCGCTCTGCGCGTCCGGCCCGACCGTGCTGCTCTGCACCCACACCGCGCCCCGGGTCAGCGCGGGCCCGGCGGTGCGCATCACGTCGAGCACGGCGGGGCCGTCGAGCAGCATCGTGAGCACCACGTCCGCGCCGGTGACCGCCGCCGCGGGGTCCGCGGTGACCTGGACCCCGGCGTCGGCGAGCGGCTGCGCGCGGGCAATCGTACGGTTCCAGGCGCGGACGTCGTGTCCGGCGGCGGCGAGGTTGCGGGCCATACCGGCGCCCATGATGCCGGTGCCCAGGACTGCGACGGTGAGCTTCTGCGATGACATGCCAGCAGGCTATTGCCCCGGCGCGGCGAACGCGGGAGGGCGTACGGCGGGGGCGGGCGCGGTCGTCCGGCTGGTCGTACCTCAGACCACCTGGTGCAGCCAGCGGACCGGGGCGCCCTCGCCGGCGTAGCGGAAGGGCTCCAGTTCATCGTCCCAGGGCTTGCCGAGCAGACGGGACAGCTCGGCCTCGAGGTCGGCCTCGCCCTTGCGGGCGCGCTGCATGGCCGCGCGCAGCCGGTCCTCGGGGATGAGGATGTCGCCGTGCATGCCGATGACCGCGTGGAAGATGCCGAGTTCGGGGGTCGCGCTGTAGCGCTCGCCCTCGGCGGTCGCACACGGCTCCGCGGTCACCTCGAAGCGTACGAGCTGCCAACCGCGCAGCGCGGACGCGAGTTTCGAGGCGGTGCCGGGCTCACCCTGCCAGGAGAACTCGGCGCGCCAGGTGCCCGGGGCCGCGGGCTGCCGGACCCAGTCGAGGTTGACACGCACGCCGAGGACGCCCGCGACGGCCCACTCCACATGTGGGCACAGCGCGCGCGGTGCGGCGTGCACGTACAGAACTCCACGTGTCGTCACCGGTTCCTCCAGTGTGGGACGAGGTTCGCCTTCCCCAGCGGCCTCACCCTCGTACTGGTTGAACCCGGGGCAACATGCCACATTCTGCACTATTCAGCTGAATCAGGACAACTTCCGTCCCGTCGCCCGCCGGACGTCGACCTCCCGTCAGATCGGTACACCTGTCAGGGGAAAAGCTACCCTGCGACGTCTTCCCGGGGGTGGCGTACGGTCGGGCCGACGGCAGATGTCACCCACTCGTCGGAGGGAACCGGGAGGAGAAAGCGCATGCGCAAGCTGTCGGGACTTGCTCTGGCACTCACCGTGACCGCTGCTCTGCTGGGCGGATGCGGTGCCGGCGGCGGCGCGCCGGACGGTGGCCGACGGACGGCTGCCGCACACACGTCGCATTCCGCGACCGCCACCGCGCCGCGCTCGGGCTCCTCTTCGGCACCGCCCTCGGCGTCCGCCGCGCCGTCCACCGCCGCGCGCCCGCCCGCCCGGCCGTGGAACACCCGCCCGGGCAGCGTCGCCGCGATCGGCGACTCCATCACCCGCGGCTTCGACGCCTGCCACCCGCTGTCGGACTGCCCGGACGTCTCCTGGGCGACCGGCGGCCGGCAGCAGGTGGACAGCGTCAGCGCTCGGCTGGGCGCGGCCCGCAGCTGGAACCTGGCGCAGTCCGGGGCGCACGCCGCCGACCTGCCCGCCCAGGCGCGGGCCGCGGCGGCCCACCACCCGGCGATGGTGACGGTCCTCATCGGCGCGAACGACGCGTGCGCGGCCGACACCGGCACGATGACGTCCGTCGCCGCCTTCCGCGCCTCCGTCGCCGCCACCCTGGCGTACCTGCACCGTGCGCTGCCGGCCACGCAGGTGCTGGTGGCGAGCATCCCCGACCTGGAGCGGCTGTGGTCGGTCGGCCGCTCCAACCTGCTGGGCCGCGAGGTGTGGAAGCTCGGCCTGTGCCCCACGATGCTCGACGACCCGACCTCCGACAGCGCCGCCGCCACCCAGCGCCGCACCGCGGTGCGCACCCGGGTGCAGGCGTACAACACGGTGCTCGGGCAGGTCTGCGCGACCTACCGGCGCTGCCGCTACGACGGCGGCGCCGTCTTCGCCTACCGCTTCGGCACCGGCGACCTCAGCACCTGGGACTGGTTCCACCCGAACCAGCAGGGGCAGTCCCAACTGGCCCGCATCATGGCGGCGGTGGCGTCCCGCCCGCCGAGCTAGGGCCTTTCGGACGGGGCTGCTACGGCTTTTCGGGCGGGGTCGCGGGCGGGGCTTCCGCCGGTTGCGGCAGGGGCGCGGTCAGACGTGGGTCGGCGCTGGAGCGGCCCGCGTCGAGGACGTACGGGCCCGGCTCCGGCCGCCAGGCGCCCGCCGCCTCGTCCCAGAACTCCGCGGCCCGCGACGGCACGTGCAGCACCGCTTCGGCGCTCTCGCCCGGCGCCGCCGCCACCGCGGCGAAGGCGGCCAGCCGCCGGGTGCCGCCGGGCGGCGTGAGGTAGAGCTGCACGACCTCCCGCCCGGCCCGGCCGCCGCTGTTGCGCACCGCGACCCGGACCGTGGCCAACACGCCCTCGTCCGTGGACGGTTGCGCCTCGATCGCGGTGTACTCCCAGGAGGTGTAGCCCAGTCCGTGCCCGAAGGGGTAGGCCGGGTCGGGGCCGCCGCGGGCGGCCCAGGCGCGGTAGCCGATGAACAGGCCCTCGTCGTAGGCGAGTTCGCCCTCTACCGGGGTGACCTGGGAGACCGGGGCGTCGGTGAGGCTCGCCGGCCAGGTGGTGGGCAGCCGGCCGCCCGGCTCCTCGGCGCCCAGCAGCACGTCGGCGAGCGCCGCGCCCGCCTCCTGCCCGGGGAACCACGCCAGCAGCACCGCCGCGACCTCCTCGCGCCACGGCAGCTCCACCGGCGCACCGGCGTTGACCACCACCACCGTGCGGGGGTTGACCGCGGCCACCCGCGCCACCAGCTCGTCCTGCCGCCCCGGCAGCCGCAGGCAGGTCCGGTCGAAGCCCTCGGACTCCACCCGCTCGGTGGTCGCCACGACCACCACCGCCGTCTCGGCCGCGGCCGCCACCGCGACCGCCTCCGCCAGCAACTCCTCCGGGTCCCGCTCCGGTTCGCCGTGCAGCAGGCTGAACCCGACTGCCTGGATCGGCAGTTCGGCCAGTTCCGGCGGCAGCGTGTAGCGCAGCGCCACCTCGACCGGTTCGCCCGCGGGCAGTTCGACGCCGCCGCGCTCGGCCGGGCGGCCGAAGAACGCCTCGAACGGGTCCTCGTGCGGGTCGGACTGCACCCCGTCGAAGAGCACCTGGCCGGCGACCTCCAGCCGGAAGCCGCCGTTGCCGCGGGTGCCGAAGCGGTGCGCGCCCGCCACGGCCGGGACGAACACGCCGCGCACCTCGACCGCGCTCAGCTCCTCGTAGGCCACGCCCTCGGGCAGGTCGCCCATCCACTGCACCTGGCCGCTGGGCAGCGGCTCGCTGCCCAGCTCCCGGCCGCCCGCGTCCAGCGCGACCGCGCGCAGTGTGAAGCCCTCGCCGGCGGGCGCCAGTTCGTCGCTCGGGTCGGCGCCCGTGGCGTACACCAGCGGCACCTGGCGCGGCAGCGCGGCCCGCAGCCCGTCCAGCGGCGAGACCACGTGGTCGGGGAAGACCTGCGCGGAGCCGCCGCCGAGGACGCGGGCGTGCCGGGCGGCGGCGCCGATCAGCGCGATCCCGCCGCCGTACGGGTCGATCGGCAGCGCCGGGCGTCCGGGCCGCGGCGCGTTGCTCAGCAGCACGCAGCCGCGTACCGCGATCTCGCGGGCCAGGGCCGCCCCGTCGACCGCGGGCGGGGGCGCCGCGGCCTCGGCGGGTGCCCCGGCCAGCAGCCCGGCCCGCGCGGCCAGCCGCAGCACGCGCGCGGCCGCCTCGTCGACCAGTTGCTCGTCCACCTCGCCGGAGCGGACCGCGGCGGCCAGCGCCTCGCCGTAGACCGTCACCGGGCCGGGCATCGCCAGGTCCAGGCCGCCGCGGATCGCGCCCACCGTGGACCGCGCGCCGAACCAGTCGGCGACCACCACCCCGTCGAAGCCCCACTCCTCGCGCAGCACCCCGCGCAGCAGCTGCGCGTGCTCGGTCATCGGCACGCCGTTCACCGCGTTGTACGCCGCCATCACGCCCCAGGGCCGGGCGTCCCGCACGATCGCCTCGAAGGGCGCGAGGTACAGCTCGCGCAGGGCCCGCGCGCCGACGGTGTTGTTCACGGTGAAGCGCTCGGTCTCGGCGTCGTTGGCCACGAAGTGCTTGACGGTGACGCCGATGCCGCCGTCCTGCACGCCCCGCACGTAGGCGGTGCCGATCGCGCCGGTCAGGTAGGGGTCCTCGCTGTACGCCTCGAAGTGCCGCCCGCCGAGCGGGCTGCGGTGGAGGTTCACCGTGGGCGCCAGCAGCACGTGGACGCCCTTGCGGCGCGCCTCCTGGGCCAGCAGCCGGCCCGCCCGGCGGGCCAGAGCGGGGTCCCAGGCGGCCGCGAGGGCGGTGGGGCTGGGCAGCGCGACGGACGGGTCCACCGCGGTCCAGCGCCGGCCCCGTACGCCGATCGGACCGTCGGACATCACCAGTTCGCCGAGCCCGATCTCCGGCAGCGGGCGCAGCGCCCACATGTCGCGGCCGGCCAGCAGGTCGGCCTTCGCCGCCAGGTCCAGCCGTGCCAGCGCCCGTGCCACCGCCTGTTCGGCCGTGTCCTCGCCCGTGCCCCGCTCCGCCATGCCGCATCCCTTCGCCGACGCCGTCGACCCGTGACCCGCGCCCCAGTATCACCGCGGCACCCCGCCCAGGAGGAGACCCGCGGCGCGCCCGGCGCGGAACGGCGCTCGCCCCCCGGCGGGCGGCCGGGGGGCGAGCGGACGTGCGGTGCGGGGCGGGTCAGACGACGGTGAGCGTCACTGCCACGTTGCCGCGGGTGGCGTTGGAGTACGGGCACACCTGGTGCGCCTTCTCCAGCAGGTCCTTGGCGGTGGCCTCGTCCACGGCCGGGATCGACGCGGCGATCTCGACGGTCAGGCCGTAGCCGCCGCCCTCGACGGTGCCGAAGCCGACCTTCGCGGTGACGCGCGAACCGGAGATGTCCGCCTTCGCCTGGCGGGCCACCACGCCCAGCGCGCCCTGGAAGCAGGCGCTGTAGCCGGCCGCGAAGAGCTGCTCGGGGTTGGTGCCCGCGCCGCTGCCGCCCAGCTCCTTGGGCGGGTTGACCACCACGTCGAGCTTGCCGTCGTCACTCGCGACCCGGCCGTCCCGGCCGTTCTCCGCGGTGGCGACCGCCGTGTACAGGACATTGACGGACTTGATGGTCATGAACGGTTCCTCCTGCGGAACGGTGGTGTGCGCACGCGTGGGACGGGCGTGCGCACGGGGGCGCCAGTGAGGTTCTGCTGCCTGATGAACGATGTCCTTGATATTTCAGCTTGTCAAGGAAACCGCTACCCTCCCTGCATGACCCGCCGCCGCACGGACCCGCTGACCGCCGAAGTCGTCGAGCTGATCGGCACGGTCGTCTCGCAGTACCACCAGGAGTACAGCGCGGCCGCGGCCGGGCACCGCCTGACCGGCACGCAGGCCCGCGTGCTGGCGCTGCTGTCCGCCGGGCCGCTGCCGATGCGCGGCATCGCCGACCGGTTGGGGTGCGAGCCGTCCAACGTCACCGGCATCGTGGACCGGTTGGAGGCGCACGGCCTGGCCGAGCGGCGCCCCGACCCGGCCGACCGCCGGGTGAAGCTCGCCGCGGCCACCGACCGGGGGCACGCGGTGGCCGAAGAGCTGGCGGACTCCCTGGAGTTCGGCCGCGAGCGGCTGGCGGCGCTGTCGGCCGCGGAGCGCGGCACCCTGCGGGACCTGCTCGCCCGGATGCTCGGTTGAGGCCGGGCGGGCGCGGGTCGCCGCGCCCGGCCGGTCAGTTGCACCACCACAGGACCTGGTTGCAGGTCGTCTGCGACGGGGACGGGGTGGCCGAGGTGGCCGGCGGGCTCGTGGTCGTGGCCGTCGGGCTGTGGCTGGTGGGCTTGGCGCTGATCGTGCCGGTCACCGGCGGCGCCTGGCTGGTCGAGGTGCGGCCGGGCGTGGCGGTGGGCGACGCCGTACCGGACGCCGTGGGCGAGCCGCCGGCCGAGGCGGAGGAGGAGGCGTGCGGGGTGCCGCTCGGCGCGGGCTGCTCCGGGCCGGTGGCCTCGGGCGAGGCGTCGCCGGAGGTGGGGGCGGGCGGGTTCTGGTCGACCGGACCCGCGGGCGTGCCGTCGCTGCCGGAGCCGCCGGACAGCGCGGCCACCGAGAGCATCGCCGCGGCGCCCACCACGGCGATCGCGCCGATGCCGTAGACCGTGGCGCGCTGGCGTCCGCGCCGGGCGCGGCGCGCCGCCCGGCCGCGTTCGGCGAGCCGGCGCGCGGCGCGCCCGCCGGTGCGCGGGCCGTCGCCGGCGGGGCCGTCGTCCTCGGCGCCGAGCGCGGGCAGCTGGGCGGTCTCCCCCACCGCGGGCGGCACGAGCCCGTCGGCCGGGGCCCCGCATCCCGGGCACGAGTAGGCGCCGTTGAGATGCCGCCGGCACGCATAGCAGTAGTCCATGGCGGAAGGGACACTAGGGGACGGCTGAGGCGAGAGGGAACCCTCGCCATCCGCTTGCCACGGCTTTGCCCGGAAACTCCGCTCGGAACAGGGCGCCGGCGCAACCCGGGACGGGCCCGGCGGCGAGTCCCGCGGCGGGCGCGTAAAGAAAGCGTCAAGGCACGGGCAAGTCACACCGCGCCAGGCCCGTTTTGCCGGGGATTGCGGGCACCTACGGCTTGACGGGCACCCCGCCGACTCCTTCTAATTAGGCTTACCTAAGCTGGACCGGAGCGCTCCCAGCGTCTTCCCAGCGTCCTCCCAGCTTTCGTCCCACCCGTCCGCAGCTTCGTTTCCGCCCGAGCCCGGCCCCGCGCCGGCACCGAGAAGGACCTCTATGCTCCCCACGTTCGTGATCGGACTTCGCGAAGGTCTCGAAGCGGCCCTCATCGTGGGCATCATCGCGTCCTTCCTCGGCCAGCAGGGCCGGCGCGACGCGCTGCGCAAGGTGTGGCTGGGCGTCGGCATCGCGGTGGCGATCTGCGTCGCGGTCGCCGTCGCGCTCCAGATCTTCTCCAGCGACCTGCCGACCCGCCAGCAGGAGCAGTTGGAGACCGTGGTCGGCGCGATCGCCGTGGTCATGGTCAGCTACATGGTGCTGTGGATGCGCCGCCACTCGCGCGACCTGCGCAAGGACCTGGAGGGCGCGGCCGGCCGCGCGCTGTCGGAGGGCTCGGCGTCCGCGCTGGTGCTGATGGCCTTCCTCGCGGTGCTGCGCGAGGGGTTCGAGACGTCGGTGTTCCTGCTCGCGACGTTCAACGAGAGCAACAACCCCTGGTACGGCGGCACCGGCGCCATCCTCGGCATCGTCGTCGCGGCGGCGGTCGGCTACGGCATCTACCGCGGCGGGGTCCGGATCAACCTCTCCCGCTTCTTCCGGGTCACCGGCATCGTGCTGATCCTGGTCGCCGCCGGGCTGGTCTCCACCGCGATCATGACCGCGTACGAGGGCGGCTGGATCGCCCGCAACGACCAGGCGTTCGACCTGTCCTGGCTGGTCCGGCCCGGCACGCCGACCTCGTCCGTGGTCACCGGGGTGCTCGGCATCCAGCCGTTCCCGAGCTGGGCGATGGTGATCGGCTGGCTGGTCTACACCGTCCCGATGCTCGCGGTCGTACTGTGGCCGGCCCGCCGCAAGAAGGCCGCCGCCCCGCACCAGCCGAAGACCGAGCCCGTACAGGCCCGCTGAGGCCGCAACCGCCGCAGGCCGGGGACCCGTTCGGGCCGCCACCGGCCCGCCCGTACACGCGCCTGGCGCCCTTCGGCGCGCCCGCACCCGCCCCGCACCGCCCGACCCGTCTTCCGCCGCGCCCTGCCCGGCCTCACCAAGGAGCCACCGTGAACCCCGCTGCCACCCACCGCCGAGTCCTGGCCTGCGCCGCGACCGTGATCGCCGCGGGCCTGCTGCTGACCGCCTGCGGCGGCGACAAGGACAAGGGCGCCGCCGGCACCGACGCGAAGGCAGCGGGCGCGAAGACGACCAAGGTCACCGTCACCGTCACCGACAAGGGCTGCGCGCCCAGCCCCGCCAAGGCCCCGGCCGGCACCGTGAAGTTCACCATCACCAACAAGAACTCCGCGAAGGTCACCGAGGCCGAGCTCCAGGACGGCGGCAAGATGCTCGGCGAGAAGGAGAACCTGACCCCGGGCCTGTCCGGCGACTTCACCCTCAACCTCGACAAGGGCACGTACTCCATGTACTGCCCCGGCGCCGACACCAACCGCTCGGCCTTCACCGTCACCGGCGCGGTCAAGAAGACCTGGAAGGACGACCCGCAGCTGGTCGCCGCCACCCAGCAGTACGGCACCTGGATCGACGGCGAGGTCAAGCAGCTCGTCACCACCACCGCCGCGTTCACCGCCGCCGTCAAGGCCGGCAAGCTCGACGAGGCGAAGACCCTCTACGGCAAGGCCCGCATCCACTACGAGCGGATCGAGCCGACCGCGGAGATCTGGGGCGACCTCGACGGCCGGATCGACGGCCGCGCCGACGACGCCGCCACGCCCGCGGACTTCACCGGCTTCCACCGCCTGGAGCAGGCGATCTGGCAGCAGAAGTCGCTGTCCGGCATGGGCAAGCTCGCCGACCAGCTCAACACCGACGTCAAGCAGCTCAACGCCCAGGTGCCGACGGTCGAGTACCAGCCCGCGGTGATCGCCAACGGCGCCACCGACCTGGTCAACGAGATCCAGTCCTCGAAGATCACCGGCGAGGAGGAGCGCTACTCGCACATCGACCTGCTCGACTTCGACGGCAACCTCGCCGGCGCCAACGAGGCGGTCGACGTGCTGATGCCGACGCTGAAGCAGAAGGACCCGGCGCTGGCCACCGAGCTCACCCAGCGGTACCAGGCCACCGCGGCCGCCCTGAAGAAGTACGCCGCCACGCCCGGCTACGAGGACAGCGGCTACGTGGACTACCAGAAGGTCACCGCCGCCCAGCGGCGTACGCTGTCCCAGACCGTGGACGCCTACGCGGAGTCCGTCTCCAAGATCGCCGGAAAGATCGCCTGACCCGTGACCGACAGCACCCCGGACATCACCCCCGGACCCGACGAGCGGCGGCCCGAGCCGGCCGCCGTGAGCCGGCGCCGCCTGCTGGGCGCGGTCGGCGCCGGGGCGGCGGTGGCCGGTGCCGCCGTCGGCGTGGGCGGCACGGTACTGGCCCGCGGCGGCTCCTCCGGCTCGGCCGACGACGGCTCCGGCGGCGCCGCGGGCCGCCAGGTCGTCGCCTTCCGCGACAGCCACCAGGCCGGCATCTCCACCCCGGCGCAGGACCGGCTCTGCTTCGCCACCTTCGACGCGGTGTCCGGCGCGACCCGCGCCGACCTGGCCGACCTGCTCAGCACGTGGACGGCCGCCGCCGAGGCGATGACGCTCGGCAAGCCGGTGCCCGGGGACGCCGGGGACCTCAACACCCCGCCGGACGACACCGGTGAGGCGACGGGCCTGGCCCCGGGCAACCTCACCATCACCATCGGCTACGGCCCCTCGCTCTTCGACGGCCGCTTCGGGCTCGCCGCGCGCCGCCCCTCGGCGCTCAAGGCGCTGCCGCAGCTGCCCAAGGACAACCTCGACCCGGCGGGCTCCGGCGGCGACCTGTGCGTGCAGGCGTGCGCGGACGACCCGCAGGTCGCCTTCCACGCAGTACGCAACCTGCGCCGCCTCGCGTTCGGCACGCTCGCGCCGCGCTGGATGGAACTCGGCTTCGGCCGCACCTCTTCCACCTCGCCCCAGCAGGCCACCCCGCGCAACCTGCTGGGCTTCAAGGACGGCACCCGCAACATCGACGGCACCGACGCGTCGATGATGGCCCAGCACGTGTGGATCGGCGACGAGGAGCCGCAGCGCTGGGCGCGCGGCGGGTCGTACCTGGTCAGCCGGAAGATCCGGATGCGGATGGAGCAGTGGGACCGGGACCGGCTGGGCGACCAGCAGGACGTGTTCGGCCGCTTCAAGTCCAGCGGGGCGCCGCTGACCGGGAAGACCGAGTTCGACACCCCCGACTTCCACGCCAAGTCCGGTGGCCAGTACGTCATTCCGGCCGACGCGCACATCCGGCTGGCCGCCCACGAGAACAACAACGGGCTGCGCATCCTGCGCCGCGGCTACTCCTACACCGACGGGATCGACCCGGAGACCGGCGACCTGATGGGCGGGCTGTTCTTCGTGGCGTTCATGAAGAGCCCGGAGCAGTTCATCACGCTCCAGCGCATCCTCGGGGTGCACGACGCGCTCAACGAGTACATCCAGCACGTCGGCAGCGGGGTGTTCATGGCGCCGCCGGGGCTGGCGGCCGGGCAGGACTGGGGCGGGCAGCTCTTCGGCTGAAGGCGCGCCGGTCCGGCGTGCCGGTCCAGCGGGGCGGCCCGGGGGGGCGGTCCGGCCGGGGCGGCCCAACAGCCGTGCGGTCAGCGGCTGGTCGGCGGGCGGTGGGCCAGCACCCGCCCGCGCAGGGCGACTTCGAGTTCGAAGCGGGCGTCGGCGTCGGCGAGCGCGGGCCCGAACAGGTGCTGCACCTGGTGCAGCCGGCGGCGGGCGGTCTGCGGGTGGATGCCCAGCCGCGCGGCGACGTCGGGGGCGCTGCCGCGGTTGGTCTGGAGCCAGGCGAGCAGTGTCTCGGCGAGCCGCTCACCGCGCTTGGGGGTCAGCGCGTCCAGCGGGCGCAGCCGCCGGTCGGCGATCAGCCGGACCAGCGCCGGGTCGCCGAGCAGCATCAGCTCCGGCAGGCAGCGGTCGCAGTCCACCGGGCCGCCGAGCGGCCCCTCCGGTAAGCACTCCAGGATCGCCCGGGCCCAGCGCAGGGAGTCGGCGGCCAGCGAGGTCGGCACGGTCGGCCCGATCACCGCGGGCCGGGCGTGCAGCACCCGCTGCACCTGCCCGTCGCGCAGGTAGAGCGCGGGTTCGGGCACGAGCAGGTACGGCCGGCGGCCGTCGGTGTCGGCGAGCACCAGGTCCGGCAGCCGGGCGCGGCCGCGGGCCGGGTCCGGTGCGGCCGCTCCCAGCGCCACGCAGGCCACCGCGGCCGGCACCGGCCAGTCCGCGGTGGCGGCCGCCTCCCGTACGGCGTCGGGCGGCGCGCCGGTGGCCAGCAGGTCGAGCAGCCGGTGGCGGCGGCGGCCGAGGGTGCCCGCCTCGTCGGCCTTGGCCTCGGTGTAGCCGCGTACGGCCGCGGAGGCGAGTTCGTCGAGGCAGGCGAAGATCGCCTCGGCGAGGACCACCAGCTGGTCGGTGCCGAGGCCGGAGCGGCGGCCCACCCGGGCGTAGCGCCGCCAGGCGACGCGCCCGCCGAGCCGGTAGGCGGCCTGGAGCGCGTCGAGGCTGCGGCCCTCGGCCAACTCGCCGCGGCCCAGGGCCCGGTGCACCCGCAGCCGGTCCTCGCTGAAGGCGCCGCCGGCCCGGCCCGCGGCGAGCTGCCCGGCGAATTCCAGCAGGGCGCTCTCCACGCCCTGCTGGATTCCGGCGCCGAAATTCCCGGCGAGCGGACGGGCGAATTCGGGTACCTGGCGCCGTATCTCGCCGATGATCTCGGCGGCGAGCGAGGTCCGCTCTTTTGCGGCCGCCGCGGCGAACTGCGGTGGGAAACGCGTCCGTTGTCCGTCCACCGGTGGCCTCCGTCCGCCGTGCGGCCGGGCGGCGCGGCCGGTCGCGCTGCTGGTCCCGCCACCGGTTCCGCCGCCCGGTCCCGCCACCGGTTCCCGCGCTGGTCCCGCCGCGACCAGGCGGGTTCGCGGCGCGGCGACGGCCGGGTCCCGGCGCCGGTGGCCCACTCGGGAGTATGCGGCGATGTTACCGGTGAGTCAACAGGTGTGACAGGGAAGGTCGTTCTTCTGCCGGCGATGACAGTTCCGGATTACCGCCGGGGGCTTTCCTGGCACCTCGGCACGTGCTTTTCCGGACGTTCCGCCGGCCCCGTTGACCGGGCCCGAGCGCACTTCCTAGCATCACCGCACGCCGCACCATCGGAATTCCTATTCTCGAACAAGGGAACGGTACCCCCACATGAAACGCACCCTCCTGCGCGGCTGTGCGACGGCCGCGGCCGCGCTCGGTCTGGCGCTGGCGGCCACCCAGGCCGGCGTCGCGTCCGCCGCGCCGGCCGACACCTCCGCCGCTTCCAGCGCCGCCGCCTCCTCGGCCGCCGCGCCCGCCGCCTCGGGCCAGTTGCCGGTCAACTACCACTTCAGCACCGGCTTCCTCAGCGGCTTCGGCAGTCCGACGGTGGCGCCCGCCGGTGCCAACAACTGGTCGTGCAAGCCGAGTTCGGCGCACCCGTACCCGGTGGTGCTGGTGCACGGCACGCTCGAGAACATGAACGACAACTGGGGCGGCGCCTCGCCGCTGCTGGCGAACAACGGCTACTGCGTCTTCGCCTTCAACTACGGCGGCTCGCAGGCGACCGACGACATCCAGGGCACCGGGCCGGCCGAGGACGGCGCCGCCAAGCTCTCCGCGTTCGTCGACCAGGTGCTGGCGGCGACCGGCGCGGGCAAGGTGGACCTGGTCGGGCACTCCCAGGGCGGCATGATGCCGCGCTACTACCTGAAGTACCTGGGCGGAGCCGCGAAGACCGACAAGCTGATCGCGCTGTCCCCCAGCAACAACGGCACCACCCTGGACGGCATCACCGAACTCGGCAGGCAGCTCGGGCTGCTGGACCCGGCCAACCAGTTCGTGGTCGGCCCGGCGTGCGCGGCCTGCGTCGAGCAGGAGGTGGGCTCGGACTTCCTGACCGCGCTCAACAGCGGCGGCGAGACCGTGCCGGGCGTGACGTACACGGTGATCACCACCACCGGCGACGAGGTGGTCACGCCGTACACCAACGCGCTGCTGCCCGCCGCGTCGAACGTCAGGAACATCACGGTGCAGGACCAGTGCGGGTTGGACGCCAGCGACCACCTGGAGATCGCGTACGACCCGATCGCGCTGACCGACGTGCTCAACGCGCTCGACCCGGCGCACCCGCGGGCCGTGCCGTGCGAGGTCGTGCTGCCGGTGACCGGGCCGCTGACGTAAGGCCCCCGCCAGGCGCTCCACGGGCCCGGCCGCAGCCAGGGATCGGGAATCCCTGGTTCGGCCGGGCCTTCATCCGCTCGGCGCACCCGAGCAGGCTGGTCGGTGCAGGCGGGCACCACGGGCCGTACGAACGGTACGGCCGCCGCCGTCACCCAGGAGCTGACCACCATGACCCAGCAGACCCCGTCCCGCGACCGTGTCGCGCTGATCACCGGCGCCAACCGCGGGCTGGGCCGCAGCACCGCGCTGCGGCTCGCCGCGGAGGGCGTCGACTCGATCATCACCTACCGCTCGCACGCGGAGGAGGCGCAGGCCGTCGTCGACGAGATCGCCGCGCTCGGCCGCACCGCGCACGCCCTGCGACTGGACACCGGCCGCACCGAGGACTTCCCGGCGTTCGTCGCGGAGGTGCGGCACGCCCTGAAGGACACCTGGGGCCGGGACACCTTCGACTACCTCGTCAACAACGCCGGGCAGGGCACCGCGGCCACCATCGAGGACACCACGGCCGAGGACTTCGACGCGCTGTTCGCGGTGCACGTGCGCGGGGTGTTCTTCCTGACCCAGGCGCTGCTGCCGCTGATCGCCGACGGCGGCCGGATCATCAACACCTCCTCGGGCCTGGCCCGCTTCAGCCGCCCGGGCATGGCCGCCTACGCCATGACGAAGGGCGCGGTGGAGGTCTTCACCCGCTACCTGGCCCTGGAGCTGGGCCGCCGCGGGATCACCGCGAACACCGTGGCCCCCGGGCCGATCGCGACCGACTTCGGCGGCGGCCACGTGCGCGACGACGAGGCGCTGCGCGCGCACCTCGGCGCGGAGACCGCGCTGGGCCGGGTGGGCGTGGCGGAGGACATCGGCGGGGTCGTGGCGTCGCTGCTCGCCGAGCACACCGGCTGGATCAACGGCCAGCGCGTCGAGGCGTCGGGCGGCACCCTGCTGTGACGCCGCGTCAACCACCGTCCTTGCTGCACACGTCCGGCAGCCACACCGCGTGTTTGCGCTGCCGGACCGCGTCCAGAGTCGTCAACTGGTGTGCCAGCGTGGACGGATCGGCCAGGTAGCGCAGCGCGGCCAGTTGGAAGGCGTCGCGCATCGCCGCGGGCATCGAGTCGGAGGCGTCGTAGCAGCGTACGGTGCCGGTCGCGTCCAGGGCCCTGGCTGCGGCGAGGGTGACGGCGTCGGTGGCGTAGACGGACTGCTTCACCTGGTGGTCGGCGGAGAACGCGGACTGCGCCAGGCTCCACCTCGCCTGCACGTCGTCGCGGGCCAGGTAGCGGATCAGCTTCTCGGCCTGCGGGGTGTCGTGGAACATCGCGGCGAGGTCGCCCGAGACCTCCCAGGCGTCCTGCGTGGTGTGCGGACCGGGGACGAAGTCCGTGGAGTGCTTGAACTGCGCGTCGGAACCGGTGTGTTGGGCACTGGTCCGCCATCCCTGGTCGGCCCGGATGAACGACGCCTGGTGTTCCAGGGTGCACGCGGCGCGGCCGTTCACCGCGGTGCGGGAGACCGCGCCGTAGGCACGGGTCAGCGCGGGCCGGACATAGGTGTCCTTCCCGGCGCCGACCATGGCGCCCCAGGTCCGCCAGGCGCGCTCGACCCGGGGGTCGGTCCACGGCAGCGTGCCGGTGGCCCACTGCTGGTAGGCGCCGGGACCGGCCTGCTGGAGCAGGATGTCCTCGATCCAGTCGGTGGCCGGCCAGCCGGAGGTGGCGCCCGAGACCATCCCCAGGCACCAGGAGCCGGGGTCGGCCGCGGCGGCGGCGAGCTGCGCGTCGGAGGTGCCCTTCGGGTACCACACGGCGCTCTTCAGGTCGGTCTTGATCGGCAGCCAGTAGTAGTGCGCGCCGGCGCCCGCGGGGCCGTCGACCTTCGCCGTCCAGGGGGCGTTGAAGTCCTTGGCGTCGAACAGGCCGTCCAGCGGCTGGATCTGGCCGTCGTGGGCGTAGGCGGCGAGTTCACCGGGGCCGGGCAGCACCGCGACGTCGGGCGGCGCCCCGGCCTCGGCGTCGCCGTCGAGCACCTGGCTCTCGGCCGAACTGCCCTGGTAGAGCACATGGATGTGCTCCTCCTTCTCGAACGGCTGGATCACGGCGGTCCGGAAGAGCGTCTCGTCCGCGCCGCTCCAGTTCGCCAGCAGCGTCACCGAGCCGCCGTCGGCGACGGCCCGGGCGACCACCACACCGAGCGCCGCCACCACCGCCAGGCACAGGGCGACGGCGCCCAGCGTGCGCCCGCGCGGCCGCCTCACCGGGACACCTTGCCCCGGTACTCGCTGATCCGCGGCACCAGCGCCCACACGACCAGCACCATCAGCACCACTCCCCCGGCCACTATCCAGCCGGCCGCCGCGGCGCGGAAGCCGGTGTCCGCCATCCGCCGGGCGACGTCCGCCCCGGCGGTGCTGATGTTCGCGCCCGAGTGCTGCCGTTCCAGCAGCCGCCGGGCGTGGTACAGACCGCTGTGGGTCTGCCAGGTGAAGACCCCCAGGACCGCCGCCCCGCCGGCCAGCAGCACGCCCGCCGCGGCCAGTTGACGGTTCCACCGGCGCCGGAACCGGGTCCGGTGGTAGTGGTGCGCTTCCACCAGCGCGACCGCCAGCGCCGCGACCAGCAGCCCCGACAGCAGCCAGCCCGCCGCCAGCAGCCGGCCGAACGACGCCTGGTGGCGCACCACCTTCACCTGCTCCGCCTGCAGCTTGTTGAGCCGGCTCATCAGCGACGGGCCGTCCACCGGGTCCCCGGACGCGCCCAGCACCTCGGCCGCGTCCTGCATGTAGCCGGCGTGCAGCGCCGAGCCCGCCGGGACCTGCCCGGCCAGCCCGATCCAGTACGAGTACGCCGAGATCAGGCCGGTCGCCGTCTTCAGCGCCAGCCGCCCGGTCGCCCCGGTGACGTCCTCGGCGGCGGCGGAGGTGAGGATCTGGTTGGCGACGGCGATCTGCGTGGAGAAGCTGCTCGTGCCCGCCGCGTCCGAGGCGGCGTCCAGCTTGGCGTCGGACGCGGCACGCAGCAGCGCGTCCTTCGCGGTGTCCACGTCGAGCACACCCGGCGCGGTCGAGGACGCGAGCGGCACCGCGCCGTCGTGCACCCCGGTGTAGGAGCCCAGCAGCGCCAGGGTGGTCAGGGCCGTCAGCCCCGCCAGCAGCCAGAGCCGGTACCACAGTTCGCGGGACGTGGCGCTCATCGCGCGCCGGCCCCGGGCACGTGCGGATGCCGGCACTTCGGGCAGAACCTGGCATTGGACGGCATCGGGGCCCGGCACTGCGCGCAGTCCACCAGACCCGCCACCGGCACCACCGGCACCGCTCCCGGCGGCAGGCCGTCCGTGGTCGGGCCGTGGGTGGTGTGGGTGCTGGCGGTGACCAGGTGCTCGAACGCGTCCGCGGTGACGCCCTTGCGCAGCACCACATGCCCGGCGGCCGGGTCGCGGATCTCCACGATCCGCTGGAGTTCGGCCAGTTGGCGCTGGGCGCCCAGCTCGTGGGCGAGGGCCACCGCGACGCCGAGCAGCCGGAGTACCTCGTCGTCCCGGTCCAGCCGGAACGCCTCCGCGGCCTGCGCGGCGGTCTCGCCGAGCCGCCGGTACTTCTCGAAGTGCTCGTCCTCCTCGTTCTCGGCGGCGGCCAGCACCGGATCGGCGGTCCAGCGCACCTCGCAGGCGACGGCCGGCGGCAGCGCCACCTGCGCGGCCCTGCCGTACCGTTCGGGGCCGGCGGGCAGCGCCACCGCCACGGCCGCCGCCTGGAGGTCCTCGTCCAGCGCGCGCCCGGCCGGGTCCACGGTCAGGCAGAGCTGGAACCTGCGCACCTGGTTGCCCCAGGCCCGGGTGGTGAAGGCGACGGCGGACCCCATCTGCCGCTGCGGCAGGGCGAGTTCATGGGGGAAGGTCTGGCGCAGCCAGCGCAGCGTCGCGCCGGGGGACGGCGTCACCCTGATCTCCAGCTCCGGCAGCGGCCTGGCCAGCAGGTCGGCGACCAAGGCGGTGTAGGCCGCGGGCAGTTCGGACTCCTCGTGCACCGCGTCGGCGCTGCCGTGCAGCCGCCGGGTGACGTCGATCAGCACCCGCGCGTCCCAGTCCCTGCCGATGCCCCAGGCGTCGCACAGGAAGCGGCCCTCCCAGGTGTCGAGCACCCCGGCGAGCGGGTTGTGGTCGTCGTGCTCGTTCTTGCCGTCGGTGAGCATCAGTACGTGTGGGATCGGGGCGGCCTGCTCGGCGAGCAGGGTGCCGGCCAGGTCGAGCCAGTTGCCGACGCAGGTGCCGCCGGTGGGCTGCATCGCGTAGACCGCCCGCGTCGCCTCCGCCCTCGTCCGCGCCGACGCCGGGCGCATCGGGCCGGACGGCGGGTAGACGGTCGCCGCGAACTGGGTGCCGCGGACCACCGCGAAGGGCGTGCCGTCCGGCAGTGCCCGCAGCGCGGCGACCGCGGCCTGCCGGGCGGCGTGCATCTTCCGCTCCGGGTGGTTCATCGAGGCCGAGCAGTCCACGACGAGGACTTCGGCGAGACCGGAGCCGGGCCCGGAGCGGGGGCCGCTGTGCGGGCCGGGGTGCGCGCCGGGGTGCGGGCCGGGGTGCGCGCCGGCGGGGCCGGCGGCGGTGTCGGGGAGGCCGCGGACCGCTACGGTCAGGATGGCGTGCAGGTCCTGCGGGCCGGCCTCGGCGGCGAGGTACGTGCGCTGGCTGACGGTGAGTTCGACGCTGGGGTTGGCCGCACCCGCACCCGCCCCCGCCCCTGCCCCCGGGACCTGGTCCTGCGGCGGGTCCCCTTGCCGGCCGGGGACTCGTTCCGTACGGCGCGGACCGGCCTGGTCGGCGCCGCCGTCGCCGTCCCGGCCCGCGCGCCCGCTCGTGCTCCCGTGCGTGTCCACTGCTGCCTGCCGCTCCTCACCGTTTGCATCGGTCCGTACGTCGGGTCGTTCAGGTCGTTCAGGTCGTTCAGGTCGTTCGGTCGCTCGGGGTCGGGGGACGTCGAGCCGGGTGCGTACGCCCGCTCGCCGGCGGGCGTCAGAACCTGCTCTCCGGCCGGACGGCGTACGCGCGGTCGAGGAGGGCGCCGTGCTCGGTCGCGTCGCGCGCCTGCTCGGCCAGACCGTGCAGCGACGCGTGGAGCAGCACGGCAAGGTCGCGTCCGCTGGCCGCGCCCGCGAAGAGCGGGCCGGGCGGCAGCGCGGGGAAGGTCCGGTCGAGCCAGGTCTCGTCGGGCACCGGGGCCGCCGCCCGCCGGCCGGGAACGGGCATGCGGCCCGGCAGCCCGCGCAGCCACCGCAGGAAGCCCGCGGCCGTGGCGGGGCCGTCGTCCGGGTCCGGGGCGGCGGCGCGCGGCGGTTCGGGGGCCCGCCCGCCGGCCGCCCCGCGCCGCCGCGCGTACTCCTGCTCCCGCACCTCCGCGACGAGCCGGTCCCGGGCCGCGCCCGGGGGCTGCTCAGCCGTCCGCTCGGCGGCGTCGCGCAGGTCGGCCGCGGTGGGGTCGGCACCCGGCAGCCGCCCGGCGAGCACCCGGATCATCGCCACCCGCGCGGAGTCGTAGTGCCGCGAGGTGGACGGCACCTGGCCCAGCACCTGGACCGCGGCATTGCGCCGGCCGGCCCGCAAGTGGCCGCGGGCCAGCCCGAAGGCCGCGCTGACCTGCGCGCGGTCCCGCTCCCAGACCGCTTCGTAGTACTGGCGGACGTCCTCCTCGGCGTTGCCCAGCCGCTCCGCGCAGTAGCCGAGCGCGAGCTTGGGTGCCCACTCGCCGGGCACGATGTCGTAGACCGCCTCGAAATAGCCCTGGGCGGAACGCACCCGGCCGGCCATCAGCTCGCCCAGTCCGCGGTGCCAGGCCAGCCGCCAGTCGTACGCCCCGACGTCCGGGCCCAGCAGCCGTTCCGCCTCGCCGAGCCACACCGCCGCCTCGCCGAGCGCCGGTTCGCCGCCGCGCCACAGGAAGCCGCGGCACAGCCACAGCGCGACCTCGACGGTCCGCAACGGCGGGTCGTTCAGCACCCGTTCGGCGACGCGCTCCGGCACCGCCTTGCCCAGCCGGCCGAGGAAGACCACGGCGCCGTCATCCGGGTCCGGGATCGGCGCGGGCAACGCCCGGGCCACATCCTGAGGTTCGGGCGCGCCGAACTCCAACTGCGGTGCGGCGCCCACCTGGTGCTCGGCCCGGCCGGTCCAGTATCCGGTGCCGGGGGCCTCGCCGAGCGCCGCGCCGAAGGGCACCGCGGCCGGCTCGAAGCGGGTGGAGCGCTCGGGGTGCCGCTCGTGCCGGTTGAGCGCGCGGTGCTCCCGCAGCACCTCCCACAGCTGCCGGGACATCTGCGCCGCCGAGGTGAAGCGGGCGGCCGGGTCGTCGTGGGTGGCGCGGGCGATCAGCCGGTCGAAGGAGCGCTCGGCCAGCCCCGCGGCCGGCACCGCCTTCTCGTACAGCTCGCGCAGGGTGCGCCCGACGGTGAACAGGTCGCTGTCGACGTGGAAGCCGCGGCTGCTCAACTCCCGTGCCCGCGGCGCGTACTTGCGGGTGTACGACAGCCGGGTCCTGCGGTCGTCCTTGCGGCGCACCGCACCGAGGTCGATCAACTTGATCTGCCGGCCGTAGTGGATGACGTTCGCGGGCTTCATGTCGCAGTACAGCAGCCCCTGGTCGTGCAGGTACTCCAGGGCGCCGAGGATCTTGCAGCCGTACGTGACCACGTGGTCCAGCGCGAACGGTTCGCCGAACAGCTCGGTCAGCTCGTCGGGCGGGGAGGTCAGCAGCAGGTTCAGCGGGCGGCCGGCCACGTACTCCATCACGATGTAGTCGGTCGGTTCGGTCTCGCCGGGCGCGAGGTGCTTGCGCGAGGAGATGACGCCGACCACGTCCCGGTGGTGCAGCGAGGCGAGCGAGCGCATCTCCTCGACCGCGCGGCGGCGGGCGATCGCGTCGCTGTTGTTGATCTGCGCCTTGAGCACCACCCGCAGCCCGGCCAGCTCGGTGTCCTCGGCGAGGTACACCCAGCTGGTGCCGCCCGGGGTCAGGTAGCCGAGCACGCGGTACGTCTGCCGGCTCGCCTCGCCGATCTCGTCGCCGACCCGCAGCTGCGGGCGGAAGGAGTACGGGGTGCCGCACTCGGGGCAGTAGCCGTGGTCGGGCGGCGGCCCGCCGTCGTAGGCCAGGCCGATGGTGCCCGGGCACTCCGGTACGCCGCACGGCCGGCCGCCGACCGGCGGCGGGCTGGGCTCGCGGGCGATGCTGGCGAGCGGCGGCGCGGGGATGTCCGGCAGCGGGACGAGGCCGTCGCTGTCGAGGGTGTCGGGGTTGGGGACGGCGGGCGCGGGCGCCAGGTGCGGGCGGACGGCCTCCCCGGCAGCTTCCTCTGCGGGCTGCCCGGCGCTCCCCCCGGCGGCTGCGCGGCCACGGCTGCGGTCGCGCTCGCGGTCCCGCTCCTGCTGCGGTTCCTGCCGGTGCTCGGTGCCGCGCCGCTGGGCGAGCTGGCGGCGGACCCGGCTGCGGATGCTGTCGGTCCGGCCCGACTCGGCGTCGGGAACGTCGCCCGCGCGCTCAACGGCAGCCGCGGGCACTGGTGTGGGGGGCGGCACGGACGTGGAGACGGACGCGCCGAAGGGCACGGAGGAGGAGTGGCCGGCGCTGTGCGGCTTGCGGGAGCAGACGTCGCAGTAGCCGGTGGACATCAAGGTGCCGTCGCATCCGGGACGCGGGCAGCGTACGGGCCGTTCGGTCACGGGCGCGGCTCGCCTCCCTCCTGGTCCGGTCCGTCCGTCGGCGGTCTGTCCGTCGGCGGGGCGTCATCCGAGGACGGGGCGTCGTCCGGGGGCGGGTGGTGCCCGCCCAGCCGGTCGATGAAGTCCGTGTACTCGCGGACCGCGGCCTCCGCGGCCACCAGGTCGCAGGGCCTGGCGTGCAGCAGGTCGCGCGCCGCCCCGTAGCGGTCCTCGGCGGCCAGGTCCTCGCTGTCCACCGCCTGTTGATGGAGCACCTGGTAGGAGTCGAGGCGGCCGATCAGCTCCGCGCGCCGCTCGATGAGCGGGTCGAGGCGTTCGACGGCTTCCCGCAGGTGCCGTTCGGCCCGCGCCGCGACCCGCTCGAACCGGCCCAGGTCCGGGTGTTCGCCGCGGCCCGTGGCCACGCCGAGCGCGCCGGCCATCGCGGCCCGCACCGCGTAGGCCCTGACCAGGGCGTCCAGTGCGCGGTCGCAGTCGGCGCGCACCACCGCCATCCGCTCGTGCAGGGCGTCGGCGAGCGTGCCGGTGATCTCGGTCAGCGCCTCCACCAGCCGCGCCTGCCGCTCCTGCGCCGGCTCGATCACCAACTGGCTCTGCGCGCGGGCGATGCAGGCACCGTCGTGGCGGAAGACCAGCAGCATGCGGACGCCGTGCAGGCGCAGCCGGTCGAGCAGGCCGAGCAGCGTGTCGGGGTCGGCCGCCTCGTCCACCCCGACCACCACGAGGGTGAGGGTGGCGGGCGCGGCGAGGATGCGCTCGACGGTGGCGTCGTAGCCTGTCCCGCCGAACTCCTCCAGGCCCTCCGGGAGTACGCCGAGCCGGTCGGCGACACGCTCGGCGACCCAGCGGGTGCCGCGGCCGGTCGCGTCCAGGGCGAGGTCGAGGAAGCCGGGGGCGGTGGCGGGTTCGGTGGCGGGTCCGCGGACGGGTCCTCGGGCGGGGGCGGGGGCGGTGACCGGAGTGGCGACCGGAGCGGCGACCTGAGCGGCCGGACTGCCGTTGGCCCAGGCGCCTTTGACCGGACCGGGGGCGGACGCGCCGGCCGGGCCGGACCGTTCGCGGTCGGCGAGCAGGAGTGCGCGGCGGAGGGTGGCCGCGCGGAGCAGGTCCTCGGCACGGACCCGGCTGATCTTGACCTGGCGGCCGTCGCCGGGGCGGCGGGCGGTGCGGACCCGGTGGTGCTGCGCTGCCGGCGGACCGGCGGGCGTACGCGCCCCGGGCCCGGCCCGGTCGGCGTGGTGGTCGGGGTGCCGCTCGCCCCGCGGGTCACCGACGAACCACTGCGCCAGGCGGACCGCGAACTGCGGCTCGTACGCGGCCGGTTCGGGCCCGCCCGGGTCGTCGCCGTCCGCGACATGCCCACCCGGTGCCGGTCCGCCGACCCGTAAGCGTTCGTCGACCGCCGGCCAGCCCCTGGTCCAGTCGGCCGCGCGCGGCAGGTGGCCGGCGACGGTCTCCGCCGGGCTCAGACACGGTCCCGCGCGGTCGGCCCCGGTGTCCCCGGGCAGCACCACTCCGACGATCTGACCGGTGACGGCGTCCACGGCCCCCGCGCCGC
The DNA here is from genome assembly GCF_037034245.1 of Streptomyces sp. CA2R106. NCBI lineage: Bacteria > Bacillati > Actinomycetota > Actinomycetes > Kitasatosporales > Streptomycetaceae > Streptomyces > Streptomyces sp. CA2R106. Next base: position 32,690 of record NZ_JBAGKC010000035.1, read on the forward strand.
CGAAGCCCGCGTCGAACCGCTCCGCCGGCGCCAGCCGGACCCGCCCGTCGGCGCCCACCGCCACCGCGCCGGTCTCCGCGGCCAGCCACTGCCCGGCGCCGTCCGCGGCCGGAAAGCCGTAAATCCGCACCCGGCGGCGCGGCACGGACAGCCGGTGCGGCGCGCTCGCGGCGCCCGCCGGGCCCGGTCGGTGCAGCCGCAGCAGTGCTACCCCGCCCGCACCGGCGGCACAGACGTGTTCGGCCACCGCCCGCCGGGACGCGACGCGCGGCGCGGCGAACTCCGCGGTGACGTACTCCCCTTCGACGACGGCTCCGGCATGTGTCAGCACCCACTCGGGGGCGACCAGCACCCCGGACCCCGCGATCGTCCCGTCGCTCCTCCGGACGCGCACCGCCCACGGCGGCGCCTCCTCGGAGCCCCGGCCGCCGACTCCCCCTTCGGCTTCCATACCCGGCACTCTACGCCTGACGGCCCATCATGTCCGCCCGTCGGAGCGGACCTTCACCCGCCGGGTCCGACCTTCGCCCGCCGGACCGGACCTCCGCCCTGCGGCCCGGTCGGACGGGCCGGGTCGGACGGGCCGGGTCGGACGGGCCGGGTCGGACGGGCCGGGTCAGGCGCCGCACATCCGAAGCGCGGTGGCCGTGCACAGCTCCTCCGCCTCGGCGCCGGTGAGCCGGCCCGCCGCCGCCTCCTCCATCGCGGTGTGCTGGAGGCCGAGGATCGCGGCGGCCAGCCAGGCCGCGGGCAGCCCGGCGTCGAAGTCCCCGGCGTACTGGCCGCGCCGGATCAGCTTGGCCAGGCGCGGCGGCACGTAGTCGTGCGGGTCCGGGGCGGGGCGCGGCACCCGGGCCGCGGCGGCGTGCGTCAGCAGGGGGTAGCGCTCCAGGAACCGCCACCCGGCGTCCAAGAAGCGGGTCAGCGCCGTAACGGGCGGTGCGGTGTCCAGATCGGCCGCGTCGAGCAGGGAGTTGTACTCCGCGGCGGCGACCTCGACGAGCGCGGCGGTCAGGACGTCCCGCGACGGGAAGTGCGCGTAGACGGTCTGACGGGTGACCCCGGCCCGGGCCGCGATGTCCTCCATGCTCGCGTCCGGCCGCTCGCCGAGCACCACCCGGGTCGCGTCCAGGATGGCGTCGATGCTGCGCCGGGCGTCGGACCGGCGCCTGCGGGGCGGCGTCGCGGTGTCGTGCGGGGCGTGCGGGTCGGCCATGCCGACGACGATATACGGCCGGTTCCACCCCACCGAAACCTTGACAGACCGTAAGAGTTGTCGAACTCTTACGGCATGTCAAAGAATAACGGGGACAGCGGCCGCCCAGCGGTCGAAGCGCGCGGCCTGGTCAAGTCCTACGGCGGCCACCGGGCGTTGGACGGCATCGACCTCACGATCCGGCGCGGCCAGGTATTCGGTTTCCTCGGCCCCAACGGAGCCGGCAAGACCACCACGATCCGCATCCTCGCCACCCTGGCCCGCCCCTCCGGCGGCACCGCCCGCGTGCTCGGCCACGACGTGGTGGCCGGCGCCGACGCGATCCGCGCCCGGGTGGCCGTGACCGGCCAGTTCGCCTCGCTCGACGAGGACCTGACCGGAGCCGAGAACCTGCGGGTGCTCGGCCGGCTGCACGGCCTGTCCCGCGCGGCCGGGCGGCGCCGGGCGGACGACCTGCTCGCCGCGTTCGAACTGACCGAAGCGGCCGGTCGGCCGGTCGGCGGCTACTCCGGCGGGATGCGCCGCCGGCTCGACATCGCCGCCGGGCTGCTCGTCACCCCCGAACTGCTCTTCCTCGACGAGCCCACCACCGGTCTCGACCCGCGCAGCCGCACCCAGGTCTGGGAGTTGGTCCGCCGGATCGCCGCCGCGGGCACCACAGTGCTGCTCACCACCCAGTACCTCGAAGAGGCCGACCGGCTCGCCGAGCGGATCGCGGTGATCGACGCTGGCCGGATCGTGGCGGAGGGCACCAGCGCGCAGCTCAGGGCGCGGGTCGGCGCGGGCACGCTGCGCGTGCGGCTGCTCGACGGGGCGCAGCGCTCCCGGGCCCAGGCGATCCTGACCGCCGTCTTCGCCGGGGCGGCGGTACGGTCCGGCGGCGATCCGCTCACCTTGTCCGTGACACCGGCCGCCCCGGCGGGGTTCCGGGAGGGCCAGTACCAGGACGGTGCCGGCGGCGCGCCCTCGGCCGCCGAGGTCAGTCGGCTGATCGGGCACACGATGATCCGCCTCGCCGACGCCGGGGTGGGCGTCTCCGACCTCGCGTTCGGGCAGCCCAGCCTCGACGAGGCGTTCCTCGCGCTGACCGGCCGCCGTGCCGGTCGGAGCGCCGCCGGCCAGCCCACCGTGGGGCAGGACACCGAGGGCCAGGACACCGTGGGGCAGCAGGAGGTGGCCGTATGAACCCGTCGCTCCCGGCTCCCGCCACCGCGACCGCCTCGGCCACCGATCCGATCGACGCCCTGCTCGCGGCGGGGCGGACCTACCGGCGCGCGTCCGCGCTGACCGCCTCGGCCGCCTTCGGCCGGCGCGCGGTGCTCAAGTTGGCGCACGACCCGAAGCAGCTCGTGGACGCGGCGGCCATCCCGGTGCTGTTCACGGTGCTCTTCACCTATCTCTTCGGCGGCGCGATCAGCGGCTCCACCGGCACCTACCTCAAGGTCCTGCTGCCCGGGGTGCTCAGCATGAGCATCGCCATCGTGACGATGTACGGCGGCGCGCGGCTCGCGCAGGACGTACGCAGCGGTGCCTTCGACCGGTTCCGCGGACTGCCGGTCTGGCGCGGCGCGTTCGTCCTGGGCGGCCTGTTCAGCGACGCCGCCCGCTATGTGTTCGCCTCGGCCGTCGTCATCGGGCTGGGCCTGGCCATGGGCTACCGACCCGGCGGCGGTGCGCCGGGGGTGCTCGCCGCGGTGGTGCTCGTCATCGCCTTCGGGCTCGCACTGTCGCTGCTGTGGGCGGCGGTCGCCCTGCTGGCCAGAGACCCGGCGGTGGTGGTCAGCATCGCCAACGCGGCGCTGATGCCGCTGTCGTTCGCCAGCAACATCTTCGTCCGGCCCACGGGCATGCCGGGTTGGCTGCGCGCGTTCGTGCGGGTCAACCCGCTCAGCCACCTGGCCGACGCGGCCCGCGACCTGATGAACGGCACCGGCTCCGCCGCCGGGCCGGTCACCTGGTCGCTCGCCGCCACCGCCGTGCTGGTGCTCGTCTGCGCCCCGCTCACGCTGCGGCTCTACGCCAGGAACCGCTGAGACGGCCAGGAGCGCCGAGACGGCCAGGAACCGCTGAGGCGCGGGGCGCCGGGCGTCAGATCGTGACCGAGTCGCCCACCGGCACGATCTCCAGGGCGACCTGGGTGAGCCCCTCCGGGTTGATGAACCGGGCGGTCGACTGCTGGCCGACCTCGCTGAGCATGATCTCGTGGATCTGGATCAGGCGCCGCGGGGCGACCTCCCTGACGTAGTCCACCGATTCGGCCAGGCTGGTCCACGGCCCGCTGGTGGGCAGCAGCAGGGTGCCGACCGGGGCGTCCGGGACGTGGTACGCGTCGCCGGGGTGGTAGATGTCCTCGTCCACCAGGTAGCCGACGTTGGCAACGCGCGGGATGTCGCGGTGGACGACGGCGTGCAGTTCGCCGAAGACGCGGACGTCGAAACCCGCGACTTCGAGCACGTCGCCCGCCGCGACGGCCGTGACCTGGCCGGCGCGGGCCGACCACCGGTCCACCACCGACGCGGGACCGTAGACCCGCAGCTCGGGCCGGGACTCCAGGGCCTTGCCGATCAGCTCCTCGTCGAAGTGGTCGAAGTGGTCGTGGGTGATCAGGACGGCGTCGGCGGCCGCGACCTCCTGCGCCGCCTCGGGGCTGAACGCGCCGGGGTCGAGGACGAGCCGCGCCCCGTCCTTGGCCAGGGTCACGCAGGCATGGGTGTGCTTGGTCAGCTGCATCAGGGGGTCCTCTCGCATATACGTACAGGGGAAACTGTACAGGGTCGCCTACATTGATGCTAGCGTTGCTCCATGCCCCGCTATTCCCGAGGCCCCGCAGCCGGCTCCCCGGCGGACCGACCGGCCGACCGCACGCCCGACCCGGCACCCGACCCGGCACCCGACCCCGCCGCGGAGCAGCTCGCGGCCACCCTGCGGAGCACCGTCGGCGCGCTGGTCCGCGCCACTCGGGCGGTCGACCGGCTCGCGCCGATCCCGGCGACCGTCCTGGGCCTGCTCGACCGGCAGGGGCCGATGACCACCGCCGACCTCGCGACCCGCCGCGGGGTGCGCCACCAGACCATGGCCGCCACCGTCAAGGAACTGGCCGAGGCGGGCTATGTGAGCGGCGGCCCGCACCCGGCCGACGCCCGGAAGAAGGTTCTCACCCTCACCGCCGCGGGCACCCGCGCGCTCGAAGCCGACCGGCACCAGCGGGTCGGTGCGCTCGCGCAGGCCCTCGCCGGGAGCCTCGACCGCGAGGAGCGGCGCACGCTGGCCCGGGCGCTGCCGCTGCTCGACCGCGTCGCGGCGGCCCTCGACACACCCGAGGCGGACCGCGACGCCGGCGGCCGTACCGACTGATCCGAACACCAGAGTTTTCACCGATAACGCGATAACCGAATCAACGATCACAAGCTGTGTTATCGTTGATCTCGCCAACCTGAGATCAACGAAAACACGGAGTACGCCATGCCCTTCGCCAACTTCAAGGTTCCCGCCGGCACCCTCGAGCCGGCCCAGAAGCAGCTGATCGTCGACCGCGTCACCGACCTGTACAGCGAGATCTACGGCGACCGCGCCCGCCAGAACACGATGGTGCTGGTGGAGGAGGTCCCCGACGGGGGCTGGGGCATCGGCGGCACCGTCCTGACCTCGGCGATGATCAACGGAAACGAAGACGGGGACGGCGCCGAAGCCGGGGACGGCGCCGGCGCTCCCGCCGACCGCAAGTAGCGCCACCGCGGGGCGGAAGGGCACCCGTCGGGCCATTACGCTGGCCCTTCCGCCCCGGGCGGCGCGCACCCGCACCCGGGCCCCACCCCGGACCGCGACGGAAAGGAGACGGAGAACCGCCATGACACCCGACACCACCGCGAGGACCGCGAAGGCGGCGAAGGCCGGCCCCCCGCGGACGGGCGAGCCGAAGACCGGCGACCTGCGGGCCCGGATGCTCGAGGCGGCCGAGGCACTGCTGAACGCCTCGCCCGGCAACGACGTCTCCACCCGCGCGGTCTGCGAGGCGGTCGGGGTCACCCAGCCCATCCTGTACCGCCTCTTCGGCGACAAGAACGGCCTGCTCATGGCCCTCGTGACGCACGGCTTCGAGCGCTACATCAGCCGCAAGCAGGCGCTCGAGGCGACCGACGACCCGGTCGCCGACCTGCGCGCGGGCTGGAACGACCACACCGACTTCGCGCTGACCAACCGGGCGCTGTACCGGCTGATGTTCTCGCCGGTCCTGCCCGAGGTGCCCGAACCCGCGAACCGCATCTTCGAGTTGCTCAAGCAGACCCTCGAGCGGTGCGCGGCGGTGGGCGCGGTGAAGATCCCCACCGAGGAGGCCGCGCAGGCCATCCTGTCGGCCAACGTCGGGGTCGCCCTCAGCATCCTTTCCCAGCCCGAGCGCTTCGCCGACCCGCTGCTGTCCACCCGGGTCCGCGACGCCGTCTTCGCCTCCTGCCTCGACGAGTCCGCGGCGCCCCGCTCCTTCCCCGCCGCCGACGACCCGTCCCGGGCCGCTCTCGCCCTGGCGGCCCAGCTCAAGCAGCAGCCCCCCGCCGCGCTCCACCCCACCGAGACCGCCCTCCTCCTCCACTGGCTCGCCAGACTCCACCCCGCCCCCTGACGGCCTTGCCGTTCTGATGGAGCTCCGGGGCCGACGGCGCTGTCAACTGCGCGAGGACCGGAAGGACAGCAGCGCGGCACCCGCGAGCACCGCGACCAGGACGACGCTGAAGATGTAGACCGCGGTGGTGAGCGCGAGGTAATGGCTCAGGATGCCGACGCCGACGGCGGGCAGGCTCATGCCCGCGTAGCAGAACAGGAAGAGCCCCGAGATGGCTTCGCCGCGTTTGCCGGGCTCGGCCATTGCCGCGACGGCGCCGATGACGCTCTTGGTCAAGATGCCCGATCCTGCGCCGGCGACGATTCCGGCGACGAGGAAGATCGTCAGGTCGGCGGACTGGACGCCGACCGCGAGCAGCACCAGCCCGGCCACGCCGAGCCCCAGGCCCAGTCCTCGACGCACGCTCGCGCTGAGCGGGTTGGCCGCGGTCTGGGCGATCACGGCGGCGGCCATCAGGACGCAGGCGGCCGCACCGGCGAGCAGGTGACCGGGCTTGTGCAGTACGCCGAGGAGGAACCCCGCCGACAGCGCGGTGTAGACGCCGTTGATCGCGAATGCGGCGAACCCGGCGGCGGCAGCCGCGATGTAGGCGGGGCGGTCGCCGTGGTCGGCGCTGACCCGCTGAGGACGGTAGGCCGGCCGGGAGGTCAGCAGCTCGACGGTCTCGGGGGCGACCGCGACCGCGAGGATCGCGAGCAGGAGAAGGACGCCGAAGACGAGGTAGGGAACCCGCAGCGGGTGGTCGACGTACTGCGCCAACGCACCGGCGACCAGGGGCCCGACGGCGAGACCGCCGAGGTTGGCGCCGGTGGAGACGATCTCGAACCGATCCGGTCCGGCGTGTGGCCGGTGCGCACGGTGGAGGTCGTGGAGATGGGCGGTCGCGGTCGCGGTGATCATGCCGATGCCCACGCCGCCGAGGAGCCGGGCCACGATCAGCACGGAAAGCGATGGGCTGGCCAGGAACAGTATGTCGGTGACCAGTTCGAGCCCCAGCGCCGGCAGCAGAATGCGCTTGCGTCCGATCCAGTCCGAGACGTGCCCGGCCATGATCAGGCTGGTGGCCACGCCGAAGGCGAACACCGCGAAGACCACGGTGACCATCAGCGTCGCGAATCCGTCGCGTTGCTGGTACAGGGGGTACAGCGGAGACGGTACGGCGTTGAACGCCATCGCGATCATGAACGCCGCGGCCACCAGCCAGAAGCTCGCTCCGTGGGATGCCGATCCGATACGGGTACCGGCGGAACGGTTCGGGGCGGTGACTGGGGTGGTGGCTGAGGGGGTGGCGCTGCTGGGCGCGCGTGAAGGCACGACGGGACTCCGCGGTTGTAGGGAGGGATGCCTCTACGGTGACAGCTGACCTCCATCAGCGCGAACGAATGATTCCGCTAGCATCGATCTCTCGTCGAGATTGATCTGTCATGCTGACTGCATGGAACTCAGGCAACTGGAATGCTTCGTCGCCGTGGCCGAGGAGGGTTCGTTCACCCGCGCCGCCGCGCGGGTGCATGTGGTCCAGTCCGCGGTCTCGGCGACCATCGCCTCACTGGAGCGTGAGTTGGGCGCGACGCTGTTGGAGCGGACCTCCCGCCGGGTGCGGCTCACCGAAGCCGGCCGCGCGTTCCTCGAGCCGGCCCGCGCGGCACTCGTCGCGGCCCGGACAGCCCGCGACGCTGTCGGCACCGCCACCGGCACGATCGGCGGCACTCTGCGTCTGGGCACGATGAGTTCACTGGCCGGTCTGGACCTACCGCGGCTCCTCGGGACCTTCCACCGCCGCCACCCCGGCGTCGAAATCAGACTGGCCACGTCCGCCGACGGGTCGCCCGGTCTGGTCCAGGCACTCGATCAGGGGCACCTCGATGCCGCCTTCGTCTCCCTGATCGGCCCCCCGCCGCGGGGCCTGCGGTTGGAACTGGTCGCCTCGACAAGGCTCTTGCTCGCCGCACCCCGGAGTCATCGGCTCGCGCAGCGCACAAGCGTCTCGATCCGCGACCTCGCCCGCGAGGCGTTCGTCGACTTCCCCGCCGGCTACGGCAACCGCGCCGTCGCCGACGAGGCGTTCAAGACGGTCGGACTCGACCGGCAGGTAGCCATCGAGATCACCGACGTCGAGGACGGCGCCACCTACGTACGCAACGGCCTCGGCGTCGCACTGCTCCCGGAGTCCTCCGGCCGTACCGCGTCCGAACTCGTCCACATCCCGATCGCCGACTCGGACCTGCTGTGGAAGATCTTCCTCGCCATGCCCGAAACCCACGCCACCGCCGCAGCACGCGCACTCCGGACGCTGGTCGCTCAGACCGAAAAGCCCGAGACACCTGAACCATGATCGCCCCGGCGCCATGCAATGAGCGGATTCCACCGTGGCAGAACAGCAGTCCAGTTCCCGCCCCGCCCTGGACCGCCGCTGCCACCGGCGCCGTCAGCGACCTCCAGACCTGGAACTACACCCGCGACCCCGACCAGGTCACCGCGCTCCACGAACAGATCCCCTGAGGCGCCCGCACCGCAGGCGTCGCCTGGCTGGAGCCAGGGATGCAGCGGGACGCGCGGCCCGGGGCGCGTCAGGACGCGGCGGGGACCTGGACGTCGAGGCCGTGGGACGCGACGAGGTGCGCCGTGCCGTCGGCGAGGCGGTAGCGCAGGCCGACCACGGCCGTGCGCCCGGCCGCGACGTTCTCCGCGAGCACGCGGGACCGGTCGATCAGCAGGTCCGTGGTCATGCGGACGTGCTCGGCAAGGATCTCGTCGGGCCGCACCCGCCCGGCGGCCCTGGCCGCCAGCACGCTGGGGGCCACCCGCTCGACGAGGTCGCGGACGTAGCCGCCCGGGGCCGCGCCGTTGTCGAGCACGGAGCAGGCCGCGCCCACCGCGCCGCACGACTCGTGCCCGAGCACCACGACCAGCGGGCAGCCCAGCAGGTCCACGCCGTACTCGATACTGCCGAGCACCTCGGGGCCGACGACGTGGCCGGCGTTGCGCACCACGAACAGGTCGCCAACGCCCCGGTCGAAGATGATCTCCGCGGCCAGCCGGGAGTCGGAGCAGCCGAAGAGCACGGCGAAGGGGTGCTGCGACGCCTCGGTCTCCGCGCGCCGGGCGGCGTCCTGGTTGGGGTGCTCCGGGGCGCCGTCGACGAACCGCTGGTTGCCGGCCATCAGCAGGTCGAGGGCCTCGCGCGGCGTACTGGTCTCTATCTGCGTCATGGTCAATACCTCACACAATAGGAAGAGTCGGGACCTGGGGCGGCCACGCTGCCGCCCGCCATTCGGCGCCCGCCGACAAGCCCCCCGGCATCCCCACCGGCACGCCGAGACGGCGGGCGAGCGCGTCCTCGGCGTACAGCCGCAGGGCGCACCGCTGAAGCTGCCCCGTCTCATACGGCGCGGCGCCGAAGTCGCCACCGGGTTCGGCGAACCGCGCGCCCTCACGCAGATCGCGCCCTGTTCCTGCCATGGGCCCGCGTCCTCTACGGTCTTCGCTGGTCAAGAAGAGCACCCACGGCCGCCCGGAGCGGGGCGCCCGAACGTCCATGGGCCTGTGCATACGGCATCAGACGGCGATCACAGAGATCCCTGCAAGACCATACACGAAACTTGGTTCGCGTATACGCTCTCCGGAATCACTCACCGTAAGACGGTGCCCGCACCCCGCACACCCGGCGGCGGCGCCTCAGAGCTTGCGGCGGTCGCGCGGCTCGACGTAGGGCTCCTCGCCGGGCGGGTGGCCGGCTTCGTGGGCCCGGGCGCGTTCGGACTCCGCGCTGTACTCCAGGCCCAGGAGCAGGGCGATGTTGGAGATCCACAGCCAGATGAGGAAGACGATGATCCCGGCGAAGGTGCCGTAGGTCTTGTTGTAGCTGCCGAAGTTCGCGACGTAGAGCGCGAACAGGACCGAGGCGACGATCCAGATGACGATACTGAGCAGGCTGCCGCGGGTGACCCAGGCGAAGGGGCGCCGGACGTTCGGTGCGGCCCAGTGCAGCACCGCGACCACCAGCGCGAAGAGGATCACCATGACCGGCCACTTGGCGTAGTTCCACACCGTCACCGCCGTGTCGCCCAGGCCCAGGATGCTGCCCGTCTTACGGGCCAGGCTGCCGGTGAACACGATGCCCACCGAGATCGCGGCCAGGACGATGACGAGGAAGACGGTGATCGCGAACCGGACGGGCAGGGTCTTCCACGCGGGGCGCCCCTCACCGATGTCGTAGACGGCGTTCCCCGCCCGCATGAAGGCCGCCACGTATCCCGACGCCGACCACAGGGCGACCACGACGCCGGCGATCAGCGGGATCAGGGCCTTGTTGCCGCTGGCCTGCACCTGGCTGACGATGCCGGTCAGGGTGGGGCGGACAGCGCCGGGCGCCACGCTGGTGATGTTGTCGGTCAGCGACTTGGCGGCCGACTTGCTCAGCAGCCCCACGATCGAGACGAGGGCCAGGAGCGCGGGAAAGACCGCCAGGATCGCGTAGTACGTGAGCGCCGCCGCCCAGTCGGCCAGGTTGTCGGCCTTGTACTCCCGCAGCGTGCGCCGGAGGATCGCGCGCGACGAGCCGCTGGGCAGGTCCGACGGCTTCTCGGGGGCCGGCCCGCCCGCCGTCCCGCCCGCTCCGGCCCCGGCTCCCTCGGCCCCCTGGCGGGTGGACCCGGTACGCTCCGGCTCGCCGTCTTCCATCCTGCGCCTCCTTCACTGTGCCGGGCACACGAACGACTACGCAAACATGGCATTTCGACCCTTCGCGCCGGGGACGCCACCCCGGACCGGCGGCGACGCTTCCATGACTTTGCCAGCTTTGGCGTAAGAACGACCGGGTACCCGACCACCGGGGACACGGGCCCCGCCGCCCGGTCCACCGACATTCCGGGACACGGGGACGGCCGGCCCGTGCGGGACCTCGGACGCCGACGGACGTCCCACGAAGAAAGGTATGGACCGGTATGAACGGGCCCGACCAGATCGTCCAGGAGCTGCAAGCCACCCTCGACCGCGACCCCGCTCTCGGCGACCTGCTCGTGAAATCGCTGCGCCGGGCAGGGGAACGCGCCCAGGCGGACCTGGACCCCGACCTGCGCGACGCGCTGGACTGGCCGCGGTCCCTGCCGGAGTACTACGACTACCTCCGGGGCTTCATCCGCTGGGTGCCCCGCCAGTCCGACGCTGCGGCGTGGCGGAAGTCGGCTCCGCACGAGCGCTACGCCCAGGAGGTCAGCGACCGACTGGCGCACTTCTTCTGGCTGGTCGACCAGAAAGTCGACGAGAAGGCGGACCAGGAAAAGAACCAGGAAGCGGACGGGGGCGGCGCCGCCATCGCCGAGAACAGCGAGCCCTTCCGCGACTGGCTCACCGCCTTCGCCCGCCAGTGGGGCGGCTTCCTGGACACCCCTGAGTCCTTCAGCCAGGAGGTCCTGGAGTCGTTCCTCCGGGACGCCCCGGAGTACCACGTCGAGGAGTCGTTGGCCGGCGGCAGGCCGAACATGCCCAGCGGATGGCTGACGTTCAACCAGTTCTTCGCCCGCGAGCTCAACCCCGGGCTGCGGCCCATCCGCGACCCCGCGGACAACCTCGTCGTGACCTCACCGGCCGACTGCCAGTTCCAGCACTCCTACGGCATCGACGAGGCGTCGAACATCCCCCGCACCACGGTCAAGGGCACGCACCACTACGGGAACATCCGGCAGCTGATCGAAGGCAGCCGGTACGCCGACGCGTTCGCGGGCGGCTCCTTCACCCACTACATGCTGCCGCCCTCGGCCTACCACCGCTACCACGTGCCCGTCTCCGGCCTGGTCAAGGAGTCCTTCGTGGTCAGCGGCAAGGTCTTCATGCAGGTCGACCTGGAGGACGGGCAGCTCGCCTCCAAGGACAGCGCGAAGAGCGGCTACGAGTTCTCCCAGACCAGGGGCGTGCTCGTCCTCGACACCGCGGAGTCGGAGCACGGGAACCTGGGCCTCGTCGCCGTCGTCGCGGTGGGCATGGCCCATGTCGCCTCCGTGAACCTCACCACCGTCGAGGGCACCCGCGTCACCAAAGGCGAGGAGTTCGGCTACTTCCAGTTCGGCGGCTCCGACATCGTCGTCCTCTTCCAGGACGGCGCCGCACCCGACATCGACAGCAGCCAGGACTTCCGCCACGTCGGCTCCGTCATCGCCCGCTGCCGCCCGGCCGCCTGAACCGGTCGCAGGGGTGGCCGGGCTCCGGCGGCGGCGGTCGGCGCGCGGCCGGAGCCCGGACCCGGTCACATACGGGTGGCGTGCTGCGGTGTGCGCGGGGTGGCGGGGAGGCCCGCGAAGGAGGAACGGCCTTGCGTCCAGCCGTGGTCGGCGGGGGCGAACCGCTCGAAGGTGTGGCTGAAGTACCAGTCGGTCTGCGCCACTCCGGAGCACGCGCCCGCGCCCGCCGTGCCGGGGCAGGTGCCGTTGTCCCTCTGGAGGGCCCAGAAGGAGAGGGTGTTGATCCGCTTGGCGGCGGCCCAGTGCTCGACCGTGGCCGCGTCCGCCGTGGTGAACGTCTCCGCGGCGCCGAAGTCGTCGATCCCGGGCATCAGGGTGACGCCGATCCGGCTCCACAGCCGGGACGACGGCTCCGCCGGGTAGAGCGCGGCGAGTTGGTCGTGCAGGCCGGCCGCCGCGGTCTCGGCGTCGGTCGCCATCTCGTGCGCCGCGCCGTCGTAGTAGTCGAACGCCATGATGTTGACGACGTCCACCCGGGCGTGGTTCTTGACGGCGTTCTGGAGCACGGCCAGACCGGTGGCGCCGAGGCCGGTCGTCGTCGTCGGCAGCGTGTAGGAGAACTGGACGCTGCGGTGGGTGCGTCGGGCCCAGCTGTCGACCAGGGCGATCGCCTTGTTGCGGCGGTCGATGCCCGCGGTGTCGGACAGGGCGTCGACTTCGACGTCGAGGTCGATCCGGCTCACGCCGTACGTGGTGACCAGGCTCTCGTAGACCGCCGCGATCGACTTGACGTCGGTGCAGCTGTCGGCGATGTCGGTGCCGGTGCTGTCCGCCGCGTAACCGCCGAACGACGGGATGGCGTCGCCGCCGCGCGCCTGGAGGGCCGAGATGTCCTTGCCGTAGACGGACCTGGACACCGGTGTCGTGGGGTCGCCGTTCCAGGTCGCCGTGCAGGAACCGGCCTCGGGCGTCTGGAGGAACGCCAGCGTCAGGTACGCGTTGTGGGACGCGGCCGCGAGGGCAGCCGGGCTGCCACCGGAGTACGTCTCGTAGTACGGCGCGACCACGTGGGCCGGCAGGGTCGTTCGGGGGGCCGGGGCGGCGGCCTGGGCGGTGCCTCCTCCCGTCACCACCAGTCCGGCGGACACGGCGGCAGCCGCCGCGGCGGCCAGCAACGCGCGAACAGGTCCAGTTCGTCTCATCAACGCTCCCACCACAGGAAGTAGAGCCAGGACACACCAGCGGAACAGCACGGGGCCCGGACGCCGAGGGACGTCCAGGCGGTTTCGTCGGGCCTCAACGGCCAACGGAGCGAGGGGAGTCGACCCGATCGCGCGCGACTGCGCCCATATTTGGTCTAGGCCAATCATCTGTCAAGGGCCGGCGGCGCGGACGCGCGATCACGATTCGGTACGGGGGCCGGCGCGCGTACGTCCGTACGCCGTCGTTTCAGCCCGCGCTCTCGATGCGGGCGAGCACCTTGTCGGAGATCCGGTGCAGCGTCGACAGTTCGTCCGGGTCCAGGACGTCGACGAACAGGTCCAGCACGCGGGCCACGTGTCCGGGCGCCGCCTCCGCCAGGTAGGCGTGGCCGGCGTCGGTCAGGATCGCCTGGGTGTAGCGCCCGTTGCGCGGATCGGGCTCGCGGCGCACGAACCCGCGGTTCTCGAGCCGGCCGACCATGTGGGACAGGCGGGACAGTTCCGTGTTGGCCATGACCGCGAGCTCGCTCATCCTCATACGGCGCTCGGGCTGGTCGGACAGGTGCGCCAGCACGTGGTACTCGATGAAGCTGAGCCTGGCGTCCTGCTGGAGCTGCGACTCCAGCGCCGCCGGCAGCCGCTGGAGGAGCTTCACGAACCCGCGCCACGCCGCCAGCTGGTCGCCGGTGAGCCAGCGCGGCTCGGACGCCTCGGACGCCCCTGGGACAGACATGCGCGCAGTCTACTGGCGCCACCGGAGAGGCTGACTTGAATCTTCACGTGAACCGGACTAGCGTGTGACTTGAACATTCAAGCGTGCCGCGCTCGGACCGCCCGGCCCGCCTCACCTTCGTAGGGACATCCCATGACCAACCTCAAGATCGCCGTCATCCTCGGCAGCACCCGCCCCGGCCGCAACGGCGAAGCGGTGGCGAACTGGGTGCTGACCAAGGCCAAGGAGCGCGCCGACGCCGACTACGAACTGATCGACCTGCTCGACTACCCGCTGCCGCACCTGGACGAGGCCGTGCCCGCGAGCCGGGGCGCGTACACCAGCGACCACACGAAGGCCTGGTCCGCCAAGATCAGGGAGTTCGACGGCTACATCTTCGTCACCCCGGAGTACAACCACTCCACCTCGGGGGTGCTGAAGAACGCCATCGACTACCTCTACGCCGAATGGAACAACAAGGCCGCTGCCTTCGTCTCCTACGGCTCGCTCGGCGGAACGCGGGCGATCGAGCACCTGCGGGCGATCGCGAGCGAACTCCAACTGGCCCACGTGCGCCAGCAGTTGTCGTTCTCGCTGTTCACCGACTTCGAGAACTTCTCGGCGTTCAAGCCCTCCCCGGTACACGACGACGCCGCCGCCGTCCTGTTCGACCAGCTCGAGTCCTGGGCCCGCGCACTCACGTCCGTGCGGAGCTGAACCCCGGTGCGGCTCTACGGTCTTGAGGAGCACTTCGTCACCGCCGACGTGGTCGAGGCGTGGCAGCGGCACGACCCCCGGCTCGCCGCACCGATGATGAAGTGGGCGGTCGCCAGCGACATCACGCCGGCGCTGCTGGACCTCGGCAGCGAGCGCGTCGCCGCGATGGACGACGCCGGGATCGACGTGTCGGTGCTGTCCCTCACGACGCCGGGGCTGCAGGACCTCGACCCGGCCGAGGCGGTCGCCCTCCAGGCGCCCACGAACGACGCGATCGCCGCCGCCGTACGCCGCCACCCCGGGCGCTTCCAGGGGTTCGCGGCGCTCGCCACCTCCGCCCCGCGCGCCGCAGCCACCGAACTGCGGCGCGCGGTCACCGAGTTGGGGCTCAACGGCACGCTGGTCAACGCGAACTCCCGGGGCCGGGCGCTGGACGCGCCCGAGTTCTGGGACATCTACGAGGCCGCCGAGGATCTGCGCGTACCCGTCTATCTGCACCCCAGCGTCCCGTTCCCGGCGGTCACCGGGGCCTACTACCGCGGTTTCGGCGCACCGGTGGACGACATGCTGGCCACCGGCGCGTTCGGGTGGCACTACGACGCCGGGCTGACCGTCCTCCGGATGATCATCGCCGGCGTCTTCGACCGGTTCCCCGGGCTGCAACTCGTCCTCGGGCACTGGGGCGAGGTCGTGCTGTTCTACCTCGACCGCATCGCGGCCATGGACAAGCTCACCGAGCTGCGGCGCCCGATCGCCGAGTACTTCCGCTCGAACATCTTCATCACCCCCGGCGGCATCTCCAGCCACAGGTACCTGCGGTGGAGCCTGGAGACGGTCGGCGTCGAACGGATCATGTACGCCTCCGACTACCCGTTCAACCGGGAGCGCGCCGGGTCCGCGCGGCGCTTCCTGGAAACCGCGCCGATCGCCCAGGCCGACCGCGAGCGCATCGCCCACCGGAACTGGGAAGAGCTCATCGCCGGTATCCGTCGCTGACCGATCCTGAAGGGAGCACCGCACGTGAGCGAGTCCCAAAGCCGGCTACAGGTCGTGTTCGCCGACCTGCGCCGCGCCGTCGACGACGTCATCCTCAAACACCAGGTCACCCTCGAGGAGTTGCTCGCCACCATCGAGTGGCTCCAGCAGGTCGCCGACGCCGGCGAACTGCCGTCCGCGAGCATCTTCTTCTACAAGACCGTCCTCAAAGGAACCGTGGGCGCGACCTACGCCCACCCCGAGAAGGACGGCGCGAGCCACTGGGAGATGGAAGGCCCCGCCCACCGCCCCGGCGCTCCCGTCCTGCACAGCCCGGCCGTACTGCCCATGCGCCCCGACGAACCCGGCGAACCCCTCGTCGTCTCCGGGACCGTACGCACCACCACCGGCGCCCCGCTGCCCGCAGCGGCCCTCGAGATCTGGCAGATCGACGCCGACAACGTCTACTCCGGCATGGACAGCAGCGACTTCGCGCCGCTGAACATCCCCAACGACGCCACCGGCGTCCCCGTCGACAACCTCCGCGCCCGGATCATCGCCGACGCGGAGGGCCGCTACGAGTTCCGCACGGTGATGCCCGGCACCGAGACCTTCGGCCTGGCCACGGACAGCCCGCTCGCCGCGCTGACCCGGGCGTTGCGGCTCCAGGGCCTGCGACCGCTGCACATCCACGCCATCGTCTCCGCCGACGGATGCCTGCCGCTGACCACCCAGATCTACTTCGACGGCGACCCCCTGGTCGCCGGGACCATCGAAGGCGACGTCCCCGCCGACGCGGTCAAGGCGACCACCCGCCACGACGATTACCGCGCACGCGGCCTCGACCGGCCGTACCGCACCCTCACCTACGACTTCGTCCTGCGCCCCACGGCTCCGTGAACGACGCCGACCCGCCGGCCGGGCGCCCACGTCCGTCTCCCCCAAGTACCCAGCGAGGGCACGTATGAATGCTGCTGCCGACCCCGCGGCCGCCTACGACCGCTTCATGACCGAGCAGGCTCCCGCCAGCCGCGGTCAGCGCCCCTGGACGCCGGCCGACGGCCCGATGCCCGCGCTCTACCTCAGCCATGGCTCTCCGGCGCTGTTCGAGGACGCGCCATGGATGAGCGAACTGTTCGGCTGGGCGCAGGCGCTGCCCAAGCCGACCGCGATCCTGATCGTCAGCGCGCACTGGGAGTCCGCGCCGCTCAGCCTGTCGGCGACGGGCCCGAACACGCCGCTGGTCTACGACTTCGGAGGCTTCGCCCAGCGCTACTTCCGGATGACCTACGCGACACCGGACGCCGGCGCGCTGGCTGCCCGCGTCAGGGCCTCGCTGCCGGACACCGAACCGGTCCACCAGCAGGCCCGCCGCGGCCTGGACCACGGCGCGTGGGTCCCGTTGAAGACCATGTACCCCTACGGCGACGTGCCGGTCCTCCAGATGTCCCTCCCCACCCACGACCCCGCCCGGCTGATGGACATCGGCCGCCGGATGCGGGGGCTACGGGAGGAAGGCGTGCTCGTGGTCGGGTCGGGCTACATGACGCACGGGGTCCCCTTCCTCACCCGGGAGCAGTTCGTGCACAACGTCGTGCCGTCCTGGTCCGCCGACTTCGACGCCTGGGCGGCCGACGCCCTCGCCCGCGGCGACGTGGACACCCTGGCCGGCTACCGCGGCCTGGCCCCGGCGGTGCACTTCGCGCACCCCACCGTCGAGCACTACACGCCGATGTTCGTCACCCTCGGAGCCGCGACCGACCCCGAGACCCCCGTCCGGATGACGGTCGAGGGCTACCGGTTCGGCCTGTCCAAGCGGTCCTTCCAAGTCGCCTGACAGGCCAGGCGCCTTGCCCCGCCACCACGCGTCATGCCACGCAGATTCCCGGCACCGCCTGCTTGCGGAACAGATGCGGGGTGGCGACGAGGCTGGCCGGATAGAGCCCGCGAGCGGCTGCGCGAGCGCTGTCGTCGAGTCGGGCCGCCCGGTAGTGGTCCGTCGACTCCCAGACGGCGTGGTTGAGGAACGCACTGCTGCCGGCGATACCGCGGTACAGCTGGGTGGAGATGAAGCCCGGTTGTCTCCTCAGGGCAGCCGCGTCGGTCGACCAAGCCAGCAGCAACTGGTCGACGTCCTCGGGGGCGACGCGCAGGAGGTTGACGAGGATGACCGGTCCGCCCCCTTCGTCAAGCTGGTCGGCGAGCGTGGTGTGGAGGTCCAGCTCGGTGAATTCCGGCATGGTGGTTCCCTTTCGGAGAGGGGGCGGTCCGGGGCTGCCGGTCAACGGCTCGGTCAGGGGAGGTCCGGAAGCCTCCCGCTCGCCGCGAGTTCCTCGGCGAGCAGCGGGTTGACGTGCTCGGCATCGAGCCCGCCACTGCCGTAGGGGCGGGTGATGATCTCCAGCTCATGACCGCTGGGGTCGTTGAAGTAGACGCCGCGGCCGTCATCGAGGCGGTTGATGGTGCCCGCGTCCCGATGCGCGGGGTCCGCCCAGTGCTCCAGGGCGCGCCCCCGTACCCGGCCGATGATCACGTCGAACTCCTCCTCGCTGACCAGGAAGGCGTAGTGCTGGGCCGTGATGTCGCGGTCGGTGGTCATGAAGTCGAAGGTGATGTCAGGGCTGACCTGCACCATCACGAAGTGGCCCAGTTTCACCGGGGGCTCGAAGCCCAGCATGTCGGCCAGGAAGCGGGCCGAGGTCCCGGCATCGCGGGACCAGACGATCTGGTGGTTCAAAACGCTCATGAGTCGAGTGTTCGTCGCGCGTCCCCGGAAGCTCCAGGAGTCGGCCGTTACTTGACAGCTACTTCCATAAAATCCGCTTGGTCGAACTAAACTGCGCTCATGGACGTCGTGGATCAACAGATCCTCCAGTGCCTGATGCTCGACGGGCGGGCCCCGATGCGGCGGATCGCGGAGGTGGTGGGGGTCTCAGAGCAGACGGCGACCCGCCGCTACCGCGCCATGCGCGAGGCAGGTGTGCTCCGCGTCCTGGTCAGTGAGGCAGCCGCCTCCGCCAGGCGTGGGCTCTGGCTGCTGCGGCTGCAGTGCCGTCCGGCTGCCGCTGCCCACCTGGGCGATGTGCTTGCCGCGCGCGAGGATGTCTCCTGGGTCGCGCTGTACTCCGGCGGCGCGGAGCTGATGTGCACCACGACCCTGCCCGCCGACGCGGCCTGCGGCACGGGAGTGCTGCCCCGGATCTCGCACACCGCGGAAGTGCTCTCGTTCACCACTCACCTGGTGCTGCACTCGTACTCCGGCGGCCCTGCCGAGTGGTCCGGTTTCGAGGAGCCGCTGGGCCAGGACGCGGAACGGCATCTCCTGGACGGGCGCGATCCGCACCGACGGGAGGAGACATACGGTCCGGTGCTCCCCGAAGACCGCCCGCTTCTGGAGGAACTGCGCCGGGACGGCAGAGCCACCGCGTCCGCACTGTCCCGTGCCCTCGACTGGCCGCTGTCCCGGGTCAGAGGTCGCCTCCAGGCGCTCCTGGACAGCGGTGCGGTCACCGTGGACGTGGACGTGATGCTGGAAGCGTTCGGCTACCGGGTTTCCGCCACACTGCTCCTCCGCGTCTCGCCGGACCGCATCGTCCCGGTCTGCGAGGCGCTCTCCGCGCATCGGCAGACCAGTTGGGTCGCCGCGGTCACCGGCTCCGCGAACGTCGTGGCCGCGGTGACCTGCCGCGACAGCGTCGAGCTCTTCAGCTATGTCACCGAGCAGCTGGGCGGTCTCCCCGGGGTGATCCACGTCGAGGCGGTGCCGCTGCTCAGCAGGCTCAAGCAGGCTGCCACCCGGGTGGCCGGCGGCCGCTTCGTCCAGCCCGCGCTTTCGCGAGGCGGGGGCGCCGGCCCCGGAGCCGGGGCTCCGGGGCCCTGAGCCGCGCTCTACCGGGCCGCGCCGTCCGGATAGGCGGCGGTCGCCTGGATCTCGACGAGGAGTTCCGGGCTGGCGAGGCCGCTGACCCCGATGATCGTCCAGGCGGGGTAGGGAGCCTTGACAAGGCGCTGCTTGGCCGCGAGGAAGCCGGACATGTTCTCGCGGATGTCGACGTGGTAGCTGGTCACGTCCACCAGGTCGCCGAGGTCGAGGTTCTCCAGCCGGAGAATCTCCTCAAGGCGCCGGATGGCGAGCTCGGTCTGCTCCTCGGCGCTCTCCCCGGGGACGCCGTCGGGGCGGCGGCCGATCTGGCCGGAGATGAACAGGTGCCCGTGCGAACGGACCGCGGGGGCGTGGCCGAAGCGCGCGAAGGCGCTGGTGGTCCCTCCGAAGACCGGCGAGTTGTCGGGAACCTCTACGGGGTGGATGGGCATTGCGGTGTGTCCGTTTCTCTGGTGTCCGGGCCGACTTCCGGGTCGGTCTTGCTTTGCGCCCGGCCGGGCAGGGCGGGTCAGTTGCCCCATCGGGAGGAGTCGCAGGCGCGCTCCATCCGGGTCCGGCCGAAGGTCTCGCGTTCGCGCAGGAACTCACCGGGTATCGCGTAACGCGGGCCGTTCTTCGGGTTCTTGGCGGCCTGCGCGACGATCGCGTCGGTGAGTGAGCGGATCATCTCCAGTCGCGGGTAGGCGGTGTGGACGAGGTCGGCCTGCTCGTCGCTGAGGACGTCGGCGTAGGTGTCGCCCATCGGGCCGCCGAAGTCGAGCGCGACGCCTTCGCGTACGAGCAGGCACAGCGTGCCGCGGCGGTCCGCGATGCCCGACGAGGTGTGCAGGGCGATGGCCTGCCAGACCTCGTCGGCGTCCGCCTCGGACCGCCCGTGGTCGAGGAGGAACGCGGCGGCCCGGTCGGCCCCCTCGACCTCGAACCGCTGGGTGTGCGGGCCGTCCGGCGCCACGCCGAGGTCGTGCATCGTGGACGCCGCGAACAGCAGGTCGTCGTCGTAGTCCTGGCCGGCGGTCAGTTCGAGACGCGCGGCAACGAGCCGGGCGAACAGGTAGGTGCGCACGCTGTGGTTGAACACCGAGGGCGATTCCACCGGCTTGATCAGCCGCAGGACAGCGCCGGCGAGCGGTGTGTCGGGCAGCGCGATCAGGTCGGCGGCCGCCTCGGGGGCCACCTGGCTGCGAATCGATCCGGTCATGTCCACCAGGCTGGCAGGCGCGCCCCTGACCAGGTGAGTGGCAATATTGCCTGCTGTCAATAGAATATTGCCATGGCTGCCACGACCACCCACCGAGTCGCTGTCCTGGCGTTGGACGGGGTCACCCCGCTCGACCTGGCGATCCCGGCGCAGATCTTCACCGCCCGCCCGGAGACCCCCTACGAGGTGACCGTGTGCGGGCTCGGCTCCAAGGTGGCGACCACCGCGGGCTTCTCCCTCGAGACCGAAGGGGGCCTGGACCACGTACGCGCCGCCGACACCGTGATCGTGCCGGGATACGAGCCGGGGAGCGCAACGCCGGCCAGGCCGCCGGAGGAGGTGCTCGACGCGCTGGCCCAGGCGCGGGACCGGGGCCGGCGGGTGGTGTCGATCTGCACGGGCGCCTTCGCGCTGGCCGAGGCGGGCGTCCTGGACGGGCTGCATGCCACGACCCACTGGATGCACACCGGCGAACTCGAGCGGAACTTCCCGTCCGTCACGGTCGACCGCGACGTGCTCTACGTCGACCAGGGCGATGTCCTCACGTCGGCCGGAGTGTGCTGCGGCATCGATCTGTGCCTGCACCTCGTACGCCGCGACCTGGGGGCGGTCGTGGCCAACCGGATCGCCCGCGGACTGGTGGCGGCGCCGCACCGCGACGGCGGGCAGGCCCAGTACATCCCGGCTCCCCTCACCGTGGCCGGCGACACCTCGCTCTCCGAGACCCGGGGCTGGGCCCTGCGCCACCTCGACGAGCCGCTCACGCTCCGCGCGCTCGCCCGGCACGGGGGCGTCTCACCACGCACCTTCATGCGCCGGTTCGCCGCGGAGACGGGGACCACGCCACTTCAGTGGCTGCTCAGCGCCCGCCTGGGCAGGGCACGCGAACTGCTGGAGACGACGGACCACTCGGTGGACCAGGTGGCCCGGGACTGCGGCCTCGGCACGGCGGCGAACCTGCGTCTGCACTTCCGGCGCACCCTGAACACCACTCCCACCGCCTACCGGCGCACCTTCACCCGCTGAGCGGCTCGCGCCGCGCGCTCGGCCGATCGGGGGAGGCGGCGCCTCCGGGCTCACACCGGGCTCACAGAACGGGCGCCGCTCTGGCGCTCGCGGCGCCCGCAGCCTCTCGTAGGCGAAGCAGAACGGTGCGCCAGCGCTTGGGGCGGGTGAAACGGCTGTTTCGGCCCGGCGGGCGCGGAATACGTCGGACCCGTCGAGGATTAGCTCACTTGCCGGAAAGAGGGGGGGACGATGGCCGAGCTGATGCTGTTTCGGCGGGACACCGACGGGCGGGACGCCAAGGTGCCCGGTTCGACGGTGGCGCTGGAGCGGGAGTTGCAGAGGCGGGTCGAGGCCGGCCTGGAGGCGATGCTCGGCATTCGGTTCCTGGCCTCGGAGTACCCGACGGGACCGTGGCACCGCGGACGCATCGACACCCTTGGGCTGGACGAGAACGGCAGCCCGGTCGTGATCGAGTACAAGAAGGGCTCCGACAACGGAGTCCTGTCACAGGCCGTCTCCTACCTGGCCTGGCTGGAGTCCGCACATCACGAGGTCGAGGCGCTCGTCCGGAAGGTGCTCGGGGCCGAGGCCGCCCAGACCATCGACTGGCGCCGCCCTCGCATGGTCTGCATCGCCGCCAGTTTCTCCCACCACGACCGCGTGGCGGTGCGGCGGCTGCCCGAACTGATCGATCTGGTGCGCTACCGCGTATTCGAGGATGACCTGCTGAGCCTGCTGCTCGTGGACTCCTCGCCCGGGTCGGCGAAGCCCGCTTCATCGCAACGGACCCGACACAGGAGCACACGGGACGTCATCGCGCCGTCAGCTCCCGTGCCGTTGCTGAGCAGCCTGGTCCCTGAGTGTCTGCGGGACTTGTATGCGGAGGTGGACGACACCCTCACGCGGTGGGGCGAGGTCGAAGTGGCTCCGCTCCGGCACTACATCGCCTACCGGCGGCTGGTGAACATCGCCTCGGTGATCTTCCGCCCGAAGCACGAGGCGATCCTGGTCTACCTCAGGGTCGACCCGCGCACCGTCGTGCTGGAGGAGAACTTCACCCGAGACATGCGCAACATCGGGCACCTCGGGACCGGCGATCTGGAAGTCCGGATAGCGTCGGCAACTGACCTGGAGAAGGCCGAACCGCTGATCAGACAAGCATTCGCAGCCGTCTGACAGCAGGCATCTGCCGGGAGTGGAGCCCGCCTCTCACGTGTGAGCCGCCTTCCGCAACGTGACTGCTCAGCTCTGTTGCACCGGTCGAACCGACTGGCCCTTCCTCGGACGAAGGGCTGCTACTGCCCCTCGCAGGGGCGATGAGGGCCAGGAGGTCAACGACAACGCGGAGATGACCCTCTGGCAGTTGCTACCCCACCCTGGCCATCCGCATGTCGGGGCGTACGAGCTATTCGACCGCCGACGAACGCGAAGCCGAGACGATGGCGACGATCATCCGCCAGCGCATCTACCGCGAACGTGAAGCACCCTCCCGCCGACCGGGCAGGGGCACCAAAAGCTGGGACGCACTCTTCTCACAGGCCATCAGGCGAAGCGCCGACGTGGGCGCGGAGTTCGTCCACGGCCGGGAGCGTTACCGGGCCCGGCCAAAGCCAGGTGTCCGGCCTCGGCGGCGCGCTCGGCCTCTCGTCGAGCAGAGCGGCAGCAAGGCCCACCCGGCCCGACGCGCGGACTCGCTCGACGTCAGGGACGAGCCGGACCCAGGCCTGATCTTGGTGTCGCGAGCGGGTCGAATCAGCGGCTAGTCTCGCGCCACTCGGCCAGCGCACTCCGCAGGTCAATCGGAAGTGGGCCGCAGATTGTTCATGAGCAGGCCGAGGGCGAACTCGAAGCGGGCGTGTCCGGTTCCGGAGATCAGCTGGGCGGCATGGCGCCGGGTGAGCGGGTACTCCTCGGCGGGGAGTGCGGTGAAGCGGTCCAGCAACTCCTGATGGCCAAGCGCCCATTCCTGGTCCTGGTGTCGGCGTCGGTGCCGGACCAGCGACTGCTCCAGTGCGTAGGCGCTGACGTAGAGGGACATCGCGTCGCGGGCCCATCCGGCCGTCCTCGGTTCGATGCCGCCCGCGAGCAGGATCGCCAGGATTCCTTCGCCGACACGCAGTGTTTCCAGGTGGGTCGGCACCATGGCCAGCGCGGCGCGCGGGACTCCGGGGTATTTCAGGTACAGGTCGCGGATCTGCGTGTACACCCCGAGCAGTTGCTCGCGCCAGGCGGCCGGGTCCGGTTCGGGGAGCACGACATCGGCGTAGAGCCTGCCGATCAGTAGATCGTCGATGTCGTCCTTGGTGACGATGTGCGCGTACAGCGATGACGGGCCGGTCCCGAGCACGGTGGCGATCCGGCGAACGGTCAGCGCCTCGTACCCCTCGGTGGAGACGACTTCCAGGGCGGCGTCGGTAATCCGTTCGACGGTGATCGGCTTCTTGCGCGGTGCCGGCGCGGAGACCTCCGCGGCGGGGCGGGCGTGGCGCGCTGCACGGCTTCGGTGCGGATCGGCGGGCATACCGACCACTCTAGCTTGACACGATCTAAGTTCGTTTTGTAGAACTTAGATCGTCAAGACGAACTAAGTTCGTCCCGTCTGCTGGAGGTGTGCGATGCGCGTTGCCGTCGTCGGAGCCGGTCTGGGAGGTCTGGCTCTCGCGCAGGGCCTGCGCGGTGCCGGGATCGAGGCCGAGGTGTTCGAGCGCGATCCGGGGATCGTGGCACGGTTCCAGGGGTACCGGCTGGTGCTGGACCCGGACGGTTTCCAGGCGGTGCGCGACTGCCTGCCGACGCGCTGGCACCGACTGCTGGACGAGGTCGTCATGGATGCCGCCGTCGAGCAGCTGGTCCTGGACCCGCAGCTGAACGAGGTCGGCAGGCTCGGAGGGGGCCGCAGCGGCATCGTGGTCGACCGGCAGGTGCTGCGGCACCTGCTGCTGACCGGCCTGACCGTGCACACCGACTCCGCGCTGACCGGCTACGACGCGCTGGCCGACGGCACGGTCCAAGCCCGGTTCGCCCGCCGCGGCCCAGCCACCGCCGACCTGCTCGTCGGCGCGGACGGCATCACCTCCGCGGTCCGCGGGGTGCTCTCACCCCAGACCGTCCCGCATGACACCGGCGTCCGGTTCGTCATCGGCCGCACCCCGCTGACCGACGAGTTCGCCGCCCTGTCCAAGGCCTACGGCGCGAAGATCACGGGCAACGGCGTCAGCCTGCTGCTGGGCGCGATGCGCTTCCGCACCCCGCCCAAGCAGGCCGCCGAGCAGCTGGCTCCCGACGTCACACTGCCCGACATCGGCGACTACGTACGCTGGGCCATGATCCTGCCCCCGAAGGGCTCACTGGAAGACCTGACCGCGCAGGACGCCGTGCTGTCCAGGATGGAAGGCTGGCACCCGCAGCTGCGCGCGCTGATCGAGCAGGCCGACCCGGACAACAGCACGCTCCTGTCCATTCGGGTGGTCAAGCCCGGTCAGCGCTGGACGCCCGGCCCGGTCACGCTGCTGGGCGACGCGATCCACGCCACCTCCCCGACCGGCGGCAACGGCGCCAACACCGCCCTGCGCGACGCCGACCTGCTGCGCCGCTGCCTGATCCAGGCCGAAGAAGGCCGCCGAGACCTGCTCGGCGCGGTGGACGACTACGAGCGGCAGATGTTCGAGTACGGCGCCGAGGCCGTGCGAAGCAGTCTGGAGAAGCTGCCCGCCTTCGCCCCCGAGGCAAAGCTCTCCTGACGCCGGGAACAGGTCAGGGGCTCCTGGCCGGGGTCGGCAACCGGGGTCATGCCGACGTTGCGCGCCTCGGAGACCAGCAGCGCGACCGCCGAAGTGGTCAGGTCCCGCATGGGGGTGGTGCCGTCCCCGAGGCGGACGAAGGCTCCGAGGAATCCGGTCCAGGAGTGGACCTCGAACAGCAGGTCCGGCAGGTCGATTTCGAGCATCTTCTCGACCCGCACGCGCGGCCAGGCCGGCGACTTCGGCTCGCCGAGCGCCCCGAGCTTCTCGTTCGGCTTCACCCGGCCGTCCAGCAGGACGTCGAGCGGACACCTTCACGTCCTTGCCCGCCTGCCCCAGGCGCTCGGCCGGCCGCTCCCATTTGCGTCCAGGGGCCCGCACCAGCCCCGCCAGGTACTCGTCGACGGGGCGTGCCCAGGCTCAGCACGGCCTCGCACACCGCGTCCCACGCCGCACCGTCCAGGAGCCGGGCGCGGGTCGGACCACCGGTACGAGGGGGAGGCGAACACGCTGCGGTTGTTCAGGGTCGGGTGCAGCTCCGTTCCAGCACGCACACCACGTACGCGCCCCGGTCCCCCGACCCGCGACAACTCTGCGTTCGCGTACACCGCCTTGCGCCACGCCGACGGCACCAGCCTCTCGTCCACCTCGCGCGGCGGCAGCGGCTTGCCCATCACCCGCCGCCGCACCGGCGCGGACAGCCGGTTCGGCGGGACTCGCGACACCCGCGCCCGGCCCGGACACCAACGCGCGGATCTCATCGCCCTCTCCGGTGACCGCGCGAAACACTGTCCCGGACCTCGGCGCCGGCGGCCGACATAGCCGCTCGGGCTCCCTCCGGCGCCGCCGACGTGGCCACCACCCAGGCAGCACCGCGCCCGCCCGACCCGCCTACGCCGTGGAGCGCCACGCCCCACCAGGTCCGACCCGCACGAACGGCTCCGCGCACTGCCCGGTATGACCCAGCCTCCGCGCCCCCCGATCCCGCCGGCGCCCTTGACAGGCGAAACCGCGCCCGCTTACCTGCCTACGGTTCACCCGCTCTTCGTCCGCCCCCCTGTGACCGGGAGACAAGACGTGCCCCCCTCGACCGATTCCGCCCCACGTCCGGCCCGGCTGCGCCGGGCAGCCGTGCTCGCCGGCCTGCTCGCCTGCCTGGCGCCGGCCGTCACCTCGACACCCGCGCACGCGGCCAACTCGTCGATCTGCAACAAGTACTGCGACGCCCGCGACCCCTCGCACGCGACCAGCGACCGCATCCCCGTGACGGCGTCCAGCAACGGCCGGACGATTGCGCTCCATCTATCCGACAACGATGTCATGGGCTGGGCCTCCATCGACGGCGGCGCCGCCGGCGACGAGGTGTGGCTGGACCGCTCCTTCGACGGCGGGGTCAGCTGGACCAACGGCAGCAAACTCGGCGACACCAAGACCCCGTCAGGCTGGACCGGTTGGCGCAGCCAGATGTACAACGTCGACGACTGGAACAACGCGGGCGTCGGCGCGCTGCGCGCCTGCGCGCGCACCAACGGCGCCTCGGTGACGGTCTGCACCCAGTGGGCGCGGGTGGACTGGAACGCGGCCAGCCAGAGCACAGCGGCCGCGACCGCGCTGATGATGGACTACGACCGGAGCACCGGCAAGTTCGCCGGCTGGTGGACCTCGGCCACCTCGCTCACCGCGATCATCGACAACATCCGGATCAGCGGGATGCCGAGCTACAAGTACGCGATCTCCACCACGTACGACAAGCTCATCGGCGCCGAGGACGGCAACTTCACCAACTCCTACCTGGACGACACCGGTTGGTGGGGCCTCGCCTGGGTGGACGCCTACGACCTCACCGGGGACAGCCGCTACCTGGCCACCGCCCGCACCGACGCCGACCACATGCACGACTACTGGACCTCCACCTGCGGCGGCGGGGTGCAGTGGGAGACCACCGCCTCCGGCAAGAACGCGATCACCAACGAGCTGTACCTCCAGCTCAACGCGGCGCTGCACAACCGGATCAGCGGCGACACCACCTACGTCCAGCGCGCGAAGGACGAGTGGTCCTGGTTCCAGGGCAGCGGCCTGATCAACTCCGGACACACCGTCAACGACGGCCTGAACGGCTCCTGCGCCAACAACGGCGACACCACCTGGACCTACAACCAGGGTGTGATCCTCGGCGGCCTCACCGAGCTGTACAAGGCCACCGGCGACAGCGCGGTGCTGGACAGCGCGCGCACCCTCGCCGACGCCTCCACCTCCTCCAGCTACCTCAACCCGGGCGGCACCCTGCACGAGCCGTACGAGCCGGACGGCACCGGCTGCACCTCCAACGGCGACTCGTTCAAGGGCGAGTACGCCAGGGGCCTGGGCCTGCTCAACAAGCAGCTGGCCGACCACCCCTACAGCTCCTACCTCAAGGCGCAGGCCGCCACGCTGCACGCCAAGGACCGGGACGCGCTCGACCAGTACGGTCCGCACTGGGCCGGGGCGTACACCGTGACCGGCAACGGCTGCCAGCACAGCGCGCTCGACCTGCTGAACGCGGCGCAGGAAGCGTGACCAACTCCACGACGGGCGGCCCCGGCCCGGGCCGCCGACCGCAGTCGACGAGAGAGGGAACCGTGCGCGTGCACAAGACGAGCAGAAGACGCGGGGTCGCGGCGATCGCGGCCTCGCTCCTGGTGCTCCCGCTGGGCGTCCAGGCCGCCCACGCCACCGCGGGGGCCGGCACCGCGCCGGCCGTCGGCGGCTACTGGGGCACCTCCTACGAGGCAGGCGCGGCCCGGCCCGCCGGGTTCCCGGCCGCCGGACCGGCCACCGACCTGCGCGGCGAGACCACGCAGGTCAACGCCACCGTCCAGTCGGTGGCGTCGAACTACCCGAACGCCACCAGCACCACCGAGCACGTCCAGAGCCTGACCGACGACGACAGCTCGACCAAGTGGTACGCCAGCGGCAGCGGCCAACCGACAGCGGACCACCCGGTGTACGCCATCTACACCCTCACATCGGCCGCCGCGGTGACCGGTTACTCGATCACCTCCGGCAACGACACCCCGCCGCGCGACCCGCGGGCGTGGACGGTGCTGGGCAGCAACAGCGCCTCGGCCGCCACCGATGCCGACGACCCGTCGTGGAAGACGCTGGACACCGAGAGCGGGCAGAGCTTCGGCGCCCGCGGCCAGACGAACTTCTACCCGGCCGCCGGCACCGGCGGCTACCGCTACTACCAGCTGCGGGTCACCGCCAACTGCGCCCAGGAATGCACGGGTTCATCCGGCGACTACACCAAGTTCCAGATCGCCGACTGGACGTTGCGCACCTCCGCGGGGACCGCGCCGAGCGCGCTCGGCGCGTCCGTGGAGGACGCCGAGTCGGTCGGCGCGGCCGCCGGCACCGGCGCCCTGCGGTATGCCGGCCGAGTGCTGCACTCTGGTGCCGCGTCCTCCTCGGTGGTGCTGCAGTCCGGTCTGGACGTGCCGCTGGCCGCGGACTCGACGCTGAGCTACGCGATCCGCCCGACGGACGCGGCCTCCGCGTACGCCGCGCTCGACGTGGTGTACACCGACGCGAACGGCCGCCACACCAAGCGGCTGAGCGCGCTGCGCGGGGCGCGCGACTCCGCCGGGCACCCGCTGCGCGCCGCGGCGCAGGGCGGGTCGCTGACCCCGGGCACCTGGAACACCGTGTCGGTCGGCCTCGGTTCGCTGGCGGGCAAGCACGTCCACGAGGTGCTGCTCGACTACGCCGACCCGTCGGCCGCGGCCGGCGCGGTCTCCGGCTGGGTGGACGCGGTCTCGCTCGGCCACCAGGCGGTGGACACCGCGACGGGCTGGGACTATCTGGACGCGCCGGGCGTCGACCCGGCGGGCGGCGCGGCCGACCGCACGGCGTGGACGCGGCCGGACTTCGACACCGGCAGCGCGCCGTGGCACACCGCGGCCGGCCCGTTCGGCGCCAAGGACGACGGCACCGACCTGGGCGCGGGCTTCCCGGTCACCACCAAGCTGGACCTGCGCAAGAACGGCTCGACCGGCGACGACCTGGAGGCGTACTTCTTCCGCACGTCGTTCACCATGGACCGGGCGACGCTCGACTCGATCACCGGCCTGGTCGGCAGCGTGGTCTACGACGACACGGCGACGATCTACGTCAACGGCGCCCGCGTGGCGGGCTGGAACGACGGCAAGATCACCACGAACCTCCAGTACGAGACGCCGGACGGCACCGCGGGTGCGGGCGACCCGGTGGCGTCCGCGTTCGCGATCCCGGCGGCCGACCTGCGGGCGGGCACCAACACGCTGGCGGTGGAGGTCCACCAGTGCAACAGCACCAGCTCCGACGTCTACTTCGGGCTGCCGTCGCTGGCCCAGACCGACGCGTCGCTACCGTTCAGCGACACCCAGCTGAACACCTCCTACGCCTCGGACACCCAGCCGTCCGCGCCGGACGGCGGTGACTACTTCACCTGGCTGCTGCGGTCGTTCACCGACGCGGAGAACACGCCGAGCATCATGGGCGCCAACGCGGTGCTGCCGAAGGGCACCACCTACGACCAGCTCACCGCGCTGGACGACCGGACGGTCGTCGACATCAACAACGCCTACCAGTCGGTCGCCGACCCGCAGGTGCAGAAGGCGCTGGTGGACGGCGCGAACAGCCCGTACAAGACGATGGCCGACGGGCTCGGCAAGGTACTCGGGCCGCTGTACCTCCAGGCCCTCAAGGACGGCGAACTGCCCAAGACGCAGGCGCTGTTGAGCGGGCGGATCGAGCACACGCCGACCTCGTCGGCCGACTGGTACCAGACCGCCAAGAACACCTACCAGTACAAGCGGCCGTTCGTGCGGATGGGCTTCACCGGCGACAGCGGCCTGATCAAGCAGTGGGACAGCGCGAGCGGTTACGCGGGGCTGGCCGGCGACGGCTCCTTCCCGAGCGGCCACACCAGCCACGGCTACGCGCAGGGCATCGTGATGGCCACGCTGCTGCCGCAGTTGGCGCCGCAGATCCTGGCGCGCGCCTCGGAGTACGGCAACAACCGGATCGTGCTGGCCTTCCACTACCCGACCGACATCATGGGCGGCCGGATCGTGGGCGAGGACACCGCCCAGATGCGCTGGTCCGACCCGCGGTTCCGGTCGCTGCTGGAGCAGGCGCAGAGCGAGGTGCAGACGGTGCTGGCGCAGAAGTGCCGCGAGGTCGGCGCGGGTGGCACCCTCGCGCAGTGCGTCGCGAACGAGCAGCCGTACCTCAGCACGAGCGACGCGCTGAGCGTCTTCCGGCAGCGGATGACGTACGGCTTCCCGCAGGTCGGCGCCACCGGCCTCGCACCATCGGTGCCGGACGGCGCGGAGAACCTGCTGCTCACCGCGTTCCCGAACCTGACGGCGGCGCAGCGGACCACGGTGCTGGCCGCCACCGAGATCCCCTCGGGCTACGTCATGGACGAGGAGAGCGGCGGGGGCAGCTGGCAGCGGCTGGACCTGGCGGCGGCGATGACCGCGCAGGTCAGCGTCAGCCGGTCCGGGGCGATGACCGTGAACGGCGTCGCCGTGACCGCCGACGGGCGGCCGGCGCACCACTGAGCCGCACGACAGCCGCACGGCACAGCGCACGCGCGGGCCCGGCACCGGGGCGTCTCCGGTGCCGGGCCCACACGGTGTCCCGACCCTGTCAGCTGGACAGCGGCTCGGCGGTCACCAAGCCACAGGTCGGTGTCGGCGCCGCTGATGGGTTCTGTGCAGCCCATGACCCGGTCCAGCCGCCCGCCACCCTCGACATCGAGATCAACGGCACCCGCTACCACGAGTCCACCAGCCTGATGTTCGCCCCCCAGATCGCCTGCCACCCCTACTCCACCCAGCCGCACCAGCAGGTCCCCACCGCCAGCCTCACCATCGTCGAGGAATGGGACTTCGAGGGCCTCACCCCTGCCGACCTCGCCCGCTTCGCCACCCAAATCCGCACCCAGGCCGACTACTTCGAGACCACCCTCCTCCCCGCCCTGACCACCGCCCGCGAGGACTGGACCG
>NZ_JBAGKC010000036.1:0-60633 GCF_037034245.1 Streptomyces sp. CA2R106
CCGGTGCAGATACGACTGCTCGTACCGGCATTTCTCGCCGAGTTGCACCAGGCTCATCCCGGAGCGTTCCCGTTCGTACGCGAGCCGGTTGGCGTACAGCGCCCGTGCCGAAAACCGGTCCACCGCCCGGACGTTCCTGCCCCTCACATTCCCGTTGCCGCTTCCGTTGCCGTCGCCGATCGTGCTGTCGTCGTCGTTTTCCATGCGGACGTCTCTTCCTTTTCTCCGATGTGGTCTGAAGGGTTCGGGTTCTGCTGCGACCGAGCTACGAGGAGAATCCGCTTTCCGCGGTCAGCGCTTTACTCAAGGCCGCCGCCTCGGCCCGCAACCGTCCGACCAGGCAGCACATCGCCATCACCGAACGCCCCATCCGCTCGGCATACCGCGCCGCATCGAGCGAACGCGGCCCCGCGTCCATCCGCCGCCGGGCCTCACCCACACTGAGCAGCGCGACGGCCCGCGCACTGTCCCCCTCCGGGCACCGCCGCGCCATCCCGTCCACCACCGGGATCAACTCACCCAGCACGGCCCTCATCCGCGCCGCCGCGCGAACCTGCTCAGCGACGGACAGCAGCGCGGCACCATCCACAACGTGCTGCGCTTCCTCCAGCAATGCCGCTGGCGCCAGGCAATGCGAACCGTCCGGGGCCAAGCCCGCTAACCCAGTAGCTTTACGCATGTTGATCTGCACCTCCCTGACCGGTTTCGTATCGGTCACGCCCCCGGGACCGGTCACTCGGACGACGGGAGCCTTCCGGCTGACAACACTCGCGGGTGGGAACAGGGGCGCACCACGGCAGAAAAGCTGCGTTCGCGTGGCGTGTTGGTTGCGCGGGGTACCCTGAGCAGGGCGGACAGAGCGGGACGGAGTGCGTCATGGCAGCCAAGCGGCAGCGGTTCGCGGAGCGCCGGAAGGCGCGCGGGTACACCCAGGAACGGTTCGCCGATGCCCTCGACGTGGACCGGACCACGGTGCAGCGCTGGGAGCGGGGAGAAGGCAGCCCGCATCCGCACCTGCGTCCCAAGATGGCGCGCCTTCTGGGGCTTGCTCCCGATGAGCTGGAGGAAGTTCTGTCCTCCGGTTCAACCGTGTCCGCTACGGCCACGCCCTGGACATCTCGAGGAACCGAGACTCACGACGACGAATCGGACGCGTGGGAGTTGGCGCGCCGCGTGCAAGCGAGCGACGTGGGAAGAGAAACCCTTGATCGTCTTGAGTCGTCTTTCGACCAGCTTGCCGCTGCGTACCCCAAGTCCGCGCCGCAGGATATTCTGCGGCGCGTGCGGCGGAACTCTTCCTATGTGCTGCACCTGCTTGACGCGAAGAAAACCCTGGCCGAGCACCGGCGCCTGCTGACCATCGGGGGTTGGCTGTCCCTGCTGGGCGCGACAGTTCATATTGATCTCAAGCAGGAAGACGCCGCAACGGCGCGCCTGCAAACGGCCATGGCGCTGGCTCACCAAGCGGAGCAGCCGGAAATCGTCGCATGGTGCTACGAGACTGAAGCCTGGCGCGTTCTGACGGACGGCGACTACGCTCGCGCTGCGGAGCTGTCCAGAATTTCGCAAGGAATCGCTCCGGCCGGAAGCTCGGTGCTGATCCAGTCAACCGCCCAAGAGGGACGGGCGCATGCGCGGATGGGGCAGGCAAAGGAAACGTACTCGGCCATTGATCGCGTCCAGGACCTTTCATCGTCCCTCGCAACGCCAGAACTGCCCGAGCATCACTACCAGTACGATCCTGGCAAGACGGTCTCGTACACGGCGACCACGTTGGCGTGGCTCGGCGACCCGGCGGCCGAGCCGTTCGCGCGAGAAGTGATCACCCGGTTGGACGCCGGTCGCGATGTGGCCAAGTGGCCGCGACGGGTGGCGTCGGCAAGTATTGATCTGGCTCTGGTTCTGGTGGCGGGAAATCGGCTTGATGAAGCGTGTGAAGCGGCCCAGAAAGCCATTCTTTCTGGTCGGCTGGTGCCGTCCAATCACTGGCGGGCGCTGGAAGTCGTGAATTCCGTCGAGGCCAAGCAGTTGCCAGAGGCGGTCGATCTGCGTGAGGCGTTCGAAACCCTCGGTGCGAACGACGCATGAACCCGACCCACGTTGACCTCGATTCCTCCGAGGGCTGACGGTGGCAGCGTGACGGGTTGGCTGTCCGATGTGCCCCGTGCCGTGTCGGGGCCGGCCTTCGCATGACGCTGCGGGGGTGCCGGGTTTCGCGGGCCCGAGGGTGGTGCGGTCTTCTCCTTCCTGTCCCTGTCGGAGCGATGACTGACCGTCAGGTGCGGGCCGGAAGCCGGGTGGTCTGAAGTGCCTCGCAGAACATCGAGGTGTGCCGGTCGTCTCCGAACTGCTGGAGAAGGCAGCGGGCTGAATGCCCGACTACTCGGGTGAGCCGGGCTCGTATTCTCGGCCACCCAGCGCAGGCACCGTTCCGCACCGGCGACGATCGCCACGGCGGACACCTCAGGGTTGTCCCAGGGATGGTGTTCGAGCAGGTGCGCTTCGAGCTCCGGGGTACCTGTCGGCACGTGTCTTGAGGAGGAGTTGCCACTCCTCGCCCGTGCCGAACTCTCCGAGGTGCCAGAACACGGAGGTCACAGGGCCGACGATCTGCGCTCCGGCGGCCAGACGCTTGCGCACGACGGACTGGGCGAGCTGAACGGCCTGGTCACGGGTCTCGGTGACGGTGGACACCTGCACGAAGTCCGTCATGACCCGATCGTACCGTTGGACTTCAGCGGTTGAAGTTCAACGTGGAGCGACCTGGTCACTGTGTCCTCGGCAACAACAAGGCCGGGTGCGTGCCCGTCGTACCGCTGCCGACATGCGCCGGGCCCTGTTGACCGTACGTGGGCGCGGCATTCCGGCAGTCGCCGAACTGGACCGCAACGTGCGGCGGCAGAACTGGCTGGGCGTCTCAGGACCGAGCCCGCGTGGCCGGTCACCGGCGCACCCGGTGCCGGCTGGTGGGCAGAGCCTGGAGATGGTCCAGGACCTCGTGGCTGAAGGCCGCGCCGTCGATCCGGACCAGCAGTTTCGATCACAGCGGGCAGCGGGAGCTGCGCGAGCGCGGCGGCCAGAACCGTCTTGTGGTCGTCACCAGGTGCTCCCTCAGGTGGAGTTCTTCACGCGGACGCGGTTCGCTCGGCAAGGAGAAGCGCAAGGGGCCCTGCGGGGAGGAGGAAGCGGCCCTCTGCGGCGGCGTCGAGGGCTTCGTCCATGGGCCACCAGGCGAGTTTGAAGTCCTGCTCGGTGGGGGTGAGTTGCTGGGGGCCGCAGGTGAGATCGCGGGCTTCGTAGAGATGGATGCGGGCGGTCGAGGCGAGGGTGAGGGCGTAGGAGCCGAGGGGGCGCCACGTCGTGGCGGTGATGCCGGCTTCCTCGCGCAGTTCCCGGCGTGCGCATTCCTCGTCCGTTTCGCCGGGTTCTTTGCGGCCGCCGGGGAGGAAGAGGTAGTTGCCTCCGTGGTCGGGGAAGTGGGCGCCGAGGAGGGCTACGAGGCCGTCGGCGTCGCGGGCGACGATGACGGAGGCGTCGCGGCCGGGGCCTTGGCCGGGGTGCGCGTGGCTCATACCCGGCGAGGCTAGCGGGGATTTAGCGGAGCATCGCGGCGTGGGCGACGTTCATGACGACGGGGTGGGCGGCCGGCTGTTCCCGGACTTTCCGGTCTACGCCGGCGGTGCCTCGCCACCAGCCCTCCACCAGCGGGTGGTCCCTCGACCGACAGTACGGGGCAGCCCCGGGGGGTCCGGGCGGCGCGGCACCGTAAGGGGGCAACCCGGGGGGACGGGGTGGCGCGGGCGGGACGTGGCTACCCCGGGGGACAGGGGGCGCCGTGGCACAGTGGGGGGATGGACGATCAACCCGTTCTGGACCCGCTGGCGGGTGTACGGGTGCCGGGCGACCCGGCGACGGACGTGTACCTGACGGGCACCGTCTTCCTGGACATCATCTTCACCGGCCTGGACCAGGCCCCGGTCCGCGGCACCGAGTCATGGGCCCGCGGCATGGGCTCCAGCCCCGGCGGCATCGCCAACATGGCCACCGCCCTGGCCCGCCTCGGCCTGCGGACGACCCTGGCCGCCGCGTTCGGCGACGACATGTACGGCGACTACTGCTGGGAGAGCCTCCGCGAGGGCGAGGGCATCGACCTCGGCCCGTCCCGGCGGGTGCCCGGCTGGCACAGCCCCGTCACCGTGTCGATGGCGTACGAGGGCGAGCGCACCATGGTCAGCCACGGCCACCGCGCCCCGCCGCCGGAAGGCGCCGTCCCCGCCTGCCCGCCGCCGGCCCGCGCCGCGGTCGCCTCACTCGGCGCCCGGGAGACGGGGGAGGAGCGCGCCGACTGGATCGCCGGCGCCGCCGCGTCCGGCACGAAGGTCTTCGCCGACGTCGGCTGGGACGAGACCGGCCGCTGGGACCCCGCCGACCTCGCCGGGCTGCGGCACTGCGCCGCCTTCCTGCCCAACGCGGAGGAGGCCGTCCGCTACACCCGCGCCGACAGCCCCCGCGAGGCCGCCCGCCGGCTGGCCGAACACGTGCCGCTCGCCGTGGTCACCCTCGGTGCGCAGGGCGCCTACGCCGTGGACTCCGCGGCCGGCCGCACCGCGGAGGTGCCCGCGCTGGCCGTGGAGGCGCTGGACCCGACCGGCGCGGGCGACGTCTTCGTGGCCGGGTTCGTCACCGGCACGCTGGCGGGGTGGCCGCTCACCGACCGGCTGGCCTTCGCCTCGCTGTGCGCGGCGCTGTCGGTGCAGGAGTTCGGCGGGTCGCTGTCGGCGCCCGGCTGGATCGAGATCGCCGGGTGGTGGGCGCAGGCCAAGGCGTACGCGGGCCAGTCCCCGGACCACCGGGAGGCGGTGTGCCGCTACGGCTTCCTGGAGGAGCTGCTGCCCGCGGCCACCCGCCCGTGGCCGCTGCGCCGCGCGGTCCCCACGATCGGCTTCCGCCCGGCCCCGGCGGGACCCGCGCCGGCGCCCCCGGCGGGACCGGCCCCGGCACCCCCGGCGTGACCTCCCTCCGGCCCGCCCGGCAGCACGGTCCGCAACAGCGCGCCGTAATCCCCTCTGCCTGCGCCGTTCCGCGTCGTACGCTTGGTACTCCAAGGCCCCACGGGCCCAGCGACCAGCAGAAGGCGGGATGAGCAGGCCCTAGCGCCGGCCCATGACTCAGACACCGACCCAGCAGCAGCCGCAGCAGCCGCACCAGGCACGCGCGCATTTCGTCGTACCGGCCAAGCACCCCATGGTGACCGTCCTGGGCTCCGGTGACTCCCTTCTCCGGGTGATCGAGCAGGCGTTCCCGGCCGTCGACATCCACGTCCGGGGCAACGAGATCAGCGCCGTCGGCGACGCGGCCGACGTGGCCCTGGTCCAGCGGCTGTTCGACGAGATGATGCTGGTGCTGCGCACCGGCCAGCCCATGACGGAGGACGCCGTGGAGCGCTCCATCGCGATGCTCCGGGCGAACGGCGAGGCGGCCGACGGCGAGGCGGAGACGCCCGCGCAGGTCCTCACGCAGAACATCCTGTCCAGCCGCGGCCGCACCATCCGCCCCAAGACGGTCAACCAGAAGCGGTACGTCGACGCCATCGACCGCCACACCATCGTCTTCGGCATCGGCCCGGCGGGCACCGGCAAGACCTACCTCGCGATGGCCAAGGCCGTGCAGGCCCTCCAGTCCAAGCAGGTCAACCGGATCATCCTCACCCGCCCCGCGGTCGAGGCCGGCGAACGCCTCGGCTTCCTGCCCGGCACCCTCTACGAGAAGATCGACCCCTACCTGCGCCCCCTCTACGACGCCCTGCACGACATGCTCGACCCCGACTCCATCCCCCGCCTGATGGCGGCGGGCACCATCGAGGTCGCCCCCCTCGCATACATGCGTGGTCGCACCCTGAATGACGCGTTCATCATTCTGGACGAGGCGCAGAACACCAGCGCCGAGCAGATGAAGATGTTCCTGACCCGGCTCGGGTTCGACTCGAAGATCGTCATCACCGGCGACATCACGCAGATCGACCTGCCGGGCGGGACGAAGAGCGGGCTGCGGCAGGTGCAGGACATCCTGTTCGACGTGGACGACGTGCACTTCGCCCGGCTCACCAGTACGGACGTGGTCCGCCATAAGCTGGTCGGGCGCATCGTGGACGCGTACGAGCGCTACGACACCGCCCAGGCCGAGGAAGGAGCCGCGCGCGACCGGCAGGCCGGGAGCGGGCGCGGCAGCGGCTCGGGGCCGAAGAGAAAGTAAGCACCCCACCACCATGGCGATCGACGTCAACAACGAGTCCGGCTGGGACATCGACGACGAGGCGGTCCTGGACGCCGCCCGTTACGCCCTGTACCGGATGCGCATCCACCCGCTCTCCGAGCTGTCGGTGATCCTGGTGGACGCCGCGGCGATGGAGCAGCTCCACCTCCAGTGGATGAACCTGCCGGGCCCCACCGATGTCATGTCCTTCCCGATGGACGAGCTGCGTCCTGGCAAGGAGGACGAGGAGCCCGAGCAGGGCCTGCTCGGCGACATCGTGCTCTGCCCGGAGGTGGCGAAGAAGCAGGGCGAGGAGGCGCCGACGAAGCACTCCATGGACGAGGAGCTGCAACTGCTCACCGTGCACGGCGTGCTGCACCTGCTGGGGTACGACCACGAGGAGCCGGAGGAGAAGGCCGAGATGTTCGGCCTCCAGAAGGCGATCCTGGACGGCTGGCGGGCCGAGCGCGGCGTCGAGGGCCCCTCGCCGGCGCCCACCACCCGCTGAGGCGGCGGCTGCACCCCCATGGTCGTCTTCGCCGTACTGCTCGTCATCGTGGCCTGGCTCGCGGCGTGTGCCGAGGCCGGGCTCGCCCGGGTCTCCCGGTTCCGCGCCGAGGACGCGCTGCGCTCCGGCCGGCGCGGGGCGGCGAACCTCGTCGCGGTCGCCTCCGACCCGACCCGCTACCTCAATGTGGCGCTGCTGGTGCGGGTGGCCTGCGAGACGGCGGCGGCCGTGCTCATCACGGTCGTCGCCTACCGCCACTTCGACCGCACCTGGCAGGTGCTGTGCGTCGCGACCGGCGTGATGGTGCTGGTGTCGTACGTGGCGGTGGGCGTCTCGCCGCGCACCATCGGCCGCCAGCACCCGATGAACACCGCCACCGCCGCGTCGTACGTGCTGCTGCCGCTGGCCCGGGTGATGGGCCCGGTGCCGGGGCTGCTGATCCTGCTGGGCAACGCGCTGACGCCGGGGAAGGGTTTCAAGCGCGGGCCGTTCGCGAGTGAGGCGGAGCTGCGGGCGGCGGTGGACCTGGCCGAGTCGGAGTCGCTGATCGAGGACGAGGAGCGCCGGATGGTGCACTCGGTCTTCGAGTTGGGTGACACGATCGTGCGCGAGGTGATGGTGCCGCGCACCGAGCTGGTGATGATCGAGCGGTTCAAGACGGTCCGCCAGGCGATGACGCTGGCGCTGCGCAGCGGGTTCTCCCGGATTCCGGTGACGGGGGAGAGCGAGGACGACGTGGTCGGCTTCGTCTATCTGAAGGACCTGGCGCGGCGGGTGCACATCAACCGCGACGCGGAGTCCGACCCGATCTCCACGGTGATCCGCCCGGCGTTCTTCGTGCCCGACACCAAGAACGCCGGCGACCTGCTGCGCGAGATGCAGCAGCAGCGCAACCACGTGGCGGTCGTCGTCGACGAGTACGGCGGCACCGCGGGGATCGTCACGATCGAGGACATCCTGGAGGAGATCGTCGGGGAGATCACCGACGAGTACGACCGGGAGACGCCGCCGGTGGAGCCGCTGGGCGGCGAGCGGTTCCGGGTGACCGCGCGGCTGGACATCGGGGACCTCGGCGAACTGTACGGTGTGCCGCTCGACGACGACGACGTGGAGACGGTCGGCGGGCTGCTGGCCAAGGCGCTGGGCCGGGTGCCGATCCCGGGCGCGGGCGCGGTGGTGCCGCTGCCGGTGGACGCCTCGGCGGTCGGCCCGGACGGTACGGTCGCGCTGCGGCTGACCGCGGAGACGCAGGCGGGGCGGCGGAACCGGATCGGCACGGTGCTGGTGGAGCCGGTGACCAGCAGCGAACTGTCGGGCGCGACCCGCGCGTCGGAACCCCGAAACCCGCCCCGCACCGAAGCCCAGCCCGAGGCACACGGGGAAGACTAGGCGGGGTGGGGGGACGGGTGGTTTGCGGGGTGGTGGGGGAGGAGGAGGGGGGTGGTGAGGATGAGGAGGCCGGCGGCTCCGATCGCCAGGCGGGGGGAGGTCGCTGCGGCGAGCAGGCCCCACAGCGCGGTCAGGGCGGCGGTGGCGAGGTTGGTGCTGACCGTCCACGCGGACAGGGTGCGGGCGACCCGGTCGGTCGGGGTCTGCTCCAGCCGGTAGGTGGCAAGCACCGGGTTGAAGACTCCGATGCTCGCGACCAGGCCGAACTGCACGGCCACCACCAGGGCGATGCCGGCCGCGCCCGGGCGCACGAACACCAGCCACAGCGGCCAGCACGCGCGCAGCGCGCCCGAGACGACCATGACGCGGTGCGGCCCGTAGCGTGCGACGAGCCGCTGTGAGAGCCGCGCGCCGAGCAGCCCGCCGGCGCAGGGCAGCGCGAAGGCGAGGCCGTACTGCCAGGGGCGGAAGCGGAGTTCGCCGAGCATGAGGACGGCGAGCA
Source organism: Streptomyces sp. CA2R106 (assembly GCF_037034245.1). Taxonomy (NCBI): domain Bacteria; kingdom Bacillati; phylum Actinomycetota; class Actinomycetes; order Kitasatosporales; family Streptomycetaceae; genus Streptomyces; species Streptomyces sp. CA2R106. Next base: position 8,652 of record NZ_JBAGKC010000036.1, read on the forward strand.
GCGGTTCGGTGGCCAGCAGCAGGGCGCTGAGCAGGACCGTGTTGAGGAAGAGCGGCCGCAGCCGGGGGTGGGTGAGCAGGTGGTGCCAGCCGTCGAGGAGTTCGGCGAGGCGGGCCCGGGGCCGGGGCGCGGTCGGTGCGGTACGGGGCAGCGGGCGCGGCTCGTCCCGGCGGATCGCGCAGACGCCCAGGGCCGACAGCAGGTAGCTGACCGCGTCGGCGGTCACCGTCGTCACCGGGCCGAACAGCCCGACCGCAGCGCCGCCGAGCGGCGGTCCGAGCACGGTGGCGCTCCATGTCGTGGACTCGAAGCGGCTGTTGGCGACGAGCAGCTGCTCCGGGCCGACCAGCGACTTCAGGTAGGCGCCGCTCGCCGAGCGGAACGCGATCTTCGCGGTGGCCGCCACGACGGAGACGAGCAGGAGCTGGACGAAGCCGAGCCGGCCGAGGGCGTAGGCGACCGGGATGCTGGTCATCGCGGCGAACCGGACCAGGTCCGCCGCGACCATCACCGGCCGTTTGCGGCGGGAGTCCACCCACGGGCCGAGCGGCACCGCCGCCAGGGCCCCCACCGCGAGCCCGGCGGCCGACAGCGCCGACACCTCGCCGGACCCGGCGTGCAGGACGACGATCGCCAGCAGCGGGAACGCGCCGAACCCGAACCCGGTGCCGTAGGCGCTGACCGCGTACGCCGCCCACAGCCACCCGAACGGCCGCCCCAGCGCCCGCCCCCCGACCTCCGCCATGCCCTGCCCGCCTCGCCCGTACTCCCACCGGTACAACCCGTCGTTGACCGGCGCCATCCAAGCAAGCGCGGCAGCACCCGGGCAAACAACCGTACGACCGGCGAGCCACAACCGCTGGTTGTTCGGGCTGGCGGGTGGGTGGGCGGCGGCCCTTGACGGACGGGCCCGGGTCAGGGGCCGAGGTTTCCGATCATGCCGAGCATGCCGGCGCTGGCGGAGTGGATCGAGGTGGCCAGGCTGGTGTCGGCGAGGTAGAAGCCGAAGGCGCCGCAGACCAGCGCGTGGGTCGCCTTGAGGCCGGACTTGCGGCTCAGGAAGAACGTGGCCGCGGCGAGTGCGATGACGAGGGGCATGTGCAGCAGCATCGTCGGATCACCACATCTCCTCATACGAGGGCATTTCTCGTGACGAGGCTATGCGCCCGTGCCGGTGTGCGCATCTTCGGGCACGGAGGGTGAGGGTCGGGCCGGGCGTCCTATGATCACGCGTATGACCGACGCGCAGACGCCCGCCGCCCCCGAGAACCCCGAGGACCGCAAGCTCCTCACGCTCGCCCGCTCCGCCCGGGCCCGCAACGCCGTCCCGGAGGGCGCCGCCGTCCGCGACGAGACCGGCCGCACCTACGTCGCCGGCACCGTGGACCTCCCGTCGCTGCGGCTGACCGCCGTGCAGACCGCCGTCGCGATGGCCGTGGCCAGCGGCGCGACGTCCCTGGAGGCGGCCGCCGTGGTGACCGCCGCCGAGGACGCGGCCGACGCCGACCTCGCGGCCGTCCGCGACCTGGGCGGCCCGGACACCCCGCTGCTGCTGGCCGGCCCCGACGGCGCCGTACGCCGCACCCTGACCGCCTGACCGCCTGACCGCCTGACCGGTCGACCCCGCGCGCCGGGAGCGCGCCCCGCGCCCTACAGGGCGTCCGGGCCGCGCTCCCCGGTCCGCACCCGTACCGCGGTCTCCACCGGCACCGCCCACACCTTGCCGTCGCCGATCTTCCCGGTCCGCGCGGCCGCCACCAGCGTGTCGATCACCTCGTCGGCCGCCGCGTCCTCCACCAGCACCTCGATCCGCGCCTTCGGCACCAGGTCCACCCGGTACTCCGCGCCCCGGTACACCTCGGTGTGCCCGCGCTGCCGCCCGTAGCCGCTCGCCTCGGTGACGGTCAGGCCCTGCACACCCAGCTCCTGCAACGCCGTCTTCACGTCATCCAGCTTGTACGGCTTGATGACGGCGGTGACCAGCTTCATGCCCGTGGGCTCCTGTCCTTCGCGGCCGCGCCGAGGAACCCGCCACCCGCGCCCGCCGGGGTCGGCGCCCCGCCCGCCATGCCGTGGGTGAGTACGCCGTGATCGTAGGCGGTCTCGGCGTGCACGGTCAGGTCCAAGCCGGTCCGCTCCTGCTCCTCGCTGGCGCGGAAGCCCATCAGCCGCTCGATCGCCCGCCCGAGGCCGTACGTCACCGCGAACGCGTACGCCCCGACCGCGGCCACCGCGGCGGCCTGCCGGCCGAGTTGGGCCAGGCCGCCGCCGTAGAACAGGCCGCGCGGGCCGCCGGTCATCGTCGAGGTCGCGAGCAGCCCGATCAGCAGGGTGCCGGCGATGCCGCCCATCAGGTGCACCCCCACCACGTCCAGCGAGTCGTCCACGCCGAAGCGGAACTTCCAGCTCACCGCGTACGAGCAGAGCACCCCGGCGGCCAGGCCCACCACGGCCGCGCCGAGCAGGTCCACGCTGCCGCACGCCGGGGTGATCGCGACCAGCCCGGCCACCGACCCGGACGCGGCGCCCAGCGTCGTGGCGTGGCCGTCCCGGCGCCGCTCCACCACCAGCCAGCCCAGCAGCCCCGCGCAGCCGGCCGCCTGGGTGTTGAGGAACGCGGAGGCGGCCAGGCCGTTCGCGCCCAGCGCGGAACCGGCGTTGAAGCCGAACCAGCCGAACCACAGCAGCCCGGCGCCCAGCACCACCAGCGGCAGGTTGTGCGGGCGCATCGCGTCCCGGCGGAAGCCCAGCCGGGGGCCGAGCACCAGCGCCAGCGCCAGCCCCGAGGCCCCCGAGCACACCTCGACCACGGTGCCACCCGCGAAGTCCAGCGCGTGCAGCTCGCTCACCACCCACCCGCCGGTGCCGAACACCCAGTGCGCGACGGGGACGTATACGGCCAGCGTCCACACCGGCACGAACACCACCCACGCGCCGAACCGGGCCCGGTCCGCGACCGCGCCGCTGATCAGCGCGGCCGTGATGATCGCGAACGACAGCTCGAAGGCGGCGAACAGCGGGGTGGGCACGTGCCCGGTCACGTCGGTCGGGCCGACCCCGCGCATGCCGAGGTGGTCCAGGCCGCCGATCAGGCCCAGCCCGCCCGCGTCCGGGCCGAACGCCAGGGTGTAGCCGGCCACCAGCCACACCAGGGTGACCAGTGCGATCGACACGAAGCTCATCATCAGCATGTTGAGCACGCTCTTGCTGCGGACCATCCCGCCGTAGAACAGCGCCAGGCCCGGCGTCATCAGCAGCACCAGCGCGGTCGCCGCCAGCAGCCACGCGGTGTCGCCCGCGCTGATCGCCGGGTGGCCGCCGCCGGCGGCGGAGGCGAGGGAGAGGACAGGGGGCAGGCCGGCGGACTGGAGCAGCACGGAGAGGTCCCTTCGGTCGCGGCTTGCACGAGCGTGCGACGTACGCGTTACCGGACGTGGGCGGGCGTGTTTCCGCCGCGTTTCGTGTTGCCGCCGGGTTTCGGGCGCCTCACGGTCCGTCGTACCCCCGTACGACCCGGGCGGCGCGGTCCGTACACCTCTGCGGTATCGGGGAGAATGGGGGCCATGAGCGCTCGCACCCCCTCCGCCGGAACCGCCGGTACCGCCGGAGGCACCTCGCACCGGTCCGGTTTCGCCTGCTTCGTCGGCCGCCCCAACGCCGGCAAGTCCACCCTCACGAACGCTCTGGTCGGCCAGAAGGTGGCGATCACCTCCAACCGGCCGCAGACCACGCGGCACACCGTCCGCGGGATCGTGCACCGGCCCGACGCGCAGCTCGTCCTCGTCGACACCCCGGGGCTGCACAAGCCGCGCACGCTGCTCGGCGAGCGGCTCAACGACGTGGTGCGCACCACCTGGGCCGAGGTCGACGTGATCGGTTTCTGCCTGCCCGCCGACCAGAAACTCGGGCCCGGCGACACCTACATCGCGCGCGAGCTGGCCGGGATCAGGAAGACGCCGAAGGTCGCGATCGTCACCAAGACCGACCTCGTGGACGGAGACCAGCTCGCCCGCCAGCTCATCGCCGTCGACAAGCTCGGCCGGGACCTCGGGCTGGAGTGGGCGGAGATCGTGCCGGTCTCCGCCGTCGGCGACCAGCAGGTCGGGCTCCTCGCCGACCTCCTCGTCCCGCTCCTCCCGGAGGGCCCGCAGCTCTACGCCGAGGGCGACCTCACCGACGAGCCCGAGCAGGTGATGGTGGCCGAGCTGATCCGCGAAGCGGCGCTCGAAGGGGTGCGGGACGAGCTCCCGCACTCCATCGCCGTGGTCGTCGAGGAGATGACGCCCCGCGAGGGGCGGCCCGCCGACCGGCCGCTGCTCGACATCCACGCGAACCTCTACATCGAGCGGCCCAGCCAGAAGGGGATCATCATCGGGCCCAAGGGTGCGCGGCTGAAGGAGGTCGGGACGAAGTCCCGGCGCCAGATCGAGGGGCTGCTCGGGACGGCGGTGTTCCTCGACCTCCACGTGAAGGTGGCGAAGGACTGGCAGCGCGACCCCAAGCAGCTCCGCAAGCTCGGGTTCTGAAGGGTGCCCTGACCCCCCGGGGTGCCCCCTCCTCCGAGCTACGGGACCTTGCGGTCCGCTGTGGCTTGTCGCGCAGTTCCCCGCGCCCCTGGATATGCCCGGGTTCCTCCGGGGCAAGCCGGTGCGAGCCGCAGTTACCCAGGGGCGCGGGGAAGTGCGCGACCAGCCGGCCACCGGCCTGAGGCGGGGACGAGACAGGGACCGTCACGGCGCGGGAGGTCACGCCGGATAAGGGCCGGCCCCCTTGAGGAGACGGTGGATCGGCGCGGTCTCGGTCCGGCGCAAGCCGGGCAACGCGGCGACGGGCCCCGTCAGATAGCGGTAGAGCGCCTCGGGGTCCTTGCAGCTGATCGACGCGTAGACGTTCGTGGTCCCGGTGGTCGCGGCGGCGAACGCCACCTCGGTGTGCCCGGCGAGCGCGGCGCCGACCTCCGCGAGCCGGGCGGGCTCGACCTCCAGCCAGAGGCCGGCGCGCAGTTCGGAGCGGAGCAGCCCGGCACCGAGGTCGAGGTCGTAGTAGAGAGCGCCGCAGGCGCGCAGTTCCGACAGCCGGCGCCGTACGGTGCTGAGCGACCACCCGGTGGCGGCGGCCAGTTCGGCGGCGGGCGTGCGGCCGTCGCGGGCGAGCGCGTCGAGCAGCAGGTGGTCGCCGGGGGCGAGCGGCACGGGCGCGGCGTCGGGCGGCGGGCCGGCGGGCGCGTCGTCCGGGGCGAGCGCCGCGGCCTCCTGCGGGGTGAGCGCGCTGCTGCGGCTGACCGGGCTGAGGTCACGCCCGAAGAAGATGTGCAGCAGCGCGTGCGCGGCCACGTGCACCACCTGCGGGGTGCGCGGCAGCTTCTGGAGCAGCAGCGTGTCGTCGTGGCCGGGCACGGCCGAGTGCGTCACGCAACTGATCTCGGTGCCGCCGGAGATGAGGTTGACCCAGCGGGTGCCGGCGTGCCGGGCCAGCGCCGCGCCGATCGAGGCGGCCGCGTCGGGCGTGCAGCGCACCCGCACCATCCAGGGCGTCAGCCCGGTCCGGAACGGGTCGGTCAGGCCGAGCACCCGGATCGTACGGTCGCCGCGCAGCCGGCCGTAGCGACGCGCCACGGTCTGGTCGGAGACGCCGAGCACCTGCGCGATCCGGCTGAAGGACGCGCGCCCGTCGATCTGGAGGGCGTGCAGCAGCCGCCGGTCGAGCAGGTCGAGTCCGGCCAGCGGGGCCCAGACGGCGTCGGATTCCACCACCACAGGCTACGTTCTGTCGGAATACGCCGCGACCACGGGTGTGGCTGGAGACGCGAACGGGTGTGCCCGAGGGTGGGGTGGTCCTTCCCGCGACACCGGAACGGAGTCCCACCCATGCGCAAGTGGCTGCCACTTGTGGCGATCTGCCTGGGCGCCTTCATCCTGCTGGTCGACGTCACCATCGTGAACGTCGCCCTGCCGAGCATGGCGTCCGACCTCCACGCGTCCTTCACCTCCCTCCAGTGGGTGATGGACATGTACGCCCTCGCGCTGGCCGCGCTGCTGCTCGCCGCGGGTTCGCTCGCCGACCTGTTCGGGCACCGGCGGCTGTACGTCATCGGGTTGGGCGTCTTCGCGCTCTCCTCGCTGGCGGCCGCGCTCTCGCCCGACGCGACGACGCTGATCACCGCGCGGGCGGTGCAGGGCGTCGGCGGGGCCGCGATGTTCGCCACCTCCGCGGCGCTGGTCGCCGCGTCCTACCAGGGCCGCGACCGCGGCACCGCGTTCGGGGTGTGGGGCGCGGTCAACGGCGCCGCGGCCGCGCTCGGCCCGGTGCTCGGCGGGCTGCTCACCGAGGGGCTGGGCTGGCAGGCGATCTTCCTGGTCAACCTGCCGATCGCGGTGGTCGCCATCGCGCTGACCCTGCGGGTGCTGCCGGTCGGGCGGCGCGGCACCGGCCGGCTGGATCTGCCGGGCGCGCTCACCTTCACGGTGGCCGCGGCCGCGCTGACGTACGCGCTGATCCGCGGCGGGGAGGACGGCTGGACCGACACGCTGACCGTCGCCTCCTTCGTACTCGCCGCTGTCGCCGTGGTCGCGTTCGTGGTGGTCGAACTGCGGTCCGCGCACCCCATGCTGGACCTGTCCCTGCTGCGCCGACCCACCTTCTCGGGGCTGCTCGGCAGCGCGGTGCTCTTCCAGGCGGGTTCCTTCGGCGCGCTGGTCTACGTCTCCCTCTGGCTCCAGAACGTGCTCGGCCTCAGCCCGATCCGCGGGGGCCTGGCGCTGATGCCGCTGGCGGTGGCGTCGTTCGTGGTCGCCGCGGCTGCCGGGCGGCACGCGCACCGCTTCTCGCCCGCGGTGCCGGTGGGCGTCGGCATGGTGCTCATCGGCATCGGGGCGGGTGTGCTCTGGCAGTCCGTGTCCGCGGGCTCGCACGCCTCCGCCCTCTTTGCGGGGCTCGCCGTCATCGGTGCCGGGGTCGGGCTGGCCACGCCCGTGCTGGTCTCGACCGCGGTCGACGCGGTGCCCGCGCACCGGTCGGGGATGGCCGGCGGCGCCGTCAACACCTTCCGGCAGCTCGGGATGAGCCTGGGGATCGCGTTGTTCGGGTCGATGTTCACGGCCCGCGTGCGGGAGGTCACCTCCCACCGCGGCACGGTGCGGGCGGCGTACGCCGCGGGGTTGGACCGGATCTTCCTGGCGAGTGCGCTGGCCGCGCTGGCGGGAGCGGGGTTGGTCTTCCTCACGGTGCGCCGCTCCCGGGTGGGCGAGACCCCCCAGGGTGCCCCGTCCCCGGGTGACCGGGACCTTGCGGTTCGGGGTGGTTGATCGCGCGGTTCCCCACTTCCGGGTGGGCGGGACCCTCCGGGGTGCCCCGTCCCCGGGTGACCGGGACCTTGCGGTTCGGGGTGGCTGGTCGCGCAGTTCCTCGCGCCCCTGCTTGGGCGCCCTGCATGCGGCCGTGTTACGCGCCCTCGTTCAGGACGGTGGTGATGAGGTCGCGTTGGGCGGGGGTGAGGGCGGGGTCGGCGCAGTGGAGGGTGCGGTCGTCGATGGTGAGGACGTAGGTGAAGCCGTCGGGGACCGGGGGGCTGGGGGCGCGGGGGGCGGCGAGGGCCGCGCGGGCGAGGGCTTCGAGCCGGGGGGCGCCGGGGTGGCCGGCGGTGTCGAGGGCGGCCCGCCGGGGGATGCCGGCGAACCCTCCGGAGCGGACCACCTCGATACGCACGAAGTCACGCCTCCTGGGTCTGCTCACCGGGCTGCTGACGCGGCAGTTCGGCGGTGCCGGAGCCCGAGCCGCTGCCGGCGTCGGTGACGCCGACGGTGGACCACGCGGAGCGGACCGCCTGGTACTGGGCACCTTCACCGTAGCGCGCCTTCGCCGCCGCGGCGGTGGCCGCGGCGAACGCCGCGAAGTCGGTGTCGGCGGCGAGCGAGCCGCCGGTGAGGGTGTCGTACCAGATCTGCCCGGCCTGCTCCCAGGCGTGGCCGCCGAGCGCGGCGGCGACGAGGTAGAAGGCGTGGTTGGGGATGCCGGAGTTGATGTGCACCCCGCCGTTGTCGTCCGAGCCGGAGACGTATCCGGCCATGGTGCCCGGCTGCGGGTCCTTGCCCAGGCGCGGGTCGTCGTAGGCGGTGCCGGGGGCCTTCATGGAGCGCAGGGCGACGCCGTGCACGCCGGGGGCGAGCAGCCCGGAGCCGATCAGCCAGTCGGCCTGGTCGGCGGTCTGCCCGAGGGTGAACTGCTTGATCAGGCTGCCGAAGACGTCGGACACCGATTCGTTGAGGGCGCCGGACTGGCCCTGGTAGTCGAGGTTGGCGGTGTACTGGGTGACGCCGTGGGTCAGTTCGTGCCCGATCACGTCGACGGGGATGGTGAAGTCGAGGAAGACCTTGCCGTCGCCGTCGCCGAAGACCATCTGCTCGCCGTTCCAGAAGGCGTTGTTGTAGCCCTTCAGGTAGTGCACGCTGGCGGTCAGCGGCAGTCCGCGGCCGTCGATGGAGTGCCGGCCGTACGCCTTGAGGTAGGTCTCGAAGGTGTCGCCGAGCCCGTCGTACGCGCGGTTGACGCTGGCGTCCTTGGACGGCTGGGCGCCCTCGGCGCGGACCTCGGTGCCGGGCAGGTCGTCCTTGTGGCCGGCGTCGTGGATGGTGCGCTTCGGCTGGTCGGAGGGTGCGGACGGGGCGGCGGCGGTGCGGGCGGCCCCGGCCGGGCCGAGCGCGGCGTTGAGCCGGCGCCGGGTGCGCTCCCGGGCGTCGTGCTCCAGCGTGTGGCGCGCGGGGCCGGACAGGTCGGCGTCGTCGGACCTGGCGAGGCGGTCCAGGATGTGCGGCGGCACGATCGTGCAGAAAACTCCCATGGACGAACTGTGACAGTCACCGCACGTGCTGTCACTCGATTCCCGTCCACACCACGGGAAGGGGGGATTCGGCCGGACCGCGGTGGACGGCCGATCGTCTTGCATGGTGAGAGGAAGTACGCATCGGGTGCGTGTTCCGTCCGCGCGTGGGCTACTGTCGATGCCATGCGTTTCGGGCTGCTTCTCCTTAGCTGCCGCGGCGAGGGCCTGTAGTCGTAGGCCGACCCCCTCCCCGCGGAGTTTCGGCGTTTCCAAGCCGTCGGCCGCCCCGAGCGGAGCCCCGAGGAGAGCCACCCCGATGAACAGCCAGCCCAGCCGGAACCGTGTCGGCCGCCCCACGCCCATCACCGCCGCGACCGTCGCCCAGCGCGCCACGTCGATGCCGATCCACAAGTACGGGCGGTACGAGCAGGTCGACATCCCCGACCGCACCTGGCCGGACGCCCGCGTCACCAAGGCTCCCCGGTGGCTGTCCACCGACCTGCGCGACGGCAACCAGGCGCTGATCGACCCGATGTCGCCGGCCCGCAAGCGGGAGATGTTCGACCTGCTGGTGCGCATGGGCTACAAGGAGATCGAGGTGGGCTTCCCCGCCTCCGGCCAGACCGACTTCGACTTCGTGCGCTCCATCATCGAGCAGGACGCGATCCCGGACGACGTGACGATCTCCGTGCTGACCCAGTCCCGCGAGGAGCTGATCGAGCGGACCGTCCAGTCGCTGGTCGGCGCCCGCCGGGCCACCGTCCACCTGTACAACGCGACCGCGCCGGTCTTCCGGCGGGTGGTCTTCCGCGGCAGCCGCGACCAGGTACGGCAGATCGCGGTGGACGGCACCCGCCTGGTGGTGGAGTACGCCGACAAGATCCTCGGCGACGACACCGTCTTCGGCTACCAGTACAGCCCGGAGATCTTCACCGACACCGAGCTGGACTTCGCGCTGGAGGTCTGCGAGGGCGTGATGGACGTCTGGCAGCCCGAGGAGGGCCGCGAGATCATCCTCAACCTGCCCGCCACGGTGGAGCGTTCCACCCCGTCCACGCACGCCGACCGCTTCGAGTGGATGTCGCGCAACCTGTCCCGGCGGGAGTACGTGTGCCTGTCGGTGCACCCGCACAACGACCGCGGCACCGCGGTGGCCGCCGCCGAACTGGCGCTGATGGCCGGCGCGGACCGCATCGAGGGCTGCCTGTTCGGGCAGGGCGAGCGGACCGGCAACGTGGACCTGGTCACGCTGGGCATGAACCTCTTCAGCCAGGGCATCGACCCGCAGATCGACTTCTCGCAGATCGACGAGATCCGCCGCACTGCCGAGTACTGCAACCAGATGGAGATCCACCCGCGCCACCCCTACGCGGGCGACCTGGTCTACACGTCCTTCTCCGGCTCCCACCAGGACGCCATCAAGAAGGGCTTCGAGGCGATGGAGGCCGACGCCGCCGCCCAGGGCAGGAGCGTCGACGAGATCGAGTGGGCGGTGCCCTACCTGCCGATCGACCCCAAGGACGTCGGCCGCTCCTACGAGGCCGTCATCCGGGTCAACTCGCAGTCCGGCAAGGGCGGTATCGCCTACGTGCTGAAGAACGACCACAAGCTGGACCTGCCGCGCCGGATGCAGATCGAGTTCTCGAAGATCATCCAGAACAAGACCGACACCGAGGGCGGCGAGGTCACCCCGGCGCAGATCTGGGCGATCTTCCAGGACGAGTACCTGCCCACCCCGGACAACGCGTGGGGCCGGATCACGCTGCACTCCGCCCAGACCTCCAGCTCCAGCGACGGCGCCGACGAACTGACCGTCGGCGCCGAGGTGGACGGCGAGGCGACCACCCTCACCGGCCGCGGCAACGGCCCGATCTCGGCGTTCTTCGACGCCCTGGCGGGCGTCGGCGTGGACGCCCGGCTGCTGGACTACTCCGAGCACACCCTCAGCGAGGGCGCGTCCGCGCAGGCCGCGTCCTACATCGAGTGCGCCATCGACGGCCGGGTGATGTGGGGCATCGGCATCGACGCCAACACCACCCGCGCCTCGCTGAAGGCCGTCGTCTCGGCCGTCAACCGCGCAGGGCGGTAACGGGACCGCCCGTTCGGCCCGTCGGCGCCGGGCCGCCCGTCAACGCGGGTCGGACCTTCCCCCCGGTGAGTGATTCGCGCACCGGGGGGAGGGCTGCCGGGTGCCGGCCATCCGCCGCGGCAGGTCCCGAAAACGGGCGCGGCGGGCTGCCCGGGAGGGCCGAAAAGCCCCCGGCCGACAGCAACTGACCCCGCACGCGGTACTGACGGCGTAGCCAACTGTGGCTAACATCACGCTCGACGGCACCGTGGCCGCTGCGCACGTTGGCGCCGTTGCGGATGCGTACCGGGACGAGGACGGCCGGAGGGTGCGATGAAACTGGGGCCTATCTGGAGTGTGCGCACATCCTGGCACACCGAGGACGACGGCGAGTTCTACTGCCCCGAGTGCGGCGGCGACCGCGCGTACCACCGCAGAACCGGCACCCGCAGGCTGACGGTCTTCAACGTCCCCCTGTTCGCGCGGGGTTCGGCCGGCAGCGTGATCGAGTGCACCGCGTGCCACCGCCAGTACGGCTCCGAGGTGCTGGCCTTCCCGACCACCACCCGCTTCTCCGCGATGCTGCGGGACGCGGTGCACACCATCGCGCTCGCCGTGCTCACCGCGGGCGGCGCCGACGCGAAGCCGACCCGGGAGGCCGCGGTCGGCGCGGTGCGGGCGGCGGGCTTCAGCGACTGCACCGAGGACCAGCTGCTCGGGCTGCTGGCCGCGATCGTCGCCGACGAGGGCCGCTTCCGCCGCTCCGACGAACTCGGCCCGGACTCCTTCGCCGAGGCCGTCGACGGCTGCGGCAGCTGGCTGTCGATCGAGCTGCACGAGGCGCTGGAGCCACTCACCGACCACCTCGCACCCCAGGGCCGAGAACGGGTGCTGCTCGAAGGCGCGCACATCGCGCTCGCCGACGGCCCCTACCGGCCGGCCGAGCGCGACGTGCTGGAGGCGATCGGCCGCTGCCTGTCGATCAACACCTCCGACATCGACCGCCTGCTGCGGGCCGCCGCGACAGCGGCCTGACCGGCCCCGGCCAGGGGCCGCCTCCCGGACCGGCCTCCCCGCCCGGGCCCGGACCGCCGGCGTGCGCGTACGGGGCGTACGGCGGTGGTCCGCGGTCCGGATACGGCGGCGGCCTGGCGCGGCCCGCTGCGGCACGGCACGGCGAACCGTTTCCCCGGGCCGGACCCCGGTAGGCGAGAATGGTCCGCATGAGTCTGTTCCGCGACGACGGCATCGTGCTGCGCACCCAGAAGCTGGGCGAGGCGGACCGGATCATCACCCTGCTGACCCGCAGGAACGGCCGGGTGCGCGCGGTGGCCCGCGGGGTGCGCCGCACCAAGTCGAAGTTCGGCGCCCGGCTGGAGCCGTTCAGCCACGTCGACGTGCAGTTCTTCACCCGGGGCGGCGAACTCGTCGGCCGCGGGCTGCCGTTGTGCACGCAGGGCGAGACCATCGCCCCGTACGGCGGCGCCATCGTCACCGACTACGAGCGCTACACCGCGGGCACTGCCATGCTGGAGACCGCCGAGCGCTTCACCGACCACGAGGGCGAGCCCGCGGTGCAGCAGTACCTGCTGCTGGTCGGCGCGCTGCGCACGCTCGCCGCGGGCGCCCACGAACCGCGGCTGGTGCTGGACGCCTTCCTGCTGCGCTCGCTCGCGGTCAACGGCTACGCCCCGAGCTTCGACGACTGCGCGCGGTGCGGGATGGCCGGGCCGAACCGGTTCTTTTCGGTCGGCTCGGGAGGAGTCGTCTGCGGCGAGTGCCGGGTGCCCGGAAGCGTCGTACCCTCACGGGAGGCACTGGAACTGCTCGGCGCGCTGCTGGGCGGCGACTGGGAGACCGCGGACGCCTGTGAGCCGCGCCACTGCCGCGAGGGCAGCGGGCTGGTGGCGGCCTACCTCCAGTGGCACCTGGAGCGCGGGCTGCGGTCGCTGCGCTTCGTGGAGAAGTGAGGCGGCCGCGGCTCACGCCGTACCCCGCCGCACCGCAGCGCACCGCACCGCCTGATCGCCGCACCGCACCGCACCGCATGATCGACGAACGACCTGCCACGACCTGTCGGGAGACGTACCACCATGGCACGACGCGGGATTCTCACCCGTCACCGGAAGACCTACAGCGCGCCCGAGCCGCACCCCTCCGGCGAGCGCCCGCCGAAGATCCCGGGCGAGCTGGTCCCCAAGCACGTCGCCGTGGTGATGGACGGGAACGGCCGCTGGGCGACGGAGCGGGGCCTGCCGCGGACCGAGGGCCACAAGGTCGGTGAGGGCGTCGTCCTCGACGTGCTCAAGGGCTGCCTGGAGATCGGCGTCAAGAACCTGTCGCTGTACGCCTTCTCCACCGAGAACTGGAAGCGCTCGCCGGAGGAGGTGCGCTTCCTGATGAACTTCAACCGCGACGTCATCCGGCGCCGCCGCGACGAGATGGACGAGCTGGGCATCCGCATCCGCTGGGTCGGGCGGATGCCGAAGATGTGGAAGTCCGTGGTGCAGGAGCTCCAAGTAGCGCAGGAGCAGACGGTCGGCAACACCGCGATGACGCTCTACTTCTGCCTGAACTACGGGGGCCGCGCCGAGATCGCCGACGCCGCGCAGGCGCTGGCCCGCGACGTGGCCGCCGGCCGGCTGGACCCGGGGCGGGTCAACGAGAAGACCTTCGCGAAGTACCTGTACTACCCCGACATGCCCGACGTGGACCTCTTCCTGCGGCCCAGCGGCGAGCAGCGCACCTCCAACTACCTGCTGTGGCAGAGCTCTTACGCGGAGATGGTCTTCCAGGACGTCCTGTGGCCGGACTTCGACCGCCGCGACCTGTGGCGCGCCTGCCTGGAGTACGCCCGGCGCGACCGCCGCTTCGGCTCCGCCCAGGCGTAGGCACACGCCGGCGCCCGAAGACAGACGCGAAAGGGGCGCGGGAACCGGCGATCCGGGTCCCGCGCCCCTTATCCGCGCGAGGACTCGCGTCAGAGTCGTGTCGGAGTCGCGTCAGCAGCCCAGCAGGCGGGAGCCGAGGTAGGACTCGACCTGGTCGAGGGAGACGCGCTCCTGCTTCATCGTGTCGCGCTCGCGCACCGTGACGGCGTTGTCATCGAGGGTGTCGAAGTCCACGGTGACGCAGAAGGGCGTGCCGATCTCGTCCTGGCGGCGGTAGCGGCGGCCGATCGCGCCCGCGTCGTCGAACTCGATGTTCCAGTTCTTGCGGAGCGCGGTCGCCAGGCCCTTGGCCTTCGGGGACAGCTGCGGGTTGCGGGACAGCGGCAGCACCGCGACCTTGACCGGCGCCAGCCGCGGGTCGAGCCGCATGACGGTCCGCTTCTCCATGACGCCCTTGGCGTTGGGCGCCTCGTCCTCGTTGTACGCGTCGAGCATGAACGCGAGCATGGCGCGGTTCACGCCCGCCGCCGGCTCGATCACGTACGGGTACCAGCGCTCGCCGGCCTCCTGGTCGAAGTACGACAGGTCCTGGCCGGACGCCTTCGCGTGCGCCGACAGGTCGTAGTCCGTGCGGTTCGCGACGCCCTCCAGCTCGCTGAACTCCTGACCGCCGAACTGGAAGCGGTACTCGATGTCAGCGGTGCGCTTGGAGTAGTGGGAGAGCTTCTCCTTCGGGTGCTCGTACCACCGGATGTTCTCCTCGCGGATGCCGAGGCCGGTGTACCAGTTCCAGCGCTCCTGCATCCAGTACTCGTGCCACTTCTCGTCCTCGCCCGGCTTGACGAAGAACTCCATCTCCATCTGCTCGAACTCGCGGGTGCGGAAGATGAAGTTGCCGGGCGTGATCTCGTTGCGGAACGACTTGCCCATCTGCGCGATGCCGAACGGCGGCTTGCGGCGGGCGGTGGTCTGCACCTGGGCGAAGTTCACGAAGATGCCCTGCGCGGTCTCCGGCCGCAGGTACGCCACCGAGCCGGCGTCCTGCGTCGGGCCGAGGTGGGTCTGGAGCATGCCGGAGAACTGCTTGGGCTCGGTGAAGGCGCCCTTGGTGCCGCAGTGCGGGCAGTTGATGTCGGCGAGGCCGTTCGCGGGCAGCCTGCCGTGCTTCGCCTCGTACGCCTCCTCCAGGTGGTCGGCGCGGAAGCGCTTGTGGCAGGAGGTGCACTCGGTGAGCGGGTCGGAGAAGGTGGCCACGTGGCCGGAGGCGACCCAGACCTCGGGGGAGAGGATCACCGACGAGTCGAGTCCCACCACGTCGTCACGCGAAATCACCATGGCGCGCCACCACTGGCGCTTGATGTTCTCCTTGAGCTCGACGCCCAGCGGTCCGTAGTCCCAGGCGGCCTTGGAACCGCCGTAGATCTCACTGCTCGGGAAAACGAAGCCACGGCGCTTGCTCAGGCTGACGATGGTGTCGATCTTGTCGGCGGCCACGGTGCTCTCTTCAGTGCGACGGGGGGTTCGGTCGCCCCAGATTACCGGCGGGTGCGGGGCCCATATCAAATCCGTTCCGGCGCGCGGGCCGCCGAGGGCCTCCGCTTCGGCGCCGAGCGCGCAATACTTGACAACGGTTTCCACTTGTCCGGGCCGTGGCGGTCCGGCCGGGGCTGGCACAATGGGCCGCCGGGCCCGGGTCCGGGGACGGCGGCCTCGGGACGACCTGAGAAGGAGGCAACCCGTGGACAGCACCAAGCAGCCGGTGCGCGGCCGCTCCACCCGACAGCGCGCCGCGGTCGCGGCGGCCCTCGACGAGGTCGACGAGTTCCGCAGCGCCCAGGACCTGCACGACCTGCTGAAGCACCGCGGCGACTCGGTGGGCCTGACCACGGTCTACCGCACCCTCCAGTCGCTGGCCGACGCCGGCGAGGTGGACGTGCTGCGCACCGGCGACGGCGAGTCCGTCTACCGCCGCTGCTCCGGCGGCGGCCACCACCACCATCTGGTCTGCCGCGGCTGCGGCCGGGCCGTCGAGGTCGAGGGCCCCGCGGTCGAGAAGTGGGCGGAGTCCATCGCGACCACCCACGGGTTCGTGGATGTCTCCCACACCATGGAGATCATCGGGACCTGCGCCGACTGCGCGAGCAGCTAGCCGCTGACCGCTGACTGCTGACCGCGAGCCGCTGACCGTTGGCCGCCGGACGGCCTTAGAGCCAGCTGCGCCGGGCCGCCTCCATGCCGAGCTGGAAGCGGGTCCGCGCGCCCGCGTGCTGCATCAGGTCGTGGATGTGCCGCTGCACCGTGCGGATGCTCCACCCGAAGGTGCGGGCGATCACCTCGTCGGTGGCGCCGCTGGCCAGCAGCCCGAGCAGCTGCCGGTCGCGCGGGTCCATCGTCTCCTGGACACCGTTCGGCCCCGACCGGTTCAGCGGCACCGCGCGGGCCCACACGGACTCGAAGAGGGCCGCCGCCATGTCCAGCAGCGAGGACGGGTGGATGAGGTAGGCGATGCCGTTGTGGTAGTCGTCGGCGGAGCTCATGATCGCCAGGGCGTCGTCGCACATCACCAGCTTCACCGGCAGCGACGTGCCGACCTTGGCACGTTCGCCGCGCCGGATGCCCTCCCAGATGTTCTCCAGCCGCCCGGGCAGCGCCACCGACTCCTGGTCGTAGACCACGCGGTAGCCGATGGTGCCCGCCTCCAGGAATCGCCGCTCCTCCAGGTTGGGGCCCTCGTCGCCGTGCTCGCCCGCGGCGACGAAGTACGGCGGCTTGTCGAACGCCCGGATCTCGCGCTGCGCACGGCGCTGCACCCGTACGAAGGTGCGCCAGATCTGCGGCGCGCCCGTGACCACCTCGATCCGGGCGTCGAGCCGGCGCGCGGACTTCTCGGCGTGGAACGCCTCGTCCAGCTTGTTCAGGTGCTGCTGGAGCAGCCGGAGTTCGTGCTCGCGTTTGGCGATCAGCACCGAGCCGGCCAGCGACGGCTCCACCGCCGAGTAGCGGGCCGGGCGGCCGGGTGTGCGCGTCACCAGACCGCGGTCGATCAGGCTGGACAGCGCGCGCGTCGTCGTGGACGTGGTGACGTTGACCCGGCTCGACAGCACGTCGGCGGTGGAGTTGCCGCGCGAGATCAGTGCCTCGTAGACCCGCGCCTCCGTCTCCGGTATGCCGACCGTTTCCCACATGAGCACTCCCTGTCGTGTATACGACACGCGTCGTGTACCCGCAGCCATCCGGTCATGGTCATGGCTGACACAACTGCGCCACGGTCTCATACCGCAGGGCTCACCGGGGAGCGCCCACGAAGGGGGTGCCGGGGCGACTGCCCCGGCACCCCCTCGCTGTTTCGCTCCGGCCCGCTCAGACCACCTTGCGGGGCAGGCGCAGGCTCAGCGCGACCGTTGCCGCCACGGCCACGAGCTGGGCGAGGAGGGTCCACACCAGGGCGTCCTGGATGCCGACCGACGACGTCGACAGGCTCAGGAAGAGCGTGCCGAGGGTGGCGACGCCCAGCGCCAGGGCGGACTGCTGGGTGGTGGCCATCGCACCGCTGCCGACGCCCGCCTGGGCCGCGGGCACCTCGCTCAGCACGATCCGCAGCACCACCGGCAGCACGAAGCCCTGCCCGAAGCCGGCCACCGCCATGCCCGGCGCGAGCGCCCACACGCCCAGGTGCGGCCAGCCCCAGAAGAACGTGCCGGCCAGGACCAGCAGGCCCGCCGCCTGGATCAGCGACCCGCCGGTCACCGTCAGCCGCCCCCAGCGCGCCACCGCGCGCGGCCCGAGCAGGGAGGCGGCGAAGAACGCCGCGCACAGCGGGGCCAGCGCCGCGCCCGCCTGGAGCGCGCTGAACTCCAGCCCGTCCTGCATCGCCACCGCCAGCACGAACATGAAGCCGCCGAAGCCCAGGCAGAACGGCACGATCAGCAGCAGTCCGCTGCGCACGCTGTGGATACGCACCAGCGACGGCGGCAGCAGCGGGTTGCCGCCGGTACGCTCCCCGCGCACCTCCACCGCCACGAACGCGGCCGCGGCGAACGGCGAGAGCGCCAGCAGCACCCACGCCCACACCGGCCAGCCGGCCGCGCGGCCCTCGGTGAGGGGCAGCAGCAGCGCGACCAGCGTCAGGGCCAGCAGTCCGGTGCCGGCCCGGTCGATCCGCGCCGGGTGCTGCGACTTCGTCTCCGGCACCGCACGCAGCGCCAGGACGAACGCGACCGCGGCGACCGGCACGTTCACCAGGAAGATCGACCGCCAGCCGCTGCCGGCGATGTCCGCGGAGACCAGGACGCCGCCCAGCACCTGCCCGACCACGCTGGCGATGCCCGCGGTCGCGCCGTAGTAGCTCAGCGCCTTGCCGCGGCTGCTGCCGGAGGTCGCGGACTGGATGGTGGCCAGGGCCTGCGGCAGCAGCAGCGCGGACGCCGCGCCCTGCGCGACCCGCGCGCCGACCAGCGTCCACGCGTCGGGGGCGACCCCGCAGGCCAGCGAGGTGAGGGCGAACAGCGCCAGCCCCCACAGGAAGAGGTTGCGGCGGCCGAACATGTCGCCGAGGCGGCCGCCGAGCACGAGCAGCACCGCGTACGCGACGCCGTAGCCGGAGACCACCATCTCCAGCACCGCGGAACCGGCGTGCAGGTCGTGGTCGATGGTGGGCAGGGCGACGTTGACGATGAAGAAGTCGACCATCGGCAGGGCGGCGCCGAGCAGGACGGTCAGCAGGCCCAGGGTGCTCAGGCCAGGGGTGGTCGGGCCGGGGGTGGTCGGGGCCGGGGTGGTCGGGTTCGGGGCGGGGGTGGTGCCCTTGCCCCTTCCGGTGCCGAGGTGGGTGACCCGGGGCAGCACCTGGGCCCGGGACACGAGGGTGGGTTCCATGCGATCGGTCACGTGTTCCACCATGGACCGCTGCTCAGGGGGGTACCAGACAGCGTTTATCCAGGTATACGGACCACCTGGCAATGGGCTGGGGAGTGCGGCACGCTGGAGGCATGACATCCAGCGGGCCCGGCATCCGGGATCGTACGGCTCCCGGCGGCGCGGCGGGCGAGAGCCGGCGGCGCGAACTCGCGTCCTTCCTGCGCAGCCGGCGCGAGCGGATCTCCCCGGAGCAGGTCGGGCTGCCCCCGGGCCGCCGGCGCCGTACGCCCGGGCTGCGCCGCGAGGAGGTCGCGCAGCTCGCCGCGGTGGGGGTCACCTGGTACACGTGGCTGGAGCAGGCCCGGGAGATCCAGGTCTCCGGGCAGGTCGCCGACGCGATCGCCCGGGCGCTGATGCTGGACCGGATCGAGCGGCGCCACCTGTTCACGCTCGCCGGGGCCGCCGACCCGCACCCGGACCTGGACTGCCCGGGCATGTCGACGACCGTCCGCGCCATGATCGACCAGCTCGAACCGCTGCCCGCGGTCGTCCTCAACAGCCGCTACGACATCATCGCCTACAACCGCACCTACGGGCGCCTGGTCACCGACCTCGACGCGATGCCGCCCGAGGACCGCAACCTGATGTGGCTGGCCTTCACCGACCCGCAGTGGCGCGAGCGGATGCTCGACCGGGAGGAGAACATCCGGCTGATGGCCGCGAAGTTCCGCGCCTCCATGGCCGAGCACCTCGCCGACCCCGCCTGGAAGGCCCTGCTCAGGCGCCTCCAGCAGGGCTCGCCCGAGTTCTGCGCGATGTGGGAGCGGCACGAGGTCCTCGTCCAGCCCGACAGCCACGTCAAGCGCTACCTCAACCCCGACGTCGGCCTGCTCGCCTTCGACTTCACCCACCTCTGGCTCGGCCCCCAGCAGGGCCCCCGCCTCACCACCTACGCCCCCGCCGACCCCACCACCCGCGAACGCCTCCACCGCCTCCACCACCTCACCCTCCCCCCAACCCCCCACCCCCTCCCGGCCTGACCCACCTCAGTCCGCCGCCCCGGCGCCCGACGGCACGCGGCACCCGGGCTCGTCGAGCCAGTGGAACTGGCGGTGCGGGCTGATCGTGGTGCCGAAGCGATCACGCGACGGGTTCCCATGGGACTGGAACCATGTGTGGGCAAGTTCCAGAACGTCCCACAGCTTCCGGGGACCCGCCTGCCGGACCGTGCCGCCCTTTACGTGCGCCAGCGAACCATCGGGGGTCCAGACGCGGTACCCCACGGCGCTGCCGTCATGGTCGAGTTCGGTGGCGTCGCTGAACTCGCCCAGCGCGAGAGACCCCACGAAGCGGAACATCTCCCCGCGGAGCAGGGCGATGTCTGTCCCGGCGGTCCGCGCCGTGAAGGGCCCGGCGTCGTGAGGGTAGGGGACCCTGCCGACCGCACCGGCTGCCCGCGCTTTCATGAAGTACGAGCCACCCGGGAGGAAACGGCCTTCCAGTACACCGTTCCCGCTCATGACCAGCCTGGCGGTGCCCCGCCCCAGCGGGCAGACCACCACCCCGCCTCGGCGTACCCCCTTCGCCAGGGCATAGGGAAAGGTGTCGAAGCCGCAGGTGACGATCAGCCGGTCCAGCGGGAAATCGTCGGGAAAGCCGTCCCGGGCGTCTCCGGCCACCACTCGGGGTGCGTAACCGCACGCGCGAAGTCGTGCCTCGGCGATGCGCGCGAGCGTCGCGTCGACTTCGATCGTGATGAGGTTCCTGTCGCCGACCCGGTGGCAGATCAGGCCGCTGTTGTAGCCCGTGCCGGTGGCGCCTTCGCCGACCTTGTCACCGTCTTCGACGTCGAGCGCCTCCAGCATGTCGAGCATGAGGCTCGGCTGGCTGGAAGACGATGTCGAGTGGCCGTCGGTGACCTGTGTCGTCAGGGCGTTGTCGCCGTAGACGGCGTCGAAGTATCCCGGAGACTCCGCGGTCACCGGCTCCCACACACCGTTCGCCTGTCGGTAGAAGACCGGCACGTAGAGGTGGCGGGGGGGGGGGGCTCCTCGACTGCCTTGCGCCAGCCGGTGGAGCGTAGGACGCCGTCGTTGGTGAGCTGCCGTGCCAGCGCCAGACGCAAGGCCGTCGTGGCTTCGTTGTCGGGACGGCTCACGTGATCACTCCTGTCAACAGGGAGGCGTGCGCCTCCGCGATGGGGAGACCTGTGGCAGCGGCGATGAACTGCCACTGGCCGGCTGGGTTGCACTCGTAGAAGATCCACCGGCCGTCCGGCAGAACGGCGAAGTCGAAGGCTCCGTAGTTCAAGCGGTATCCGGCCATGAAACGTCGGACGCCCTCGGCGACATCGTCGGGGATCGGGACCTGCTCGTATTCCAGCGCGTCGTAGTCACTGCGCCAGTCGTCCCTGGCCGCATCGCTTCCGGCGTGGATGGCGACGGGGAACATCTGCTGCCCGACGACGGTCAGCCGTACCTCGTAGTCCTTCGGAACCCACTCCTGGAGGTAGTGCGCGGTCAGCTCAAAGGACTCGTCCAGGTCCGAGACGTCGATGCGGCGGGTCGGAATCATCGTGGGCGGGGAGTCGGGCAGTTGCAGCGACGCCGCGGCTACCGGCTTCGACGCCAGCGGTCCGCCGATGGTCCGCCCCCACCGTCGGGCAGCGGCCAGGTCGTTGCCGATGAACGATCGGGGTACTTGCAGGCCGGCTGTCGTGGCGGTAACGAGCTGCCCGGGCTTGTGTGCGCTGGCCCGGTACACATCCGGATGGTGCATCCACGCGGCGGGCAGCGAGGCAAGGATCTGCACCATGCCCACCAATGCCTGGGAGACGGCCCATTCCCGGTAGACCTCGGCGACATCCGGAGAGACGGCCGGGAGCCCAGGCCGCCTGTAGTAGACGGCCCGGACCCCCTCCAGCCGCACCGTTTGCTCGCGCCGTGCCAGCGTGCCGGTCCAACCGTGCGCCACGTCCCGATGTTCGGCCGCCAGGGTGACGGCCACGGGGAACTCGCTCAGGTCGAAACGCAGGACCGGCACATGGCGTTCGTTGAGCGCCTGGACCACGAGGTCAGCGGTCGGGTCGAGTTGTTCTGCGATGACCAGCACATGCCCGCGCGACGCTGTCATGGCCCTACGCGAGCTTCGTCAGTCGGTGGGCCGACGGGACGTGCCCGGGCTCCGGCTCGGGGAAAGCGTACGGGTCGGCGTCCTCGTCGGGCGGAGTGCCGGGCGAGGTGTCGTTGTTGGTCGCCGTGGACGAGGCCGCGAGCGGTTCACCGGCCCACAGGCCGCCGCCTGCCGTGATGTTCACCTGACGTGTCTCGTCGTAGGTGAACGCCGACGGATCGATGGTCACCACAAACGTGGGCACCGGCACCTTTGCGCCGAACGGTACGAGAGTTGCGGTCATGCCGAGCAGCCTCCTTGTGTAGAGCGAAAAACGAGCGCGTGTGAACAGGGTCCGTGACCGTGCGTGCCGATTCGACTCCCGCGCGGTAATCTCACCGTGGGATGGTTTCTCATCCCGCCCTGGACGGTGCGGAGTTGAGATGGGCACAGCAGCAGGCCCGCGGTTGGCGATGCCGGAGTGGGCCTGGCAGCGGGCCGAGATGAGAGAGGCCCTGCGGAATCGGGACATCGGTGCTGTGTTCCGCCATGTGCAGCGCTGCTCCGGCGTCAGCCAGGCCCGTATCGCCGGCGCCGTCGACATGACACAGAGCCGGGTGAACGAGATCATCAACGGTCGTCGCGAGATCTCGCGCCTTGATGTGTACGAGCGCGTGGCTGACGGCCTCGGTATGCCCGACGACGCACGCCGACTGCTCGGCCTGGCTCCTGGCCGACAGGCTCGCTCAAAAGGCGTCGCTTTCGACCTCGCCGCTTTCCCCGAGGTCGTGCGGGTCTACGCGGCTCAGGCGGCTGCGGCCGAGGAGATCCGGCAGCATGCGGCGACCGCGGCGGAGATCGACGTACTCGCGGTGCGCGGGCTCGGCCTGCTCGCATTGAACGACTCTCTGCTGAGGCCCGGGTTGACCCGCACAAAGCCGCCCCGGGTACGCGTGCTGCTGCTAGACCCGAGAGCCCCTGCCGTCGCCACGCGCGCAGCGGAGATCGGCGAGTCGGCAGAGTCACTGGCCGGTGGCATCCAGTTGGCCGAGGCTCGGCTGCGCGAGCTGGCCGCAGGCAGTCAACTCGCCGTCTACCGCTACCGAGTCCTGCCCACCTGGCGGATCATCCGCCTCGACACCACCATGTACCTCTCGGCGTTCACCGCGGGCTGGGAAGGGCATGAGTCCGCCGTGTACAAGGTGATGCACACGCCGTCGGGGCCGCTGTTCGGGGGGTTTCGGAGGATGCTGGACGCGCTTGTCGCCGAGGCCGAGCGCGTTGTCTGAGGGAGGAGGGCAGTTGATAGAGGCCGAGTTGAAAGCGCGCGTGCGCGACCCCGAGCGGGTGCTCGCCGGACTGGAATCCTGTGCGGCCGGCCACGCCGAGGTCTACCGCGACACGTACTACGACACCGCCGGACGGGAGCTGACCGGCGAGGACCGTGAGCTGCGGGTGCGCACCGTGCGCGGGCCGGAGGCCACCCGCACGGTTCTCACGTACAAGGGTGCCCGGGTGGACGAGGCGTCCGGCTCCAAGCCCGAGGCGGAGACCGCCGTCGAGGATGCCGCCGCTGTGCACGAGATCGTGCGCGGCCTCGGGTACACGCCCGTGATCGAGTTCGAGAAGCACTGCCGGAACTACGGCTTCACATCCCGCGGACGCCGGATGCTCGCCACCCTCGTACGGGTGCCCGAGGTCGGCGGGCAGCACTGGATCGAGTTGGAGACGGTCGTGCCGGACGACGAACTCGCCGCGGCGCTCGCCGACGTACGGGAGGTGCTCGCGGACCTGGGGATCGAGGACGGTGATCTGACCACCGAGCAGTACACCGACGCCGTCGCCGCGGCACGGGCATGACGAGTGCCTGGCCCGGCGGCCGGGGGGGACTTCGGCAAGGGGGCGGGGGCGGCCGCTTCCGCACGAAGGGGCCGCCCCCGGTGGGGCGGGTCGGGGGGTGCCGGTGGTGAGGGTTGGGCGGCCCCGGTGGGGGCCGCCGCCGGCGGGCCGACCCGGCCCCGGTTTCAGGTGGTCAACTCAGCCCCGCCCGCCCGGCTTCGAGGCGGGCGACGGGGATGCGGAAGGGTGAGCAGGAGACGTAGTCCAGGCCCACCCGGTGGAAGAAGTGCACCGACTCCGGGTCACCGCCGTGCTCGCCGCACACCCCGAGCTTCAGGCCGGGGCGCACCGCGCGCCCCGCCTCCGCGGCCGAGCGGACCAGGGACCCGACCCCGTCGGCGTCGATCGTCTCGAACGGGGACACCCCGAAGATGCCCTTCTCCAGGTAGGCGGTGAAGAACGACGCCTCCACGTCGTCCCGGGAGAAGCCCCACACCGTCTGGGTGAGGTCATTGGTGCCGAAGGAGAAGAACTCGGCCGCCTCCGCGATCTGCCCGGCGGTCAGCGCGGCCCGCGGCAGCTCGATCATGGTGCCGATCGACAGCCTCAGCTCGGTGCCGCTCGCCGCCTCGACCTCGGCGATCACCGCGTCGGCCTCGTCGCGGACGAGTTCCAGCTCCTGCACGGTGCCCACCAGCGGGATCATGATCTCCGGGCGCGGGTCGCCCTTCACCGAGCGCCGGTACGCCGCCGCCTCGGCGATCGCCCGCACCTGCATCGCGAACAGCCCGGGGATGACCAGCCCGAGCCGTACCCCGCGCAGCCCCAGCATCGGGTTCTGCTCGTGCAGCTTGTGCACCGCCTGGAGCAGCCGCAGGTCGTTCTCGTTGGCGTCCTTGCGGGCCTCGGCGAGCGCGACCCGCACCGACAACTCCGTGATGTCCGGCAGGAACTCGTGCAGCGGCGGGTCCAACAGCCGTACGGTGACCGGCAGTCCGTCCATCGCCTCGAAGAGCTCCACGAAGTCGGCCTTCTGCAACGGCAGCAGCGCGCCCAGCGCCTCCTCCCGTTCGGCGTCGGTGTCGGCGAGCACCAGCCGCTCCACCAACTCCCGCCGCTCGCCCAGGAACATGTGCTCGGTGCGGCACAGCCCGATGCCCTGCGCGCCGAACCGCCGGGCCCGCGCGGCGTCCTCGGCGTTGTCGGCGTTGGCCCGTACCCGCAGCCGCCGCACCCGGTCGGCGTACGCCATCACCCGGTGCACCGCCTGCACCAGTTCGTCGGCCTCCTCCGCACCGGCGTGCATCCGGCCCTCGAAGTACTCGACCACCGGCGAGGGCACCACCGGCACCTCCCCGACGTAGACCTTCCCCGAGGACCCGTCGATCGAGATGAGGTCGCCCTCCTCTATCACCACACCGCCCGGCGCGGTCAGCCGGCGCCGCTTGGTGTCGACCTCCAGCTCCTCCGCCCCGCACACGCAGGTCTTGCCCATCCCGCGGGCCACCACGGCCGCGTGCGAGGTCTTGCCGCCGCGCGAGGTGAGGATGCCCTCGGCCGCGATCATGCCGTTCAGGTCGTCCGGGTTGGTCTCGCGCCGGATCAGGATGACCCGTTCACCCGAGCGCGACCACTTCACGGCGGTGTACGAGTCGAAGACCGCCTTCCCGACCGCCGCGCCCGGCGAGGCGGCGATGCCCCAGCCGATCCGCCGGTAGCGGGAGTCCCCGGCGGTCGCGGCGTCCTCGAACCGGGGGAACATCAGCTGGGCGAGCTGCGCGCCGTTGACCCGTTGCAGTGCCTCGGCCTCGTCGATCAGCCCCTGGTCGACCAGTTGCGTGGCGATCCGGAACGCGGCGGCCGCGGTCCGCTTGCCGACCCGGGTCTGGAGCATCCACAGCTGGCCGCGCTCGATGGTGAACTCGATGTCGCACAGGTCCCGGTAGTGCGTCTCCAGTGTCTCCATGATCTTCATCAGCTGGTCGTACGACGCCTTGTCGATCGCCTCCAGGTCGGCGAGCGGCACGGTGTTGCGGATGCCGGCCACCACGTCCTCGCCCTGGGCGTTCTGGAGGTAGTCGCCGTAGACGCCCTGCTGGCCGCTGGCCGGGTCGCGGGTGAAGGCCACCCCGGTGCCGGAGTCGGGGCCGAGGTTGCCGAAGACCATCGAGCAGACGTTGACCGCGGTGCCCAGGTCGCCGGGGATGCGCTCCTGGCGGCGGTAGAGCTTGGCCCGCTCGGTGTTCCAGGAGTCGAAGACGGCCCGGATCGCCAGGTCCATCTGCTCGCGCGGCTGCTGCGGGAACTCCCGCCCGGCGTGCGCCTCGACGATCGCCTTGAACTCCTCGACCAGCCGCCGCAGGTCGGCCGCGTCCAGCCCGAGGTCGCTGTCGGCGCCCTTGGCCCGCTTCGCCTCCTCCAGCGCCTCCTCGAAGAGGTCGCCGTCCACCCCGAGCACGGTCTTGCCGAACATCTGCACCAGGCGCCGGTAGGAGTCCCAGGCGAACCGCTCGTCGCCGCCGGCCTGCGCGGCCAGCCCCGCCACGGACGCGTCGGACAGCCCGATGTTCAGGACGGTGTCCATCATCCCCGGCATGGAGAACTTCGCCCCGGAACGCACCGACACCAGCAGCGGGTTGTCGTGCTGGCCGAGGGTGCGGCCCATCCGCTGCTCCAGCGCGTCGAGGTGCGCACTCACCTCGTCGCGGAGCGCGGCCGGTTCCGCACCGGACTCCAGGTAGACCTTGCACGCCTCGGTGGTGATGGTGAAGCCCGGCGGGACCGGGAGGCCGAGGTTGGTCATCTCGGCGAGGTTCGCACCCTTCCCGCCGAGCAGATCCTTGAGGTCCTTGTTGCCCTCAGTGAAGTCGTAGACGTACTTGCGCTTCTTCTCGCGTGTCGACACGGGTCCGTTGACTCCTCGCGTCCTTGTTGCCCTGACGGCGGGGAGCGTACCCATCTCGAAGGTGCCCAAGGCCGTCCATCATCACGACACACGGGTGTAACCGCTCGTCTGCCGTCTAATCCAAAGCACGCGGCTTCCGGCGGGGTCGGGGCGGTGCGTTCACGAGTCGAACGGACGACCCCGAAGCGCGAGGTGCGACGGCCGATTCGGGTACGCACGGTGACGGTTACGCGGGCCGGGTGTACACAACCGAATGGCACTGAGTGCCAAGCATTCGAGAAGTAGCGCGCTCTGATGTGCGCTCATTTGAGCGAATGGCATATCAGACGTGGCGCGAATCACGTGATCCGCCGTCCCCGCGTCTCATCTGTCGGACGTATGAAAGGTACGTATCGCCGGGCCTTGCGCTGCCCGGTTCAGCCGCCCGAGGTGTCCGACTCCGCGTCCTCCGTCAGCGCCGCGCACTCGTACGGGTCGTTCAGCCAGCCGTCCGGCAGGACGACCCGCTTGCCCGCGGCGGTACGGCCCCGCGGCCCGTCGGCGTGCGCCGGCCACGGCTGCGCCTGGTCCAGCGAGCCGAGCAGGTCGGACAGTTCGGCCAGCGACGAGGCGGTGGCCAGCGCGCGGCGCACGTCGGAGCCGACCGAGAACCCCTTGGTGTACCAGGGGACGTGCTTGCGGAAGTCGACCACCCCGCGCGTCTCGTCGCCCAGCCACCGCCCGAGGAGGTCGGCGTGCCGCAGCATCACCGCGGCGACCGCGGCGAAGTCGGGGCGGGCGGCGGCCTGGTCGCCGCCCTCGCCCGTACGACCGGGGCCCAGTGCGGCGACCAGGTCGCCGAACAGCCACGGCCGGCCCAGGCAGCCGCGGCCGACCACCACCCCGTCGCAGCCGGTCTCGCGCATCATCCGCGCCGCGTCCTCGGCACACCAGATGTCGCCGTTGCCGAGCACGGGGATCTCCGGGACGTGCTCCTTGAGCCGGGCGATGGCGTCCCAGTCGGCGGTGCCGCCGTAGTGCTGGGCGGCGGTGCGGCCGTGCAGCGCGACGGCGGTCACGCCCTCCTCGACGGCGATCCGGCCGGCGTCGAGGTAGGTCAGGTGGTCGTCGTCGATGCCCTTGCGCATCTTGATGGTGACCGGCAGGTCGCCCGCGCTGCCGACCGCCTCCCGCAGGATCGACCGCAGCAGGTTGCGCTTGAAGGGCAGGGCCGAGCCGCCGCCCTTGCGGGTGACCTTCGGCACCGGGCAGCCGAAGTTGAGGTCGATGTGGTCGGCGAGGTCCTCGTCCACGATCATCCGCACCGCCTTGCCGACGGTCGCCGGGTCCACGCCGTACAGCTGGATCGACCGGGGGGTCTCGGCGGCGTCGAAGTGGACGAGCTGCATCGTCTTCTCGTTGCGCTCGACCAGGGCGCGGGTGGTGATCATCTCGCTGACGAAGAGCCCCTGGCCGCCGGAGAACTCGCGGCACAGGGTGCGGAACGGCGCGTTGGTGATCCCGGCCATGGGGGCGAGCACGACCGGGGGCCACACGGTGTGCGGGCCGATCTGGAGGGCACCCGGGGCGGGTGCGGCCTTCGGCTGGGGTGCGCCGGTCGGCTCGAGTGCGGCCTTCGGCTGGGGTGCGCCGGTCGCGGGCGGGGCCAGGGTGGCGTCAGCGGTCATGCGGCCATTGTCCCGTACCGGGGGAGCGGACCCCGAAACGGTTGTACGACAACAACAAAATCGGTTGTAGAGTAGTAATGATTCTACTTGTACAAGCGATGCGAGAGGCCGGGACGCGAAGGTATGCCCGAACTGACCTACCGGCGCCGGATGCTGGTCCTGGCGATCTGCTGCATGAGCCTGCTGATCGTCAGCCTGGACAACACGATCCTCAACGTGGCGCTGCCCTCGATGCAGCGGGACTTCCACGCCTCGCTCTCCGGGCTCCAGTGGACGATCGACGCCTACCTGGTGGTGATCGCCTCGCTGCTGCTGCTGGCCGGCTCCACCGCCGACCGGGTCGGGCGGAAACGGATCTTCCAGATCGGCCTGGTGGTCTTCACCCTCGGGTCGGCGCTGTGCAGCCTCGCCCCCGGGCTGGGCTGGCTGATCGCCTTCCGCATGCTCCAGGCGGTCGGCGGCTCGATGCTCAACCCCGTGGCGATGTCGATCATCACCAACACCTTCGTCGACCCCAAGGAGCGGGCGAAGGCGATCGGCGTGTGGGGCGGCGTGGTCGGCATCAGCATGGCGGCCGGTCCGATCATCGGCGGTGCGCTGGTGGAGTCCGTCGGCTGGCGCTCGATCTTCTGGATCAACGTGCCGGTCGGCCTGGCCGCGCTGGTGCTGACCGCGCGGTTCGTGCCCGAGTCGCGGGCGCCGAGGGCCCGCCGGATCGACCCGGTCGGCCAGGTACTGGTGATCCTGCTGCTCGGCACCCTCACCTACGGGATCATCGAGGGCACCGGCGCGGGCTGGGGCTCGCCGCTGATCGTCAGCTGCTTCGTGGTGGCCGCGGCGGCGGTGCTGGCGCTGGCCGGATACGAGCGGCGCAGGTTCGACCCGCTGATTGACGTGCGGTTCTTCCGCAGCGTGCCGTTCAGCGGCGCCACCCTCATCGCGGTGTGCGGCTTCGCCGCGCTCGGCGGGTTCCTCTTCCTCAACACCCTCTACCTCCAGAACGACCGCGGCCTGTCGGCGCTGAAGGCCGGTCTGTACATGGTGCCCATGGCCGCGATGTGCCTGGTCTTCGCGCCGCTGTCCGGCCGGCTGGTCGGCGCCCGCGGGCCGCGGCTGCCGCTGGTCCTCGCCGGGATCACGATGACCGCCAGCGGCGTGCTGTTCTCCGCCTTCCACGCGGAGGAGCACAACGCCGAACTGTTCGCCTCCTACGTCCTGTTCGGCATCGGCTTCGGCCTGATCAACGCGCCGATCACCAACACCGCGGTGTCCGGGATGCCGCGCGCGCAGGCCGGGGTGGCCGCCGCGGTCGCCTCCACCAGCCGGCAGGTCGGCTCGTCGCTCGGCGTCGCGGTGCTGGGCGCGGCGCTGGCGGCCGGGCTGCACGAGGGAGCATGGTGGATCATCGCCGGGTGCGGGGCGGCCGTGCTGGCGCTCGGCGTCCTCACGACCGGGCGCTGGGCGCGCGGGACGGCGGAGCGTACGGCGTCGGCGCTGATGGCGCCGGAGGTGGAGAAGGACGAGATGGCGGTGAGCGCGTCGTGACGGCGGCGGAAGCGGCAACGGGTGCGGGCGCGGATTCGGGTGCGGCTGAGGGTGCCGAGATCCGGACGGGGGCGGCCGAGCGGGTCTGGAGCAACCTCCGCGCGCTGGTGCTGGAGCAGAACGAACGGCGCAAGGAGACCGCCGAAGCGCTCGGGATGAGCTTCTTCCGGGTCAAGGCGCTGCGCCGGATCGCCGCGCGCCCCTACCGGATGAGCGACCTCGCCACCGAACTCGCCTCCGACCGCCCCTACCTCACGCTCATCGTCGACGACCTGGAGAAACGCGGCCTCGTCGAGCGCCGCCAGCACCCCACCGACCGCCGCTGCAAGATCGTCTCCGCGACCGAGCAGGGGCAGGCCGCCGCGGCCCGCGCGAACGCGATCCTCGGCAACCCCCCGCCCGCGCTCGCCGCCCTCCCCCCGGACGACCTCGCGGCCCTCGACCGCGTCATCGCCACCCTCGTCGCCTCCGGCGCCCAGGCCCTGGCCGGCCCCCCTGCCGTCGAACCCGGCGAGTAGCGACCCGACCGCCGCTGCCCGGTGTGCGGGCAGTGGCGGGTGGGGGTTGGGGGGACGGGGGCGGGGTGGGGAGCGAAAGTTTCGTAAGAGGGAGCGAAGGTTAAGGGCGCTGCTCTTGCGGGGCGGGCGGGCTACGATCACGGGTATGAGTACCACCAGCGTGCAGCCGCCCCGTGACGACCAGCCGGAGCCGTCCGGCGGCGGCACCGCGACGCTTGCCGAGATCGCACGGGCCGCGGGCGTGTCGGCTCCGACTGTTTCGAAGGTCCTCAACGGCCGGGGCGATGTCGCACCCGCCACCCGCAGCCGGGTGGAGGAGCTGCTGCGCCGGCACGGCTACCAGCGGCGGCGCGGCAGCGTGCAGCCGGCGCCGCTGATCGACCTGGTCTTCCACGAGCTGGAGAGCTCCTGGGCGATGGAGGTGATCCGCGGGGTGGAGAACGTGGCCCGGCAGGAGAGCCTGAACGTGGTGCTGTCGGAGTCCGCCGGCCGGCTCAGCCCCGGGCAGACCTGGGTGGACGGGGTGCTCGCCCGCCGCCCCACCGGGGTGATCCTGGTGCTGTCCGGCCTCGACCCGGCGCAGCGCGCCCAGCTGATCAGCCGCGACATCCCGTTCGTGGTGCTGGACCCGGCCGGCGACCCGGGCGAGGACGTCCCCGCGATCGGCGCGGCCAACTGGCAGGGCGGCCTCGCCGCCACCCGCCACCTGCTGGAGCTGGGGCACCGCCGGATCGGCGTGATCGGCGGGCCCGACGGCATGATGTGCAGCCGGGCCCGGATCGACGGCTACCGCGCGGCCCTGGAGACCGCCGGCGTCGGCTACGACCCGGCGCTGGTACGGTCCGGCGACTTCCACCACGAGGCCGGCTACACCGCCGGACTGGCGCTGCTGGGACGCCCGGACCGCCCCACCGCCGTCTTCACCGGCAACGACCTCCAGGCCCTGGGGCTCTACGAGGCCGCCCGCGAGCTGGGCCTGCGCGTCCCGCAGGACGTGAGCGTGGTCGGCTTCGACGACCTGCCGCTGGCCCGCTGGATCAGCCCGCCGCTGACCACGGTCCGGCAGCCGCTGACGGAGATGGCCGAGGCCGCCGCGCGGCTGGTGCTGGACCTCAGCCGCGGCAAGCAGCCGAGCACCCTGCGGGTGGACCTGGCCACGCGGCTGGTGGAGCGGGCCAGCAGCGCGCCGCCCCCCGCCGCGGACGAAGCGCCGTAGCGCGTCAGGCGAGCCGTACCGGGTAGCTCGCCACGGCCACCGTGTCGTCGTCCAGGCACCGCCCGTCCGCCAGGTCGAACCGCTGCTTGAGCAGGGGCGAGGCCACGTACGGGCGGTGGCCGGGCGCGGTGGAGCCGACCAGGCCGTGGCTGAGCACGCCCGCACCGGTGAACGGGTCCACGTTCCCGATCGCGTACAGCTTCCCGCCGCGCACCCGGAAGAGCGCGGCCTGCGCACCGTCGGGCAGCAGTACCGCCACCCCGCGGCCGGGTTCCAGCGCGTCGAGCCGGCACACCGCGAACCAGCCGCCTGGGACCCGCAGTTCGACCGTGGCCGGGCGGTCGGGAGCTTCCGCGGCGGCGGTCGGCGCGGTCAGATCGGTCGTGGCACTCATACGGTCACCGTCTCGGTCAGGGCCAGCAGTACCGGCTCGGGCTTGATCTGGTCGCGCTCCGGCACGAAGCGGACCGTGGGGTCGGGGGTGTCGGGCGCGTTCACGAAGGACACGAACCGGCGCAGCCGCTCGGGGTCGCCCACGGTGTCCGCCCACTCGTCGCGGTAGTGCGCCACGTGCTCGGCCATCAGCGCCTCCAACTCCGCGCAGATGCCCAGCGAGTCGTGCACCACCACGTCCCGTACGTGGTCCAGGCCGCCCGGGATGCGCTCCAGCCACACGCTGGTGCGCTCCAGCCGGTCCGCGGTGCGCACGTAGAACATCAGGAACCGGTCGATCAGCCGGACGAGTTCGGCGTCCGAGAGGTCCTTGGCGAGCAGGTCCGCGTGGCGCGGGGTGGCGCCGCCGTTGCCGCCGACGTAGAGGTTCCAGCCGGACGCGGTCGCGATCACCCCGAAGTCCTTCGACTGGGCCTCCGCGCACTCCCGGGCGCACCCCGACACCGCCGACTTGAGCTTGTGCGGGGAGCGCAGCCCCCGGTAGCGCAGCTCCAGGTCGATCGCCATCCGCACGCTGTCCTGCACGCCGAACCGGCACCAGCTCTGCCCCACGCAGGACTTCACGGTGCGCAGCGCCTTGCCGTAGGCGTGGCCGGACTCGAACCCGGCGTCGACCAACCGGGCCCAGATCAGCGGGAGCTGCTCCACCCGGGCGCCGAACATGTCGATCCGCTGGCCGCCGGTGATCTTCGTGTAGAGGCCGAAGTCCCGGGCCACCTCGCCGATCACGATCAGCTTCTCCGGGGTGATCTCACCGCCCGGCACCCGCGGCACGATCGAGTAGGAGCCGTTTTTCTGCATGTTGGCCAGGAACCGGTCGTTGGTGTCCTGCAACGCGGCCTGCTCGCCGTCCAGGACGTGCCCGCTCGCCCCGATCACCGGCGCCAGCGACGCGAGGATCGAGGCGACCGCGGGCTTGCACTCCTCGCACCCCTCGCCGCCGCGCGCCGCCTCCCGCCCGTATCCGTCGAGCAGTTGGCGGTAGGAGGTGATGCGCAGCGCGCGCACGATCTCGTACAGCTCGGTGCGGGTCTGCGGGAAGCAGCGGCACAGGCCGGTGTCCACCTCGACGCCGTTCGCGGCGAGTTCGGCGGTCACGATCTGCCCGAGCACCTTCACGCAGCTGCCGCAGCCGGTGCCGGCCCGGGTGCACTTCTTCACGTCCGGCACCGAAGTGCAGGAGTGGTCGGTGACGGCCGAACGCACCGTGCCCTTCGCCACGTTGTGGCAGGAGCAGATCACGGTGTCGTCGGGCAGCGCGGACACGCCCAGTCCCGCGGCGCCGCCGCCCGCGCCCGCGCTCGCCGGGAGCACCAGGTGCTCGGCCGCGACCGGCGGCACCGTGCCGGTCAGCGGGCGCAGCAGCCCGTACGACTCGGTGTCGCCGACGAGCACCCCGCCGAGCAGCGTGCCGTCCTCGGCGACCACCAGCTTGCGGTAGACCCCGGAGCGCGGGTCGGCGTACACCACGTCCAGGCAGCCGTCGGCGGCGCCGTGCGCGTCGCCGAAGCTCGCCACCTCCACGCCGAGCAGCTTCAGCTTCGCGGAGGTGTCCGCGCCGGTGAACGCGGCCGTCTCGCCCGCGATCCGGCGGGCGGCCGTCTCGGCCATCTCGTAGCCGGGGGCGACCAGGCCGTAGACGCGGCCGTCGGCGGCGAGCGCGCACTCGCCGATCGCGTACACCGAGGGGTCCGCGGTGCGGCAGGACGCGTCGACCACGATGCCGCCGCGTTCGCCGACCGGCAGGCCGCACTCCCGCGCCAGCTGGTCGCGCGGCCGGACCCCCGCGGAGAACACCACCAGGTCGGTGCCGAGCGTCGAACCGTCGGACAGCGCCATCGCGCGCACCCGCCCGTCCGGGCCGGCGACGACCTCCTGGGTGCCGACGCCGGTGTGCACGGCCACGTCCAGCTGCTCGATCCGGCGCCGCAGTGCGCGGCCGCCGCCCTCGTCGACCTGCACCGGCATCAGCCGGGGCGCGAACTCCACGACGTGCGTGTCCAGGCCCAGGCCCTTCAGGGCGCCGGCCGCCTCCAGGCCGAGCAGGCCGCCGCCGACCACGGTGCCGCTGCTCGCGCCCGCCGCGTACGCCTCGATCGCGAGCAGGTCCTCGATGGTGCGGTAGACGAAGCAGCCCGCCGCGTCCCGGCCCGGCACCGGCGGCACGAACGGGTACGAGCCGGTGGCCAGCACCAGCGTGTCGTACGCCACGACCAGCCCCGAGCGGGCCGTCACCGTCCGCGCGTCCCGGTCGACGGCCACCGCGGGGTCGCCGAGCCGCAGCTCGATGCCGTGCCGCGCCATGAAGCCGTCCGGTACCAGGCCCAGCTCCTCCGGGGCGGTCCCCTCGGAGAAGTACGAGGTCAGATGGACCCGGTCGTAGGCCGCGCGCGGCTCCTCGCACAGCACCACCACCCGGGCCCTGGCGGTGAGCCCGCGGTCGGCCAGCGCCTCCAGGAAGCGCTGCCCGACCATGCCGTGGCCGACCAGCACGATCGTCGGGCGCGTCTCGGTTCGGTTCTCCATACCCGCAACCCTGCGCCGCCGCTGTTTCCCGAGGACATCCCGCCGATTTCCCGACGGCAACGCTGCCCTCATCCCCCCGGGTGCCCCGGTGTGAGCGCGGCGGCGGCCGCTTCGTGGGCCGGGGTTACGCGGGGGAGGTGGGAACGGGCCTCGCGGTGGGGGCGTGGTGGACGGGGAAGTTGACGGAGTTGGCGATGAAGCAGAGCTCCTGGGCGCGCTCGTGGAGGGCGTGGGCCAGGTCGAGCATGTCGGGGGAGGCGACCTCGACTTCGGGGCGCAGGACGGCCTCGGTGAAGTGGCCGGCGCCGTCGGGCGTCTCGATCATGGTGCCCTCGGCACGGTCGGTGTAGCCGGTCACCACGACGCCGTTGACCGCGCAGAGGTGGAGGTAGGAGAGCATGTGGCACTGCGAGAGCGCGGCGAGCAGCATCTGCTCGGGGTTCCACCGGTCGGCGTCACCGCGGAAGTGCGGGTCGGCGGACCCGGCGATCACGGGTGTGCCGGGTGCTGTGACCTCGTGGGTACGGCGGTAGGAGCGGTAGGAGTCCGTGCCGGTGCCGACGTTGCCGGTCCAGACCAGCTCGGTCCGGTAGATGTGCTGCCGGGCGGACGGCATGGCGGCTCCCTCGGGTCGGTGGCCGCCATGCTAACCAAGCGGTCGCTTCCCACCGCTCAGCGGGCGGCCAGGACGCGGGCCACTGCGGTCTCGTGGCGGCCGAGGAACTTCGGGTTCGGCTTGAGCACGACGTCGAGTGCGGCCTTGTCCGCGGCCAGCACCTCCCGGGTGCCGCCGGCGTACCAGGTGGCGTCGTGCCGCTCGTCGACGCCGACGCCGTACGCGTCGATCCCGGCGGCCGTGCACAGCGCCAGCGCCCGGTCGACGTGGAAGCCCTGGGTGACGAGCACCGCGCGCCGCACCCCGAAGATCCGCCGGGCGCGGTCGCAGGAGTCCCAGGTGTCGAAACCGGCGTAGTCCAGCACCACACGGGAGGCGGGCACGCCGTGCGCCTCCAGGTAAGTGCGCATCGCGGCCGGTTCGTTGTAGGAAGGGCGGCTGTTGTCGCCGGTGGCGAGGATCACCCGCACCTTGCCCGCGTCGTAGAGCCGTACCGCCGCGTCGAGCCGGTGCGCGAGGTAGGCCGACGGGACGTTGCCGGTCAGTCCCGCGCCGAAGACCACGGCGACGGGCGCGCTCGGCACGTCCTGCTCGGAACGCACCCGGCTGTCCTGGGTGAGCCGCAGCCACGCGGAGGGCAGCAGCGCGAGCACGCACAGGGCCACCGCGCAGCGCAGCAGGCGGCGCCGGGCGCGGCGGGACTCCGGCAGGCGGGGGAGGAGCCGGGGGCGGGCGCCGTCGGGCACGAGCAGGCCGTCCCGGGTGCGCGGGCGGTGCGGCGCGGCCACGCCTCGGCGCGCCCCCGGTGCACGTACGGTCCCCCGCGCACGGAGGGTCCCCGGCACCCGTACGGTCCCCGGCGCGCGGGTCGGACCGGTCCGGTCACGCATGCCGTACTCCCTCGCTCGACGCGGCGGACGCACCCGCGCCCGCCGTACGCACCCCGCCCTACACGCTCAGGGACGTCCGCCCGGCCCACGCGGTTGCGGTGAACTCCCGTGCCGCGGCAGCCGAGTACAGCGCCGCGGCCAGCCAGGCGGTGGCGAACGCGTCCGGGTCGGCGGGCAGCATCGCGCCCAGCCGGTCCGGGCGGCGGGCCCGGGTCGCGGCGGCCAGTGCCCGCGCGCACGCCGCGGCCGTCGGCAGTCCGGCGGCCACCAGCCGCCCGGGCAGCTCCGGGTCGACCGCGGCGGCGGCGAGCGCACGGCCGCCCGCCACGGTGCGGCCCACCGCCCGGCTGAGCAGCTCCCACTCCACCGGGGGCGGCGCGAGCGGCGGCGCCGGCGGCGGGGCCGCGGCGACTCCGGTAAGCCCGGCGGCGCCGGGCGGGAGGCGGTCCAGCCCCAGGTCGTGGCGGGCGCCGTCCGGCGCCGCCAGGGCCAGCGCCGCGACGCTGGAGGGCCGGTCGGACGCGAGCCGGCCGATCAGCCGGACCCGGCCGCCGGGGCGCTCGGCGAGCCTCCGCAGGTTGTCCGCGTACGTCAACTCCGGCCGCTCGTCCGGCGCGTGGAGCAGCACCGGCGGGCCGTCGTCGGGCACCAGCACGGGCCGGCCGCCGCGGGCGGCCACGGTCCCGTCGAGGAAGAGCAGGTCGGAGCCCGCGGGGCGGCGCTCGGGGTCGGCCGCCTGATGGGCGAGCACCGCCCGGACCTGGTCCGCGGGCGGGCGGCGCCACAGCGCGTCCAGCGGCTCCGCGTACCAGTCCGCGCCGCCCGCGCCGACCGTCCGCAGCCCGGCGCCGCCGCCGATCCGGCCGTCCTCCGTGACGGTCGCGCCGGTGGCGATCAGGCCCGCGCCGCGGCCGAGTGCGCGCAGGGACAGCGCCGCGCCGCCCGGCACCCGGCTGCCGGCGGCGGCCCTGGCCCGGTCCGGCGGCCCGGGCGCGACCACGGCCAGGGTGCGCAGCGTGCCGCCCGGCGCGAGGGCGTACGTCCGCGCGCCCGCGTAACCCGACGCGGTCACCACCGGCTCGGTGAACAGCCCGTACAGCCGCAGTGATCCGCTCGGGCGGTAGGTCCGGCGGGCCTCGCCCGCCGCCCGGTGCGCGGCGGCGCGGGAGGCGGGGTCGGCCGGGTCGGCATCCCGCACGGTGCGGGCCAGGTCGAGCAGTTCGGCCAGGTCATCGACCAACTCCGCCAGCCGGAAGGAGGGTTCGGCGGCGCGGGCCTCCCCCAGGCGGCGGGCGGCGCGGACCGCGGCGGCGGCCGGGCGGTGCAGGCCGGCCAGCCGGGCGGAGCGGGCGGCGTGCAGCAGGCCGGTGCGCGGCAGCGTGGAGGCGACGGCGCCCTCGCGCAGGACGGCGACCCCGGCCGCCCACAGGGCATGCGCGGCCTGCCGCACGGCCGGGGACAGCGGGGGCGGGTCCGACGGTGTTCCGGGAGCGGGAGGTGCGGGGGCCGCAGCGGGTGCGGGGGCGGGTGCGGGCGCTGGTGCGTCCGGCAGCGGGTGGGGCCGCTGGGACGGCTCGGGTGCTTCCGCGACGGCAGTGCTGCTTTCCCCCGGGCGCTCTCCGCCTTCGACGCCCCCGGCGCCCTCCGTGTCCTCGGGCTCCTCCGCTTCCTCCTCCGCTTCTTCCTCCGCCTCCTCCGCCAGGGGCGCCGCCGCCAGTACGGCGGCCCGGTGCAGGCAGGCCGGGGCGAGCAGGCAGTCGCAGCGCACCGCGGCGGCCGTCGCCACCGTGCCCCGCGCGGTGAGGGCGAGCAGCACCGAGGTGTCCGCGTCCACCGCCACCCGCACGGCATCCTCCTCCCGGGCCACCTGCCACCCGGCCACCTTCGCCACCGCACCGTCGAGCCGCTTGCGCAGCCTCGGCGGCAGATCCGCCAACGCGTCCGCCGCCGCCCCCGCCGCGACCGGCGGCAGCCCCGTACCCCGCTCCATCCCCGCGCCTTCCTCCCCTCGCACCACGCCCCCCGCCGCCGCTCGTCATCCTGCCCCAGGGGTACGACACTCCCGGCCCGCCGCCCGGGCCCGGCTCAGCGCCCCCGCACCTGGTCCCCGATCCACCCGGCGAGCTGGAGCGGCCCGAGTGCCGCCACGGGCATGCCCGCGCCGACGAGCTGCCCGGCCACGCCCGTGGAGTAGCGCGGTCGCCCCGCGTCGTCCAGCGACGCGCAGCCGAGCACCCGGCAGCCCGCGTCCACCAGTGCCCGTACCTCCGTCAGGAGCGGTCCGACCGGGCCGCCCTCCTCGAAGTCGCTGACCAGGACGACCAGGGTGCGCGAGGGCACCGTGACGAGCGTGCGGGCGTGCCGCAGCCCGCGCGCGATGGACGTGCCGCCGCCGACCTTCACTTCGAGCAGCAGCGACAGCGGGTCGTCCACCTGGTCGGTGAGGTCGAGGACCTCGGTGGAGAACGCCACGAAGTGCGTGGTGAGCGCCGGCACCCCGGCGAGCACCGCCGCGGTGAGCGCGGCCCACACCGTGGACGCCTCCATGGACCCGGACACGTCGACGACCAGCACGACCCGCCAGTCCGCCGACGCGCGGGCGCGGGTGCGGAAGACGGGCCGCTCGGGCCGTACGGTGACCGCGCCGGTGGCCGGGTCGCGCTCGGCCGTGGCGAGGTTCGCCCGCAGGGTGCGGGCCAGGTCCAGCGGGCCGCCCGGGCGCCGGGTGGGCCGGGGGCGGGTCAGGCCGGACAGCGCCGGGCGCAGCCGCACCGCGAGCGCGCGGGTCAGCTCGGCGACGATCCGGGCCACCAGGGGCCGCAGCCGCGCCAACCGGGCCTCGGGCAGGCCGCCCGCGTACGACAGGACCGTGCGCAGCAACTCGACCGACGGCCGCGCCGACTGCGGGTCGATGGCCAGCGCCGCGTCCAGCCGGCCCGCGGTGGCCGCCGCGGACAGCACCTCCTCGCGTACGTCGGCGCCGAACAGGTCCGCCAGCTCCTCGCCCCAGGCCCGGACGTCCGGGTAGGGCGCGCCCTGCCCGCCGCCCGCGCCGGTCGCGTGCGGCACGCTCGCCGCGCCCTCGCCGCGCCCGGAGCCGTACAACTCGTCGAGCGCGGAGGCGATCCGCCCGGCCCGGCCGCCGTCGGCGCCGCGGTCGGCGACCTGGCCGAGCAGCAACTGCCAGCGGACGTCGGGGGAGATGCCGAAGGGTGCCGGTGCCGGTGCCGGTGCCGGTGCCGGTGCGGGCTCGGGTGCGGGGCGGGGCTGCGGTTCTGGGCCGGGTGCGGGTTCCCGGGCCGCTGCGGGTGCGGGCGCGTCCTCGGTGAGCAGCGCCAGCAGCCCGTGGGCCGCCAGCACTTCGCGCCCGGCGAGGTCCGCCGCCGTGTGCCGGGCCAGGTCGTGCGGGTCGGGCACCGCGGCACCCTGCGCGCCCGGCGCGGACGGGTGGGCGCGGACCGTGTCGAGCAGGCGCGCCCGGGCGGCCGGGGACAGGACGTCGAAGCCGTGCCGCAGCGCGGGCAGCCGGGTCAGGAACGCCCGGTCCGGCAGCTCCGCGACCAGTTCGGCGACCGGTGCCAGCAGCGGCCCCGACTCCAGCAGCGGTCCGGCCGCGGTGAGCGCACCGGCGAGGAACGCCCCCAGGTCACGCCGCAGTTCTGGACTGGCCGCGCCATGCGTACGGGCGGCCAGCGCGGTGCCGAACGCGGCCGGTGCGAGGTCGTCGAGCAGCACCTGGGTGGCGGCCGCGGCGCCCTTGACCAGCGGGCTGCCGTCGGCGGCCAGCCGGGCCAGGGCGTCGCGGACCCGCAGCCCGGGCGTACCGCCGCGGGTGGCGAGTTCGGCGAGCGCGCGGGCGTCGGCCGGGTCGTCGGAACCGGCGAGCCCGTCCAGCGCGCGGACGCCCGCCGCGGTGAGGGCGGCGAGCGCGTCGGCGATCCGCCCGGCCGCCCAGTCCGCGGGCAGCCCGGGCAGCAGCCCGGCCGCGATCCGGTCCAGCAGCCGTATGCCGGCGAGCAGTTCGGGCAGTGTCCCGCCGGCGGGCAGCACCTCGGCGGCCTCGGCGAGGCGGTCCGCGGCGGCGTCCGGCAGCCCGCACTCCGCGGCCTCCTCGAAGCCGGCCAGCACCTCCGCCGCCGTGGGGCCGCCGCGGCGCCGCTCGGCCACGGCGCGGGTGCGCAGCAACCCGGCCGCGGCCTGCGCGAGGTCGCTGCCGTGGGCGGCCACGGCGTCCAGCATCGCCGCGGTGGTCGGGGTCCAGCCGACACTCCAGCGCACGCCGATCGTGCCCGGGCCGTCCTCCGCCTCCCCGCTGCCGCCGCCCGGCGGGCCGGCCGGCGGCGATCCGAAGGGCGGGCCGGACGGGGGCGGCCCCAGCGGCGAGCCGCCGCCGTGGACGACCTCGCCGTACGGCACCCGGCACACCGCGAGGCGGCGCAGCGCCAACTCCCGGCGCAGGTCGAGCGGTGAGCGGTGCGGGTCGAGCCGCACCTCGCGCCGCTCGGGTGCCTGGGGTGCGGGCAGCCGCAGTTCGGTGAGCAGTGCCTCAACGGCCGGGCCGAGCCCGGAGCGCGGGGTGCCCGGGGCGAGCCGGCCGTGCCGGGTGCCGACCAGCACCGACTCCAGCGCCTGCGCCACCACCCGCCCCCGGCCCAGCAGTTGGCCCTGCGCGAGGACCGTCTGCGCGGCCTCCAGCAACTCCGACCGCCCGGCGGCCGGCCGGCCCCGCAAGGTCGCCAGGTCCCGTGCGTGCCGCACCATTTCGCGGGCGTCGGGCGGCCCGCACGGGTGGCCGGCGGCGCGTACGGCGGCACAGATCCGCACCGCCGTGGACACCAGCAGCGCGTCCAGCCGCTCCGGGTCGCCCGCCGCCTCCACCGCGCCCTGCTGCCACTGCGGGTCCCGCACCCCGGCCGGATACCCGGACCGCTCGTCCAGCAGCGCGAACGTGTACGGGACGAGGGAGGTCGTCACCTTCGTCACGG
Source organism: Streptomyces sp. CA2R106 (assembly GCF_037034245.1). Taxonomy (NCBI): domain Bacteria; kingdom Bacillati; phylum Actinomycetota; class Actinomycetes; order Kitasatosporales; family Streptomycetaceae; genus Streptomyces; species Streptomyces sp. CA2R106. The sequence continues at coordinate 49,557 of NZ_JBAGKC010000036.1, forward strand.
TCGTCGCCTTCGCCGCCTTTGTCGCCTTCGCCGCCTTCGCCGCGGCGGCGTCCCCGGGTACGACGTCGGGCGCGGTGCTTCGGGCGGTGCCCGGCGCGGTGCCGCCGTCCGGCAGGGCGCCCTCGGGCCGTACCGGACCGGGCAGGAGCGCCGGCGCGTGGAACGCCCCCACCAGCGCCACCGCCCGCCCCGCCCCGCGCTCGGCCATGACCCGCCGCATGTGCGCCTCGCGCCGCAGGTCGTGCGGGTCGAGGCGGTCCGCGGCGGCCGCGTCCCGGCGCAGCGCCCAGCCGACGAGCAGGGCGGCGCGCCGCAGCGACTCGGGCGAGCCGCCGGGCGCCGCGGACTCCACCAGGCGGTCCCACAGGTCGTCCTCGGCCCGGCCGCCGGCGCGGTCCCGCAGGATGTCCGCGAGACCGCGCCGCGGCGGGCCGTTCACGCCCGCGCCGCCCCCTCCGCGGCGCGGGCTGTCCCCTTCGGGCGCTCCGACCGGCAGGTCGAACGCCACCACCGGCACCCCGGCCGCCCGCGCCCAGCGCAGTGCCGCGAGTTCCGGCGAGAACTCCGCGAAGGGCAGGAACACCAGCCCCCGCGGACCGTGCCCGGCGAGTGCCACCGGCGGCAGCACCTCCGGGTCGGCCAGGTACGGCAGCCAGCTGCCGAAGTCCTCCGGCAGCTCGACGAAGAGCACGTCGGGCGCCGCCTCTTCCAGCAGCCGCGGTACGGCCGCCGCCAGTGCGGGCGAGTGGTGCCGTACCCCGATCAGATACGGCTCCCGGCACCCGGCCAGCCCCGCTGCCTCCGCCGCCACCTCCGCCCGCCCCATCCCCTCGGCCGGCGCGGGGGCGGGCTCGGTGACCTCAGCCGAGGACATCGCGCAGCTCCCACAGGGTGCGCCACAGGGGCGCGCCCTGTTCGGCGCGGCGGCGGACGGGCCCGTCCCAGTAGCCCAGGAGGCGGGCGTGGTCGGCGGGGTCGTCCTTGCGCACGGTGCCGAGGAGGTGCCCGGGCAGGGTGCGCAGCGGGTCGCGGCCGTCGGGCAGGTAGGCGGCGGCCAGGCCCATCGAGGTGGCGACGTGGACGGCTTCGGCGGTGCTCATCACCGTGGACGGCCGTTCCACTTCCCAGCCCTCCGCGCTGCGGCCGCCGCGCAGGTCGCGGAAGGCGGTGACCAGTGCCTCCAGGACCGCCTGGTCGACGGTGAACTCGGCGCCGCCCCGGGCGAGCGCGGCCGTGGCCTGGGCGCGGACCAGCGCGGTCTCGGTGTCGAGGTCGGCGATCGGCCCGACCGTCTCGAAGTTGAACCGGCGCTTGAGGGCCGCGGACATCTCCGAGACGCCCCGGTCGCGGAGGTTGGCGGTGGCGATGACGGTGAACCCGGGCACGGCGTGCACCGTCCCCTCCCCGTCGTCCGCGCTGTCCGCCAACTCCGGTACGGCCATGCGCCGTTCGGACAGGATGGAAACCAGCGCGTCCTGCACCTCCGGCAGGCAGCGGGTGATCTCCTCGACCCTGGCCACCGCGCCGCGGGTCATCGCGGTCAGCACGGGGGAGGGCACGAGGGCCGCGCGGCTGGGCCCCTTGGCGAGCAGCGCCGCGTAGTTCCAGCCGTAGCGGACCTGGTCCTCGGTGGTGCCCGCGGTGCCCTGGACGGTCAGGCCGCTGGTGCCGCACACGGCGGCCGACAGCAGCTCCGACAGCATCGACTTGGCGGTGCCGGGCTCGCCGACCAGCAGCAGGCCCCGCTCCCCGGCGAGTGTCACCACGCACCGCTCCACCAGCGCCCGGTCGCCGACGAACTTGCGGGCCACCACCAGTTCGCGGCCGGACGGTTCCTCCTCGGTGCCGGCGCGCAGCACCTCGCCGCCCGAGCCGCACACGAAGACGACCACGGCGCGCGGCGTCAGCCGCCACCCGGGCGGGCGCGGCCCGCGGTCCCACTCGGCGAGGAAGGCCAGCTCCCGCGCGTACCGGTCCTCGGCCAACTCGATCTGCCGCCGCGCCGGCCGCTCGCTCAACACGCCACCTCCACCCGCGCTTTCGTCTGCTCCCGCACCGGAACCCGCGCCTTTTTCCCTACCGCCGCTCATCGCCGGCCCCGTCCCGTCCTGCGCTGCACGAACTCCTCGAACGCCGGCACGTCCCCGTCCAGCACCCGCTGCCATGCCCGCCGGAACAGCTCGGGCACCGGCTGCTCCGGTATCGGCTGGTAGGTGATCTCCAGCTGGGCGGCGCTGAACAGCGGCTCCTTCCACGACTCCATCGGCAGCGCCGGGGACTTCGCCTCGACCCAGCCGCCGGGCAGGAACAGGGTGCGGCCGGCGCGCGGCCGCTTCGCCTCCACCACCAGGTCGGTGGCGGCCAGTTCGGCCCTGGCCCGCTTCGCCCGGGCGGGCTTCCAGCCGGTCCACACCGCCACATTGCGGTCGGTCGGGTCGGGCAGCGCGAGCAGCATCAGATACAGCGCGGCCGCGTCCGGCGACAGGCCGAGGTGCTGTGCGACCTGCCCGGTCAGCTCGGGCACGCTGCGCGCCGGGTCCTGCGCGGCGCCGGCCGGCCCGTCGGCGGCCACGGCGGCCGCCAGAGCGTCGCCGAGTACGTCCCGCAGCGCCTGCGCGTAGGGCTTGGACGACCCGCCGAACGCGGCGAGCTGGACGAGCGCGGGGTGGTCGGGGCCGCCGTCCGGGGACGCGCCGGGCAGTACGGCCGCCGGCCGCAGCCACACCGTCTCCACGTCGATGCCGCGCCGCGAGGTGGTGAGCGCCAGGGCCGGGCTGAGCCGGACCAGGCCCTCCGCGTCCTCGCCGCCGGTCTCCGGCAGGCCGTACGCCTGGCGCAGCGCCGGTGCGACCTGCTGGCCCTCGGCGTCCCAGATGAGGTCGGTGTCCAGCAGCAGGTGCTCGTCGGCGAGCCGGGCGCGCAGTGCGGCCAGGGTCTCGCGCAGCGCGGGGCGCAGCGGGTCGCCGTAGGGCAGCCGGTACGCCAGCCAGCGCAACGCACCGGCGTAGCGCCACAGTTCGAGCCCGGTGAGCAGCGCGGCCGGGTCGTCGGCGCGCATCTGGCTGTCCTCGCCGAGGCGCTGGCGGGTGCGGCCGTGCAGGGCCGGGTCGGACTGCGGGTTGGCGGTCTTCCCGATCCAGCCGCCGAGGTCGCCCTCGCGCTCGGCGCGTTCGACCAGTTCGATCGGCACGGGGCGGCGCTTGCCCTGTACGGCCAGCCACGCGTCGGCGAGCGCGTCCGGGTCGAAGCCGTCCTGCCACAGCCGGTCCAGCGCGGCCGGGTCGGCGGGCACCAGGGCGGCGAGCAGGCGGGTGCGGTGGTCGGTGGGCAGCCGGCGCAGCTCGTCCCGTGCGGTCAGGGCGCGGTTCGGCCGCAGGTCGGCCAGGTCCAGCACCTCCGCGGGCGGCAGCCCCCACTTGCCGTGGCCGCCGAGCCCGGGCAGGCCGAGCAGCAGCAGGGCGGCCAACGACACGTCCACGCCGGTGCGTTCGGCGAACCGCGCGGCCGCCTCCGGCCGGTACGGCACCGGGCCGCGCGTGGCGACGGCGGTGAGCAGCGCCGCGATCGCGTGCGCCGGGATGGGCGGTACGGGCGCGGTACCGGTCGTGCCCGGCGGGGTGCCCAGGACGCGGTCCTCGACGAGCGTGTAGCCCTCCCACGGGCCGAAGGCGCCGTCGGGCGCGAACTCGACCGCCTTCCAGGACTGCCGGTCGTCGCTCCGGTCCTGGGTGTAGGCGGCGATCAGCAGGGTGCGGTCGCCGCTGCGCAGCACCTCGCCGATCCGGGTGGTGGCGGGCTTCCCGGTGATCTCCACCAGCCGGAGCCGGCCGCGCGGGTCGGTGAACACGCTGTCGCCGCCGGCCGGGTCCGGGGTGAGCAGCGCGGGCAGGAACTCCAGCAGTGCGGCGCGCTGGTCCTGCGGGGTACCCGGGGCGGCTGCGCGGGCCGCGGCGGCGGCGACGCCGGAGCCGGCGAGCGTGAGCCAGTCGAGGTCGTGCCTGCGCTGCTGGACGAAGTACGGCAGGCGCCGGTCGTCCTGCTCGGGCTCGGCTGCCGGGCGGGCTTCCTGGGTGCCGGCGATGACCGCGTGGAGGGTGTGCAGGGTCTCGATCGTCCCGAAGCTCCGGACGTTCGCGGCGCCGGGGTAGCCGCCGACGGCCACGAAGCCGGTCAGTCCGCGCAGCGCTTCGGTGATCATCCGGTCGTGGGCGTGCTCGGCCACCGCCGGGGGCTTGTCCTCGGCCGCCGGGGTGCGGCGCTCGGCGAGCCGCATGACCAGGCGGGCCGCGGCCGCGGTGACGGCGACGATCGAGGCGACGCCCTTGACCAGCCGCGGGTCGCCGATCCCCGGCAGTACTTCGTGCACGGCCGCGCGCAGGTCCGGGTGGTCGTGCTCGGCGGAGCCGGGCTTGGTGCCGCGCACCGGGGCCAGGAGCGCGGCGGCCTGCTCGTCGGTGACGGCGCGCAGCACCGCGGAGCCGGCCTCGTCGCGCGGGCGCAGCGCGTGCCAGTACCACAGCGGCGGCACGAGGCCGGTGCCCTGTGCGTGCGGCCCGCCGCGGGCGCCGGTCTCCACCTCGCCCAGCTCGACGCCGTCCGTGTCGTACAGCTGGACGGTCCGGGTCCAGGTGTTCCGCGTGCTCGGGTGGAGCACGGCGCCGCCCGGCAGCCGCAGCGGCGGGGCGAGGGTGCCGCGGCCGGCGAGGGCGGGGGTGCGGCTGCCGTCCACGGAGCACGCGGTGTACGTGCCCGCCGCCTTGTCGTGCCGCACCCACCAGCCGAGCAGGCCGTCCTTGCTGCCGAACGGGGTGCCCTCCAGGCCTGGTTGCAGCGGCAGCAGGGACGACCAGGACTCGACGACCTGCTGGCCGGCGCCGTCGTCGGCGAGGGCGCTGTCGAAGAAGGCGGGCAGACTGGCGCGGCCGCGGACCGCGCCGGCCGGGTCGTACTCGTGCCAGCGGTTCTCGTGCAGCACCCAGTACGAGATGCCGTCGGAGGCGATCGGGCGGCGCCCGGCGAACGAGGTGTCGCCCGGCAGCACCGGCCGGGCGCCGAACCAGCGGCCGCCGCCGGGCAGCGCGAGCGACACCGGACCGGCGTCGCGGTGCGGGGCGGCGAGGTCGCCGCCCGGGCGGAAGACGTCCGCGGGGCGGCCGGACCAGGCCGCGCGCCGCTCGTCGCCGTAGCCGGACACGATCAGCCACTGGCCGTCGACCCACCGCACGACGGGCCGCATCCAGGAGTAGCGGTTCGGCGCGGGCAGCGGCAGGGTGCGCTCGTCGAGCACCGCGTCGGGGCCGACGGCGGCCACGTGCGGGCCGTTGGCGACGATCAGCGCGGGCCAGGCGTCGTCGAGTTCGAAGTCCAGGTCGTCGGCCTTGACGGTGGCCCGGTACCGCTCGACATAGGCGTCCAGGGCGGGCCAGCCCAGTTCGTCGAGGATGCCGGCGCGCAGGGTGCGGGCCAGGACGGGCGCCACGTCGAAGGCGGCGAGCCGGTCCACGGCCGCGGGCGCGGTGGCGAGCACCTCGGGGTCGGCGAAGCGGTCGACGCGGGCCAGCAGCCGGCCGAGTTCCGGCAGGCCGAGCGGGCGCGCCAGGTCCTCGGCGCGGGCGGCGAGCCAGCCGGCGACGGCCGCGGACAGCCGGGGGTGGGTCGCCAGCGTCCGCAGGTTCTCCGGGCCTTCGACATGGGTCGCGACCTGTTCGACGGCCGCACCCAGCATCGGTGCGAACCGCGGGTCGGCGACGACCGCGCCCAGGTCGCGGCGGCCGGGGCTGTCGTCGGTGAGCCAGTCGCGCAGGTCGACCGCGACGCCGGGGTGCGGGTCGGCGACCGGCACGCCGGTGGCCAGGCACACGTCCAGCAGGTCGGGGTCGAGCTCGCGGTGGCCGCGCTCGGCGGTCAGCCGGACCGGCTCGCCTTCGCGGGCGAGCTGGGGCGCGAACCGCTCGACCAGCTCCAGTTCGGCCGCGAGCCGCTCCTCCTGGCGGCGGTAGCCGCGCCGGCGGAACTGCGCCCACTGGCTGAACCACCAGGCGGCGCTGGGGACTTCGGCGTCCCGCTCGGACGGGGAAGCCGCAGCGGCCTCCGCCGAGGCGGCCGCCGCGGTGGCCGCCGGGCCCTCGGCGAGCAGCGCGAACGCGCCTGCCTGCTCCAGCAGTTCCAGCCACATCGTGTCGATCGCGGTCCGGCCGGTGTAGGTGTTCGCCGCCTCGGCGGGGAAGAGGCGCAGCAGCCGGGCCCGGGTGGCGCGGTGGGCGCGGGCGGCGGTGAGCAGGCCGGTGCGGGCGGACTTCCAGAACGACACGGCGGCGCGGTCGATCGCGCTGGTCCCGAGCAACTCCTCGATCAGCGCGGCCTCTTCGGCCGGCGCGTCGCGCCCGGCGGCCTTCGCCAGCCGGCGCAGGTCGTCGATGAGCCCGGCGTACGGCGGCAGCCCGGCGGCGGCCCGCTCCCCGCTCAGCAGCCGGAACTGGGTGAACGCGGCCTCGGGGGAGAGGCGTTCGGACAGCCCGCGGGCCTGTTCGCGCAGCGTCTTCCCGGACAGCGCCCCGGCCGAGGCGAACTCCAGGAACACCTCGCGCAGCCGCTCCTCGTCGACCGCCAGGGCGTGCCGCCGCTCGGCGTCGCGCGCCTTGCCGAAGTACGAGGAGGCGTACGTGGTGGACTCGGCGGCGAGGAAGATCCGCGCCACCTCTTCGTAGTACGTGGGCAGGAAGTGCGGCACCGAGCGGTCCAACCGCTCGCCGATCTCGGTGAAGCCGTCCTTCGCGTGGCCGGGCCGGGAGGCGGCGAGCCGGGTCAGCCGCTCCATCTCCTTGACGACGGCGAGTGCGTGGCGGGCGTTGGCCGGGTCGTTGACCAGGGCCCAGGCGGGGAAGCCGAGGGAGCGCCGCAGGACGTGCCCGACCGGGACCGCGGTCGCGGACGCGGCGCCGTCCGTGCGGTCGCCCTTCGTCCGGGTGCCCTCGTCGGCCTGCGGCCCGAACCCCGGTGCGAAGCCGAGGTATTCCAGGGACAGGTCCTCCGCCGCGCCCAGCGCCTCGGGTACCAGGCGGACGACGGTGCGGCCGGTGAGCACCGGGTGCGCGTAGGCGCGGGCGACCAGCACATCGGTCGTCGCCTCCCGCTGCCCCGCATCGGCGGAGCCCCCGCCGGCCGCCCGGCCCGTACCGGATTCCGTGCCCGGCCGCCGGTCGAGCGGCAGCACCGCGCCGGCTGCCAGCAGATCCCCGTCGTTCATCGCTTCCCCTCCGCGCCCTCTTCGTTCTCCTCGGGCACGACCCGGCCCGCGTACAGCGCCGACGCCATCCGGTGCCCCTCCGACCAGGCGACGGCGTCCACCTCCGACAGCCGCAGCCGCCCGCCGCCGCTGCCGCGCCACTCCAACTCCCCGGTGACGGCCTCGGCTTCGGGGTAGTCCGCGCCGAGCCACAGCGCCGCCTCCACCGGCCGCCCGTCCGTCACCACCTGGCAGACCGCGTGGCCGCCGCGCACCCGGTAGCCCAACTGCGTGGCGCGCGCGGTGGCGTGCCGCAGCTGCTCGAACCGGCCGCCCGCATAGGTGTCGACCGTCGTGGCCGCGCCGTCGGTCTCCGCGTCGCGCCGCCACACCTCGCGGAACAGCTGGCCGATGCTCTGCCGCACCTCCAACTCGGCGGCGAACTCCCGCAGTTCGTCGAGGTCGGCGGGGTCGGTGAGCAGGACGGGGTGGGGTATCAGCACGGCGGGCGCGGCCAGCCGCACCGAGTCGCCGTCGAGGTCCACCACGCCGAGGCCGCGCTCGGGGTCGGCGTCCCGCAGGAAGCCGGCGCGGGCCAGGTCCGGGGTGCCGTCCGCGGCGACGGGCGCCACCACCAGGTCCCGCAGCGCCGCCTGCCAGGACGCGTCGGGCCAGACCCGGGCGACCAGCGCGGCCGGTACCGGCAGGGAGCGGACGAGCCAGCTGTCGGCCTGCGCCAGGCACTCCCGCTCGTGGCGCTCCAGCCACTCCACGAGCTGCTGGAGCCGCACCACCTCCGGGTCCGCCCGCAGCTTGCCCGGCACCTGCTTCAACGTCCGCCCCGCGGCGTTGCGGCACACCACGCGGGTGCCGTCCAGCGTCACGGCATAGCCGTCCGCCGCCTCGATCCAGCCCATCCCCGGTTCCCTCCCAGCCGTTCGCCCCCCAGGTGAAACACCCTAGGAGCCACCACTGACAATCCCCGCCCGTCCGGGTGAACGCCGGCAACGCCGGGAACGCCGGGAGCACCGGGAATATCCGGTGTCCGCCGCCGTGCCGCCGCGTCGCCGCGTCGCTGCGAATCGGAGTAAAAGTGGAGATATGACGTACCGAATCGGCTCACCGTGCCCGCCGCACCGCGGTGAGCGGACCGTGACCCGTCGGTACGCGGCCGCAACGGCGCGGACACAACCGGTGCGCAGGATCGCGGGTATGACAGGGGAGAACAGGTGGACCCGACGAGCCGGGGGGACCCGATGAGCCGGGCCGTGCTGTCCGCCGGGGCCGTGACCGGGGCCGCGAGTGCCGCCCCGGCCGGGCCCGTGGTGGGGCCGCGGCCGCCCACGCTCGTCGCCGTCGGGCACGGCAGCCGCGACCCGCGGGCCGCGCGCACCCTGGCCGCGCTGGTCGCCCGGGTCCGGATGGCGCGCCCCGGGCTCGACGCGCGGATCGCGTACGTCGAGATCGACCGCCCGCTGCTCGGCGAGGTGCTCGCGGAGCTGGCCGGGGCCGCCGTCGTCGTACCCCTGCTGTTCGGCCGCGGCCACCACGTCAAGCACGACCTGCCGCAGGCGCTGGCCGGCGCCGGCCACCTGCGGGGCGTCGTCGCCGGCGCGCTCGGCCCGCACCCGCTGCTCGCCCGCGCCCTGCACGACCGGCTCACGCAGGCCGGGTGGGACGCCGGCGGCGAGGCGGTGGTGCTGGCCGCCGCGGGCTCCCGCGACACCGACTCGGCGCGTGACACCGAACGCACCGCCGCGCTGCTGTCCGACCGGCTCGGCGGCGTGCCGATCGTCCCCGGGTACGCCTCCGCCGCCCACCCCACCGTCCCGCAGGCCGTCGCCGCTCTCGCCGAGCGGGGCCTGCGCAAGGTTGCCGTCGCCTCCTGCTTCACCGCGCCCGGGCGGTTCGCCGCGCAGGTCGCCGCTGCCGCCCCCTGGATCGCCGCCGCGCCGCTGGGCACCCACCCGGCGATGGCCGAGCTGGTGCTGCGCCGCTACGACGAGGCGTGCGCCGGGGTGCGCCGTATTCCCGGTTCCTCCTCGTTCATCGGATGATCGCCCGATCTCCGCGGTGCCCGCACCCGGGCCGGTTACCGTCGTCGGTATGGACGCGAACCAGCCAGGCGGCAACGGGCCGGGCGCACCCCGGACGGACGGCTACCGCGACGCCGACATCGAGCGCTATGTGCCCGAGCCGGACAAGCGGCCCGGGCGGACCGCCTTCCAGCGGGACCGGGCCAGGGTGCTGCACTCCGCGGCGCTGCGCCGGCTGGCCGGTAAGACGCAGGTCGTCGACCCCGAGGCGGGCGGCACCTCCGGCGCCGACACCAGCCCGCGCACCCGGCTCACCCACTCCCTGGAGTGCGCGCAGGTCGGCCGGGAACTCGGGGCCGCGCTCGGCTGCGACCCCGACCTGGTGGAGACCGCGTGCCTCGCGCACGACCTCGGGCACCCGCCCTTCGGGCACAACGGGGAGATGGTGCTCGACGAGTTCGCCGCCCACTGCGGCGGGTTCGAGGGCAACGCGCAGAGCCTGCGGCTGCTGACCCGGATCGAGCCCAAACGGTTCACCGAGGTCGCCGCGGCCGGCGGCGGCGAGCCCGCACTCGTCAGCGTCGGGCTCAACCTCACGCGGGCCGCGCTCGACGCCGCCACCAAGTACCCCTGGCCGCGCGGCTCCCACCCGGCCGACCCCGGCTCCCGCAAGTTCGGGGTCTACCCGGACGACCTGCCCGTCTTCACGTGGGCGCGCGAGGGCGCGCCCGAGGGGCGGACCTGCTTCGAGGCCCAGGTGATGGACTGGGCCGACGACGTCGCGTACTCCGTGCACGACGTGGAGGACGGGCTCCAGGCCGGGCACATCGACCCCCGCGCGCTGTCCTCCCGGCCGGACCGGGCCACCGTCTTCGCCTGCGCCGCCGACCGCTACGCCCCCGCGGGCACCGACCCCGAGGAGCTCTCGGCCGCACTCGACCGGCTCCTCGCGCAGCCCTGGTGGCCGCACCGCCACGACGACTCCGCGCTCGGCCAGGCGCGGCTGAAGGACGCGGCGTCCCAACTCATCGGACGTTTCTGCCTCGCCGCGGAAACGGCGACCCGCCGCCGCTACGGCACCGCGCGCCTGACGCGGTACGGTGCCGAGCTCGTCGTGCCCCGCGAGCAGCGGCTCGAATGCGCCGTGCTCAAGGCTGTCGCCGACCGCTACGTCATGCAGCGCGCCGCCCAGGAGCGGCGGCGCGCCGAGCAGCGCGTCGTCATCCGCGAGCTCGCCGAGACGCTTCTCGCGCGGGCGCCCGACGGGCTCGACCCGCAGTTCCGGTCTCTCTTCCTCGCCGCCACCGACGACGCGGGGCGCTGCCGCGCGGTCGTCGACCAGATCGCGTCCCTCACGGACGCCGCCGCCACCTACCGTCTCCGACGGTGAGGCCGCCCCCGGAGGTGGGTGCCATCACCTGCGGTGCGCTGTGGCTGGCCGCGCAGTTCCCCGCGCCCCTGGGTTGTGCCCCTTGCGGTGCGGTGCCTTCTTGTGCGGGTGCGTGGTGGTTGGTCGCGCAGTTCCCCGCGCCCCTGGGTTGTGCCCCTTGCGGTGCGGTGCCTTCTTGTGCGGGTGCGTGGTGGTTGGTCGCGCAGTTCCCCGCGCAGTTCCCCGCGCCCCTGGGTCCTGCCCCCTGCGGTGTGTGTTTCGCCTGCGGGTGCGTATGGGCTTGGCGCGCAGTTCCCCGCGCCCCTGATCGGGTTGCTCGCCGCCGTTGGGTGCGGGTCGCGGTGCGCTGCGGAGCAGCCGCACATGCCCAGGGGCGCGGGGAACTGCGCGCTCAGCCACGAGGCGCCCGCAGACAAGTATGCGCCG
>NZ_JBAGKC010000037.1:0-58133 GCF_037034245.1 Streptomyces sp. CA2R106
GGGTTGAGCGGTCGGCCGCGGCTGTTCCGCGGTTGCGGGTCGCCTGCCCCTGCCCGGGGGAACGTACGCGCGAAAGATGCCGATTGCCGCTGCCCGTCCCGGCCGCTCCACGGCCGGCCGGCTCCGCGTTTCCCCAGGGGAATCCAGGACAGATGGCATGGACGCGGCGTGCGCGGGCGCCCGGCCGGGCGTTCGGCCCCGGGGCTCCGTCGCGTGGCAACGGAGGAGACATGGGAGGAAACATCCGAAGAGAACAGAAGGACCAAAGACCTGCGGACGCCGGCCCGGGGCCGGCGGTCGGGCACCAGGCACCGGACCAGCCGACGGAGTTGCCGAGGGCCTCGTGGTGGGTCGTGCTGAAACGGACCTTCAAGGAGTTCCAGGCCGACGAACTCCAGGACCGTGCCGCCGCCTTGACGTACTACAGCGTGCTGTCGCTGTTTCCCGCGCTGCTCGTCATGGTCTCGGTGCTGGGGGTCTCCGGCAGGTCGGCGACCGAGAAGGTGCTGGCCGACCTGACCCGCCTGGCGCCCGGCTCGACCCGTGAACTCCTCACCCAGGCCGTCCAGCAGCTCCAGGACAGCGCGGGCACCGGCTCCGCGCTCGCCGTCGTGGGCCTCCTGGCCGCGCTGTGGACCGCCTCGGGCTACATGGGCGTCTTCATCCGCGCGGCCAACGCGGTCTACGACGTGCCCGAGGGCCGCCCGCTGTGGAAGGTCCTACCGCTGCGCCTCGGGCTCACGGTGCTGCTCATGGTCCTCGCCTACGCCAGCGCCGTCACCGTGGTGTTCTCCGGGGCCCTCGCCCGCCAGACCGGCGCCGCCTTCGGCATCGGCGACTCGGCGCTGACGGTGTGGTCCTACGCCAAGTGGCCCGTCCTCGCGCTGCTGGCGGTCCTGACGATCGCCGTCCTGTACTGGGCAGCGCCCAACGCCAAGCGCAGCGGCGTCCTGTGGATCACCTCCGGCGGGGTGCTCGCCCTGCTGCTGTGGATGGCCGCCGCCGGCGGGTTCGCCGCCTACGTCTCCAACTTCGGCTCCTACAACAAGACGTACGGCGCCCTCGGAGGCGTCATCGTCTTCCTGGTGTGGCTGTGGATCACCAACCTCGCCGTCCTCCTGGGCCTGGAGTTCGACGCGGAACTGGCGCGTGCCCGGGCCGTCGCCGGCGGTCTCCCGCCCGACCGCGAGCCGTACGTGACCCCGCGGGACACCGAGGAGTGGAGCGAGGAGGAGCGGGAGCGCCTGGAGTGAGGCCGCGGGCGGGGCCCGGCGGGACCGTGCGGTGTTTCGGTCCCGGCCGAGCGGTGAGACGACCTCCATGACTGACACGAACAGGCAGGCGAAGTCGCCGAAAGCGACCGACAGCAGGAAGACCGCGGCACCGAAGTCCCGGCGGACGGCCTCGAAGACGGCGGCGTCCTCCCGCGGCAAGGCACCCTCCGAACGCCGCCCCGCCCGGCAGCGGCAGGACGCGGGCGCCGCATCCGGCACCGACGGCGGCACCAGGACCGGCCAGGCCGACCAGGCAACCGGGACCGCCAAGTCCGTCTCGAAGGCCGCCGGCAGCACGGCCGGTGCGGTGCGGGCCACGGCCGACACGGCGACGTCCGGCGGGCTGTCCGCAGTGGCGGAACGGGCCGGCCGGCTGGCCGCTCAGCCCCTCGAGACCGGCCGGCGGACGGTGGGCACCGTCTCCCGCGGCACCGTGGCGACCGCGCGGACCACATGGCGGCTGATCCGCGCACGCGGTGCCGTCGTGGCGGGCGCCGGCGTCTCGGCAGCGGTGGCGGGGGCCTGCTACGCGGCCGGCCGGCACGCGGCCGCCCGCGGCATGGGTCCTCTCACCCGCGCCACCGGGGGCCGTCTGTAACCCCGCCCGGGCAAGTCGCGCGCGCGGCCCCCTCCTCCACCGTGCGGATCGACGTGTCATCCAGCGGGTACGGCACGTGCGACCACCCGGATCAGGTGCCTACCGCCAGACGGGCCGGGGCACGACCGGGTCGGCGGGGGGCGGACCCGCCGTTCGGGCACGAGCGCGAACCGAGGCGCGTGCGCGCACGGCCTGTACGTTGTCCCCGGCTACAAGGGCACGCACGCGCATCGACCAGATGCCGGGGCCGGGCGCTGCCGGCGAGGAGCCGCAGCGCCGGGGCAGCCGACCGACAACGGAGGAGTTCCCGATGCCACACGACGTCACGGCTGTCGCCCAGCTCGTCCTGCACGAACGGCAGGCCCGAGACCGCGGGTGGTGGGACACGATGCAGGAGGGCTACGCGACCGACTCGGTGGTGCGGCTCAGCTGGTTCCGTGGCAGCGGTGCCGAGTTCGTGGAGCAGTCTCGGCACATGGCGGGGCGGGGGGACCGGGCGATCCACCGGCTCGGTCCGCCGGTCGTCGACGTACGAGGTGAGCGGGCCCTGGTGGAACTGCCCGCCGCGATCGAGGTGACCGCGGAGGTGGACGGCGTCGAGGCGGTCCTCGTTTCCCACGCCCGGCTCCTGTACCGCGCGGCGCGGGCCGAGGGGCGGTGGAGGATCAGGTCTCTCGACCCGGTCTACGAGAGGGACACCCTCACGCCGGCGATCCCCGGAACCGGCCTCAGCGTCGACATGGAGGTTCTCCGGCACTACCGGGTCCCCTACCGTTTCCTCGCCTATGTGCTGGGGCACCGGGGCTACACGATCGGCGACGACCTCTTCGGCGACGACCGCCCCGACGAGGTCGCCCGGCTCTACGAAAACGCCCACCTCTGGCTGGGTCTGTCCGACCGGTAGCGGCCGGACTGGGGGAGCGGTCCGGTCCGCGGTGAGCCCGAGCGCGGGCGCGGAGGACCTCCTGGTCACCTTCAGGGCCGGCCGGGCGCCGTGCGAAGGTCAGGCCGGCGGGAAGCCGCATCCGTCACGCAGGATGGCGAACGCCTCGGTGACGAGGTCCTTGAACGTTCCTTCGGCAGCCTCTCCCCGCGCTGTGACATCGCGGAAGCGGCTGAAGGCCGTGCGCATTCCGGCGAGTGCCGCTCGCGCGGTGACTTCGGCGCGCAGCAGTTGGCGGTCGTCGGGGTCGTCGACGCCGTTCCGCTGGAGCAGCGCCTTGACCAGGTCGGCCTCCCACTCCGCGAACACCGCCAGTACGCGTGCCGAGGGAAGGGTGGGTGGCACCGGCCCTCCGGTGTCCACGGTCGAGTGGGGGAGCAGGGCCGTGAGGCTGACCAGCACATCGCGTCCACCGGCTCCGAACGACAGCAAGGCGTTCAGCACGGCCTCGAGCGGAGCCTCGTCCGCCGGCCGGTCGACGACTTCTGCGGCCAGAGCGGGACCCAGCTGCCGCAGCTCGTGCGACAACACGTCCTCCTTGCTGGCGAAGTAGCGGAAGAACGTGCGTGCGGAGACGTCGACGGCCTCGGTGATGTCCACGACCGTGGTCTCCGCGAAGCCTCGCTCCGCGAAGAGCCGCATCGCGGCCCTGTGCAGCGCCTCCTGGGTCGCCGCGCGCTTGCGGCCTCGGCGTGAGGGTTCGGCCATGGCCGGAATTCTTCCATGCGGAGGGAGCGCGGGCGCAGGGCCGCGGCGCGGGCTTCAGGCGTGCAGGTGGGGCAGGACCCGGTCCAGGCGGCGGGGCAGCCACCAGTTGGCCTTGCCCACCAGGAGCATCGCTGACGGGACCAGGACGAGCCGGACCACTGTGGCGTCGAGGATGACGCTGACGGCCAGTCCGAGGGCGAGCATCTTGATCACGACGGTGGGCGAGGCGGTGAAGGAGAGGAACACCACGGTCATGATGAGAGCCGCGCTGGAGATGACCCGCCCGGTGAGCGAGAGGCCGACCGCGACGGCCCGGGCGTTGTCCTTGCTTTCCTGCCACGTTTCCGCGACGCGGGAGAGCAGGAAGATCTCGTAGTCCATGGAGAGCCCGAAGACGATGGCGAACATCATCATCGGCACGTAGGACTCGATGGGCACTGGTTCGGTGAGCCCGAGGATCTTGTCGCCCCATCCCCACTGGAAGGCCGCGACCAGGACGCCGTAGGACGCGCCGGTGGTCAGGAGGTTGAGCAGGACGGCCTTGAGGGGGATGAGCAGGCTGCGGAAGACGGTCATGAGCAGCAGGAAGGCGGCGGCCAGGACGATGCCGATGATGATCGGCAGCCGCGCGGTGACCAGGTCGCGGAAGTCGAGCTGGCCGGCGGTGCTGCCGGTCAGGTACGCCTTGGCGCCGGTGCCCCTGACCGCCATGGGCAGGGTGCGGCCGGTGAGTTCGGTGTAGAGGCCGCTGGTCAGGGCGTCCTGCGGCCCGCTGGACGGTGTGAGCGTGCCGACGAGCACGCGGCTGTCCCGGCTCGGCCGCAGCGGGGTGACGTGGGCCACGCCACTGGTCTTCCGCAACGCGTCGGAGACGTCCGTCGCGACCTCGGCGCTGGACCCGCTCGCGTGCTGGACGTCGACCACGACGACCATGGGCCCGTTGGCGCCAGGGCCGAAGCCGGGCCCTGGGGCGTCGGCGATCCAGTGATAGGCGTCGCGGGTGGTGCTGCCGGCCGGGTCGGCGCCGTCGTCCACGTGACCGAGGCGCATGGAGAACAGGGGGACGGCGCAGACGGCGAGCAGGACCACACCGGCGGTCAGGAAACGCCAGGGGTGGCGGGAGATGAGGGCGGCGTAGCGGTGCCAGCCGTCGTGGTCGCCGCCGGTCTCCGCGGTGGGGCGGCGCACGTGGAGCCGGTCGATGCGGCGGCCGACGAGACCGAGGGCGGCCGGCACGAGAGTGAGCGCCGCGGTCGCGGTGACGAGGACCGCGACGGTGGCCGCCAGGCCGAGCTTGCCGATCAGGCTGAGCCCGCAGGCGTACAGGCTGAGCAGGGCGATTGCGACGGTGACGGCGGCGACCAGGACAGCGTGCCCGCTGGTCGCGGCTGTTCGTCCCGCGGCCTGTTCCGGGGCATGCCCGTCCATGAGGTCCTGGCGGAAGCGCGTGGTCAGGAAGAGCGCGTAGTCGATTCCGACGCCCAGGCCCATCATGACGGCCAGCGTGGGTGCGGACGTGGCGAAGGTGACGCTGCCCGCGACGATGCCGACCACGCCCATCCCGACGCCCACACTGACCAGTGCCGTGACCAGCGGCATCACAGCGGCGGCGACGCTTCCGAAGGCGAGCAGGAGCACGACCAGGGCCGCGGCGACCCCCGCCCCTTCGCTGACGGCGTCCTTCTGCGGGGTGCGCACGATGCTGTCGAGGTCGCCGCCGTAGGCGACCTGGACGCCGTCGGCCTCGGCGGGCGCGGTGGCTTCGTCGAGCGTGCCCTTGTAGCCGTGCCCGAGGTCCTTGATCTGCTGGTCGAAGGAGACCGTGGTGTATGCCGTGCGTCCGTCACTGCTGGTCACGGGTGACGAGGCGGCGGTGACATGGGGCATCTTCGCCAGGCGGCTGACGGAGTCCGCCATGCCGCTGCCATGGCCGGAGACGGTGCCGGAGCCGACATGGAAGACGACCCGGCCGCTGGGATCGCCGGCCGTCGGGTCGGACGCCTTGAGCAGATCGGCCCCGCGGGCCGACTGGGTGCCGGGAAGGCTCACCTGGTCGCTGTACACGGCCCCGACCACGTTTCGCCCGGCCAGGCCGGCCAGCAGCACGACGAGCCACGAAGCGACGACCCACACGGGGTGCCGGGCACAGAACGCCCCGAGCCGTCCCAGCAGTGGCAGGGGAGCGGGCGGTTTCGTCGCGGTCGACGTCACCTCGGATGTCGGGGTTTCCGACTCGGTGGATGACACGGCACCTCCAGGAAGGGTCTCTCGTACGCCCCGCACCCTAGCCAGAAAATGTCACATCTGACAATTGACACAAGTGACATTCTGGCGGAAGGTGGTGGGCACGCCACCGGCACCCGACCCCGGATCGGAACTCCATCACTGTGAACAATCGTGGGATCGCCCTCGTCTCCGCCGTCTCCGCCGCTGTGATCGCCGGCGCCGCCGGTGCGACCGACCTCGTCGTCGAACACGTCGCCGAGCAGCGCGTCGTCAAAGCCGCGACCTGCAAGCTGAAGCCCACGGGTTCGGTGAGCGCCGACCTGGAGGGCTCCTTCGCCGGCTTCCACGCGCTGACCGGCGATCTCGGGACCGTCCGGGTGGATGCCGACGGCGTCAAGCGCCAGGGCGCCTCGGTGGACGTGCGGGCGGTTCTGAAGGACGTCACCAGGCAAGGCGGCACGGGCGGGGGAAGCGCCGCCGTCACCGTGCCCTACAGCGAGTTGCACAAGCGCCTCGCCTCCGGAAGCGGCGCCGGGAGCGCGGGACTGGGCGGAATGACGGTCGGTTCGGACGGCTCCGCGCTCACCCTCACCGGGAGCGCGGGCCAACTGGGTCTCCCCGTCACGGTGGAGACCTCGCTCACCACCGCCGCGAACAGTCTCACCATCACCCCGACGAGCGTGGGGGTCCTGGGCCGCGACATTCCGGTGGGCCAGTTGGGCAGCGCGCCGATGGCCGCCGGCCTGGCGGACAAGCTGAAGCCGCGCACGGTCAAGCTGGACCGGCTTGCAGCCGGCGCGGTGCTCACCTCCGCGTCGGCAGGCACGCGGGGCCTGGTGCTGCACCTGTCCCTCGGCCCCGGCGCGGGGGCCGCCAAGAGCTCCGGCTGCTCGATGTAGCCGGCCCGTGGGCGCGATGGGGCCGGTGGTGTCCCGCTACCGGTTCCGCAGGCGTTGCGTCAGCCGGGGCCAGCAGGGGGAGCGCGGCTGAGAGCGTGGCGCGCTCCTCGGGGACTTCGTGCCCGACGCCCCCGTGGGGACCCTGCTGCTCCCGACCAGCGGACCGTGGACCAAGCTCGGCGAGGCCGCCGACTACGTCCGCGCGGTCAAGCCCGAGCAGATCGTCCAGATCCACGAACTGATGCTCAGCGACCTCGGGCAGCACTCCGTCGCCAACCTGCTGGGTGAGAACGGACTGACCGGCATCGCCGTCCGGCGTCCCGCCCCCGGCACAGCCCTCCAGCTCTGAGCACCCTTCCCGCTCTGAGAACCCTTCCCGACTCCCGAAGAAGGAGTGCCATGCGCTTCGCGACCATCCGCACCGGCGACACCCGCACCGCCGCCCGGATCGAGGGCGACCGCGCCGTGCTGGTCGACGCCACCGACGCCGTCGACGCCTACCTGCGCCGAGACCGCCTGCGGGACATCGGCGAGACGGACGCCCGGACCGCCCCCTACGACTGCGTCTCGCCCGCTCCGGCGCACATCCTGTGCATCGGGCTCAACTACCGCGCCCACATCGAGGAACTGGGACGTCCGATGCCCGAGTACCCGACGTTCTTCGCCAAGTTCGCCTCCACCCTGACCGGCCCGCGGGACACCGTCACCCTGCCCCGCGTCAGCGACCAGGTCGACGGCGAGGCCGAACTGGCGGTGGTCGTCGGACGCCGGCTCTCCCGCGCCGACGTGCGGGAGGCGGCAGACGGCATCGCCGGCTACGCCGTCGCCAACGACATGTCGATGCGCGACTGGCAGCACCGCACGACCGAGGCGCTCCAGGGCAAGGTCTTCGACCGCTCTACGCCCCTCGGGCCGCTGCTGGCCACCCCCGACGAGGTCGACGACGCCCGCGACCTCGGTGTCACCTTCACCGTCGACGGCGTCGAGTGGCAGCGCGGATACACCGGTGACCTGCTGTTCACCCCCGCCGAACTCCTCTCCTACTGCAGCACCTTCCTCACCCTCGAACCCGGGGACGTCGTCCTGACCGGCACACCGGGAAGGACGACCGCGGCCGGCGCCACCCTCGAACCCGGCCGGCGGCTTGTCACCGCGATCGAGGGACTGGGCGAAGCGGTCAACCCCACCGCCGCAGACCCGCTGCCCGACACGAGGCCCGCCTGGACGGAGCGGACACCGGCCCGGTGGACACCACCCATCCGGACCTGACGACGGCCCACCCCGTACGGTGGCCCTCTGCCCTCCGGGGTCCGCGCCCACCGCTCCTTCCGGCCACCGCGCCCTCGGGCGATGCACAGCGAGGATGACCATGCCCGTACCGTTCGACAGCGAACTGCGCACCTTCTCCACCGCCCTCAGGGACGAGATGGGGGTGATGAGCCTCGACCGCCTCGCGGACGTCCGCGCGGAGGACGCCGCCGAGGTCCCGGACCTCGAAGAGTTGCGGCGCGGCGGCCGGTTCGCCGTCGGCGAGCGCTCGGTCCCGGGGCTGGCCGGCAACCCCGAGGTCGCGCTGCTCATCTGCGAGCCCGCCGGCGCAACCGGACCGCGGCCGGTGATCTACTACACGCACGGCGGCGGTATGTTCAGCGGCGACCACTGCCTCGGCCTCGACCCGATGCTCGACATGGCCGAGCAGTTCGGCGCCGTGCTCGTCTCGGTCGGTTACCGCCTCGCCCCCGAGCATCCGCACCCCGCTCCGATCGACGACGTCTACGCGGGGCTGTTGTGGACCGCCGCTCACGCGGTCGAACTCGGCCTCGACCCGGCACGGATCGTCATCGCCGGCGCGAGCGCCGGCGGCGGCCTCACCGCCGCGCTCGCGCTGACCGTACGCGACAAGGGCGGCCCCCGGCCGCTGGGGCAGCTGCTGATGTGCCCGATGCTCGACGACCGCGGCGAGAGCGCCTCGATGCGGCAGATGGACGGCCACGACTTCTGGGACCGCGGCTGGAACGGGTTCGGCTGGAGCGCCCTGCTCGGCTCCGCCCGGGGCGGCCCGGACGTGCCGGCCTACGCCGCTCCCGCGCGCGCCACCGACCTGTCGGGGCTGCCTCCCGCCCACATCGAGGTGGGCTCCGCCGAGTCCCTCCGCGACGAAGCCGTCGACTACGCCCACCGCATCTGGCGGGCCGGCGGTGAAGCCGAACTGCACGTGTGGTCGGGAGGCTTCCACGTCTTCGAGGTGATCGTCCCCGACGCCCGGATCAGCGTCGCGGCCCGCCAGGCCCGCCACTCCTTCCTCGACCGCCTTCTCGCCGGCCGGCCGTAGGAGGAGGGGGCGGGCAGGGTGCGGCGGGGCCCTCGGCGAAGGGGATCAGATATCGCGGAAGATCTCGATCTGCGCGCCGATCGTGTTGAGCCGTTCCGCCAGGTCCTCGTAACCCCGGTTGATGACATAGACGTTGCGCAGCACCGACGTGCCCTCGGCGGCCATCATCGCCAGCAGCACCACCACCGCGGGGCGCAGCGCGGGCGGGCACATCATCTCCGCGGCGCGCCACCGGGTCGGGCCCTCGACCAGCACCCGGTGCGGGTCGAGCAGTTTGACCTGGGCGCCCAGCCGGGTCAGTTCGGTGAGGTAGATCGCGCGGTTGTCGTAGACCCAGTCGTGGATGAGCGTGGAGCCCTGGGCGGTCGCCGCGATGGCCGCGAAGAAGGGCACGTTGTCGATGTTGAGCCCGGGGAAGGGCATCGGGTGGATCTTGTCGATCGGCGAACTCAGCTTCGACGGGCGGACGGTGAGGTCCACCAGCCGGGTGCGGCCGTTGTCCGCGCGGTACTCGGGGGTGAGCTCGTGGTCGAGCCCCATCTCGTCCAGGACGGCGAGCTCGATCTCCATGAACTCGATCGGCACCCGGCGGATGGTCAGTTCGGACTCGGTCACCACCGCGGCGGCCAGCAGGCTCATCGCCTCGACCGGGTCCTCCGAGGGGGCGTAGTCCACGTCGCGGTCGATCTCGGCGACGCCGTGCACGGTGAGGGTGGTGGTGCCGATGCCCTCCACCTTCACGCCGAGTTCCTCCAGGAAGAAGCACAGGTCCTGGACCATGTAGTTGGAGCTGGCGTTGCGGATGACGGTCGCGCCGTCGTAACGGGCGGCGGCCAGCAGCGCGTTCTCGGTCACGGTGTCGCCGCGCTCGGTCAGCACGATCGCCCGCTTCGGGGCGATGCCGCGTTCCACCTCCGCGTGGTAGAAGCCGTCGGTGGCGGTGATGTCCAGGCCGAAGTGGCGCAGCGCGTTCATGTGCGGCTGCACGGTGCGGGTGCCCAGGTCGCAGCCGCCCGCGTACGGGATGCGGAAGCGGTCGGTGCGGTGCAGCAGCGGGCCGAGGAACATGATGACGCTGCGGGTGCGGCGGGCGGCGTCGGTGTCCATCGAGGCCAGGTCCAGCTCGGCCGGCGGTACGACCTCCAGGTCGTTGCCGTCGTTGATCCAGCGGGTGCGCACCCCGATGCTGCCCAGCACCTCCAGGATGCGGTAGACCTCCTCGATCCGCGCCACCCGGCGCAGCGTGGTGCGGCCCGCGTTCAGCAGTGTGGCGCACAGCAGCGCGACGCACGCGTTCTTGCTCGTCTTGACGTCTATGGCGCCGGACAGCCGCCGCCCCCCGACCACTCTCAGGTGCATCGGCCCGGCATAGCCCAGTGCCACGATCTCGCTGTCCAGCGCTTCGCCGATTCTGGCGATCATCTCAAGGCTGATGTTCTGGTTGCCGCGTTCGATCCGGTTGACGGCGCTCTGGCTGGTGCCGAGCGCCTCCGCGAGTTGCGCCTGTGTCCAGCCGCGATGTTGCCGGGCGTCTCGGATGAGCCGGCCGATGCGTGCCAGGTAGTCGTCGGTCATATCAACGACCTTATCTCATATGTGAGATAGCGTCGCATCGGTTGGGCCGTCCGTGGGCGGGTCGCCGTCTTCACCGTAACGCCGCAGGGGCCGCCTGCCATCCGGGGCGCGGCCAGGCGGTGGACGCTCACCCGCGCGGACCTGGGCCGCCGCCCGGCGGCCGGGGGCGTCCACCCGCACAGACGGCGCCCGTCCGGTCCTGGTTCCCCGGGTGCCGGCGCATCACCCGGCGGGCCGGGGGTACCCGATTGCGGCAGGTGTACTAGAGTTATCTCGACATCGAGATATCTGCCGAGGCGTGCCGTCAGGACGCCAGCAATGCGGTGGTACGCGCGAGAACATGCATGAAGGAGACTGTCGTGTCGGCGAACAGCTTCGACGCCCGCAGCACCCTGCAGGTGGGCGACGAATCGTATGAGATCTTCCGGCTGGACAAGGTCGAGGGTTCGGCCCGGCTGCCGTACAGCCTGAAGGTCCTGCTGGAGAACCTGCTGCGTACCGAGGACGGCGCGAACATCACCGCCGACCACATCCGGGCGGTCGGCGGCTGGGACTCGCAGGCCCAGCCCAGCCAGGAGATCCAGTTCACCCCGGCCCGCGTGATCATGCAGGACTTCACCGGTGTGCCGTGCGTGGTGGACCTGGCGACCATGCGCGAGGCGGTCAAGGAGCTGGGCGGCGACCCGGCGAAGATCAACCCGCTCGCCCCCGCCGAGCTCGTCATCGACCACTCGGTGATCGCCGACCGCTTCGGCACGCCGGAGTCCTTCACGCAGAACGTCGAGCTGGAGTACGGCCGCAACAAGGAGCGCTACCAGTTCCTGCGCTGGGGCCAGACCGCTTTCGACGAGTTCAAGGTGGTCCCGCCCGGCACCGGCATCGTGCACCAGGTGAACATCGAGCACCTGGCCCGCACCGTCATGGTCCGCGGCGGCCAGGCCTACCCCGACACCCTCGTCGGCACCGACTCCCACACCACCATGGTCAACGGCCTGGGCGTGCTCGGCTGGGGCGTCGGCGGCATCGAGGCCGAGGCCGCGATGCTCGGCCAGCCGGTCTCCATGCTGATCCCGCGGGTGGTCGGCTTCAAGCTCACCGGCGAGCTGCCGGCCGGCACCACCGCCACCGACCTGGTGCTGACCATCACCGAGATGCTGCGCAAGCACGGCGTCGTCGGCAAGTTCGTCGAGTTCTACGGCGAGGGCGTCGGCGCCACCTCGCTGGCCAACCGCGCCACCATCGGCAACATGTCCCCGGAGTTCGGCTCCACCGCGGCGATCTTCCCGATCGACGCCGAGACGCTCAGCTACCTGGGGCTCACCGGCCGCTCGGCCCAGCAGGTCGCGCTGGTCGAGGCGTACGCCAAGGAGCAGGGCCTGTGGCTGGACCCGGCCGCCGAGCCGGACTACTCCGAGAAGCTGGAGCTGGACCTGTCCACGGTGGTGCCGTCCATCGCCGGGCCCAAGCGCCCGCAGGACCGCATCGTGCTCGCCCAGGCCGCGCAGCAGTTCGCCCGCGACGTGCGCAACTACGTCACCGACGACGAGGAGGCGGGCAAGGAGTCCTTCCCGGCCTCGGACTCCCCGGCCACCCACAACGGGGTGCCCAGCAAGCCGACCCTGGTGACCACCCCCGACGGCGGCACCTACGAGATCGACCACGGCGCCGTCACCGTCGCCGCGATCACCTCCTGCACCAACACCTCCAACCCCTACGTGATGGTGGCCGCCGCCCTGGTGGCGAAGAAGGCCGTCGAGAAGGGCCTGACCCGCAAGCCGTGGGTGAAGACCACCCTCGCCCCGGGCTCGAAGGTCGTCACCGACTACTTCGACAAGGCGCACCTGACCCCGTACCTGGACAAGCTCGGCTTCAACCTGGTCGGCTACGGCTGCACCACCTGCATCGGCAACTCCGGCCCGCTGCCGGAGGAGGTCTCCAAGGCGGTCAACGAGGCCGACCTCGCGGTGGCCGCGGTGCTCTCCGGCAACCGCAACTTCGAGGGCCGGATCAACCCCGACGTCAAGATGAACTACCTCGCCTCGCCGCCGCTGGTCGTCGCGTACGCCATCGCCGGCTCGATGAAGGTGGACATCACCAAGGACGCGCTCGGCACCGACACCGAGGGCAAGCCGGTCCACCTCGCGGACATCTGGCCGACCGAGGCCGAGGTCAACGACGTGGTCGCCTCCGCGATCGGCCAGGACATGTTCACCGAGTCCTACCAGGACGTCTTCGCCGGCGACGCGCAGTGGCAGGCGCTGCCGATCCCCACCGGCAACACCTTCGAGTGGGACCCGCAGTCCACCTACGTGCGCAAGCCCCCGTACTTCGAGGGCATGGGCACCGACCCGGAGCCGGTCACCGACATCTCCGGCGCCCGGGTGCTCGCCAAGCTCGGCGACTCCGTCACCACCGACCACATCTCGCCGGCCGGTGCCATCAAGGCCGACACCCCGGCCGGCCAGTACCTCACCGAGCACGGCGTGCAGCGCCGCGACTTCAACAGCTACGGCTCGCGCCGCGGCAACCACGAGGTCATGATCCGCGGCACCTTCGCCAACATCCGCCTGCGCAACCAGATCGCGCCGGGCACCGAGGGCGGCTTCACCCGCGACTTCACCCAGGAGGGCGGCCCGGTCGCCTTCATCTACGACGCCTCGCGCAACTACATCGCGCAGGGCACCCCGCTGGTGGTGCTGGCCGGCAAGGAGTACGGCTCCGGCTCCTCCCGCGACTGGGCCGCCAAGGGCACCGCGCTGCTGGGCGTCAAGGCCGTCGTCGCCGAGTCCTACGAGCGCATCCACCGCTCCAACCTGATCGGCATGGGCGTGCTGCCGCTGCAGTACCCCGAGGGTGAGACCGCGCTGAGCCTGGGCCTGACCGGCGAGGAGACCTTCAGCATCAGCGGGGTCACCGCGCTCAACGACGGCAGCACGCCGCGCACCGTGAAGGTCAGCACCGACACCGGCGTCGAGTTCGACGCGGTGGTGCGGATCGACACCCCCGGAGAGGCCGACTACTACCGCAACGGCGGCATCATGCAGTACGTGCTGCGCTCGCTGCTGCGCAAGTAGCCCCGGTGACCTCGGCGTAACCCCGCCGAAGCACCGCTGTCGGCCGTACGGGCCGCACCCCTGTCACCCGGGGGTGCGGCCCGTACGTGTTGCTGCGGCAGGTCTCCCCGCCCCGGTGCCCTCCGGCCGGTTCACTACTTGAACACACCGGACCAGGAGGGGCGTTACGACTGAATACAAAGCCGACCGGAGCTTTCGGGCGGACGAACGTCCCACGTTTCGGACAGGTCTCAACTCGGGAAAGCTTGGCGGCCAAACTTTCTTTCGATCTTGCCCTGTCCGAGCCGAGTGGACTATACCTGTCGGCGTCCGGGAACCCGCTGAGCGCGGGACCGCGCGGGGGCGCCGACAGGGCGGCCAAGGCAGCCGTCGGCTATCGTTCCTCGCCTCACTGGATGCACCGCATCACTCACGCTTCAACTGTTCGCGGTCGTCGGCGGCTTCCGCTGCACCGCATGAGTCCTGGAAGAAGGCTGAGGACTTGAGCATGGGCTCCGAGATCAACCGCCGTGATGCCATCAAGCGGGCCATGGCCATCGGTGTGGTGGCCGTCCCGTCCGCCTCGCTGCTGTCGGCCTGCGCCTCCAGCGGTGGCGGCAGCGACAAGCCGAAGTCCGAACCCACCGGTGCCAAGACGGCGAACAACCCGCTCGGGGTGAAGAAGGGTGCCCCGCTGGAGGCGTTCATCTTCAAGGGCGGCTTCGGCGACTCGTACGTGAAGGCCGCCGAGGCGGTCTACAACTCCGAGTACGGCATCACGGTCAAGCACACCGGCACCCAGGGCCTCGGCCCCAAGCTCCAGCCGCGCTTCGCCAGCGACACGCCGCCGGACGTCATGGACAACTCCGGCGCCGACAACCTCGACACCGCGGCCCTGGCCAAGGAGAACAAGCTCCAGGACCTGACCGCGCTGCTCGACGCGCCGACCGTCGACGACCCGAGCAAGAAGGTCCGCGACGTCCTGATCGCCGGCACCGTCGAGCAGGGCCAGTTCGGCACCCAGGCGATGTACGCGTTCAACTACGCCTTCACCGTCTACGGCGGCTGGTACTCCAACAAGCTCTTCCAGGACAAGGGCTGGGAGTACCCGCAGACCTTCGACCAGGCGCTCGCCCTGGGCGCCAAGGCGAAGAAGGAGAACATCTCCCTCTTCACCTACCCGGGCAAGTACCCCTACTACGTCCACTTCGACCTGCTCGCCCAGATCGGCAAGATCGGCGGCAAGGACGTCCTCAACGCCATCGACGACCTCGAGGACGGCGCCTGGCAGGTGGACGCGGTCAAGCAGGTCATCGGCTACTACGAGGAAGTGGCCGCGAAGAAGTACTTCATGCCCGGCTCCGAGGGCATGACCCACATCCAGATGCAGACCGCCTGGACCAAGGGCAAGGCCGCCATCGTGGCGGACGGCTCGTGGGTGGAGAACGAGGCCGCCCCGACCATGCCCAAGGACTTCGACCTGGCGGTCGGCCCGCTGGTCGGCGCCGGCTCCTCCGACAAGCTGCCCTTCGGCACCGTCTACGCCGCGGCCGGCGAGCCGTACATCGTCGCGGCCGACGGCAAGAACCCGATCGGCGGCATGGAGCTGCTGCGCATCATGATCAGCAAGAAGGAGACGGACAACTTCACCAACACCACGAAGTCGCTGACCTGCATCAGCGGTGCCGCGGAGGGCCTGACCCTCACCCCCGGCCTGGCCTCGGCGTCCAAGGCGCTGACGGCGGCGGGCACCAATGTGCTGAACTCGCGGCTCCAGGACTGGTACGTCAAGCTCAACCAGGAGACCCTGGGCAACCTGACCCTCCAGCTCCTGACCGGAAAGATCGACGCCAAGAAGTGGATCGAGGGCGCGCAGAAGGCCGCCGACGCGACCAAGGCGGACTCGTCCGTGCCCAAGTTCAAGCACGTGTGACCCGAACCTTCCCTGACGGCTGAGACGAGAGCGACCGGCACCATGCGACACGGCAAGTACCGGTTCATCATCGGGTTTCTGGCAGTACCTGTGGCGTTGTACGCGGTCCTCGTGATCTCGCCCTTCATCCAGGACTTCCAGATCTCCTTGACGGACTGGAGCGGGTTGACCCCCGAGAAGCACTACATCGGGCTGGACAACTACCAGAAGATCATCCACAACAACCTCTTCTGGAAGGCACTGTGGCACAACGTCCTGATGCTGCTGATCGTGCCGATCGTGACGCTGGGACTGGGACTGTTCTTCGCCTTCATGCTCAATGTCGGCGGCCGGCGCAAGGGCAGCGCGTCGGTCGCCGGCGTTCGGGGCGCGGGTTTCTACAAGATCGTCTACTTCTTCCCGCAGGTGCTGTCGGTCACCGTGGTCGCGGTGCTGTGGGAGCAGATCTACAACCCCGACCCGGACAGCGGCCTGCTCAACGCGCTGCTGCACCACGCGCACCTCGACTCGCTCCAGCAGTCCTGGCTGGGTAACCCGAGCATCGCGCTCGCCTGCATCATGGCGGTGATGGTCTGGTCCAACGTCGGCTTCTACGTGGTGCTCTTCTCCGCCGGCATGGCCTCGATCCCCGCGGAGATCTACGAGGCGGCGCTGCTGGACGGCGCCAACCGGATCACCACCTTCTTCCGGGTCACCCTGCCGCTGCTGCGGGACACGGTGGCCACCGGCTGGGTGTACATGGGCATCATCGCCATGGACGGTTTCGCCCTGGTGCAGCTGATGTCGGTCAACAACGGCGGGCCGAACGAGAGCACGGACGTGGTGCCGCTGCTGCTGTACAAGACGGCCTTCCGCGACAACAGCCAGTACGGCATGGCAGCCGCGATCGGTGTCGCGATGCTGATCGTGACGCTGCTGTTCGCCGTTCTGACGCTGCGGCTCTCGCGCCGCGAGCGCATCGAGTTCTAGGGGTGCCGCGATGACCACTGAGACCTACGAAGACGCGCCCGGACCGGCGGACAAGGCTCCCCAGGCGTTCCCCGAGCCCGCGCCGGACGCGGCCGCCCGACACCGCTGGCGCGGCGAGGGCGTGGTGCTGAACGTCTTCAGCCACGGCTTCCTCATCGTCTGGGCGCTGATGGTGGCGGTACCGCTGCTGTGGGCGGTGTGGAGCTCCTTCAAGACCTCCGGCGACATCCTGTCGCACCCCTGGTCGCTGCCGTGGCCCCTGCACGGCGGCAGCTGGACGCGCGCCTGGACCAAGGCGCACATGGGCCGCTACTTCATCAACACGGTGATCGTGGTGGGCTTCTCGACCGTCGGCACGATGCTCTTCGGCTCGATGGCCGCCTACGTGCTGGCCCGGTTCGAGTTCTTCGGCAACCGCTTCATCTACTTCCTGTTCGTCGGCGGCATGGCCTTCCCGGTCGTCATGGTGCTGGTGCCGCTGTTCTTCGTCACGAAGAACCTGGGCATCCTCAACACGCTGCCCGGGCTGATCCTGGTGTACATCGCCTACTCGCTGCCGTTCACCGTCTTCTTCATGACGTCCTTCTTCCGGACGCTGCCGACGTCGGTGGCCGAGGCCGCGCTCGTCGACGGGGCGAGCCACACCCGCACGTTCTTCCAGATCATGGTGCCGATGGCCAAGCCGGGCATCATCAGCATCGGGATCTTCAACGTGCTCGGGCAGTGGAACCAGTACCTGCTGCCGCTGGTGCTCAACCAGGGCAACACCGACAAGTGGGTGCTGACCCAGGGGCTCGCCGACCTGGCGGTGCAGCAGGGATACAAGGGCGACTGGTCGGGTCTGTTCGCGGGGCTGTCGATCGCGATGCTGCCGGTGCTGGCGGTCTACGTCGTCTTTCAGCGGCAGGTGCAGGCCGGGCTCACCGCGGGCGCGGTGAAATAGGCCCGCCACCCGGCCGAGAAGGCCCCGTACGCTGTTCCCAGCGGCTCCGCGAGCATGCGGAGCCGCTGGTCGGCGTCGGGGGTGGATCGCGTAACGGTGTGGTTCTCCCCCTTGACGGGACATCACCCCTAACCCTCAACTTAGAGTTCACATGTTGTAGACGACGGGGTCTCACTGGTGTGGCAGCTCTGGCGCCGGTACCCGGGCCCCGTCCCGTGCGGGCAGCCGGAGGCGCTCCGGCCGCCGGGCAGGAGTGGATGTCGTGGATACTCCGGGATCGCAGTCGTCGCTGCACCGGGCCAACCTGGAGCGCGTGGTGCGGGCCGTCCGGCTCGCCGGTTCGCTCACCCAGGCGGAGATCGCGCGTACGACCGGCCTGTCGGCGGCCACGGTGTCCAACATCGTCCGCGAGCTGAAGGACAGCGGGACGGTGCAGGTCACGCCGACCTCCTCGGGCGGTCGGCGGGCGCGCAGCGTGGCGCTGTCGGGCGACGCGGGCATCGTGGTGGGGGTCGATTTCGGCCACTCCCACCTGCGGGTCGCGGTCGGCAACCTCGCCCACCAGGTGCTCGCCGAGCAGTCCGAGCCGATCGACGTGGACGCCTCGGCGTCCGAGGGCTTCGACCGGGCCGAACAGCTGGTCGGACGGCTGGTGGAGTCCACCGGGATCGACCGCGACAAGGTGCTCGGGGTGGGGCTGGGCGTGCCCGGCCCGATCGACATGGAGACCGGCCTGCTGGGCTCCACCGCGATCCTGCCGGGCTGGAGCGGGATCAACCCGCGGCAGGAGCTGATCGACCGGCTCGGCGTCCCGGTGCAGGTGGACAACGACGCCAACCTCGGCGCGCTGGGCGAACTGGTGTGGGGCAGCGGCCGCGGGGTGCGGGACCTGGCGTACATCAAGGTCGCCAGCGGCGTCGGCGCCGGGCTGGTGGTGGATGGCCGGATCTACCGGGGCCCGGGCGGCACCGCGGGGGAGATCGGGCACATCACGCTGGACGAGTCGGGCCCGGTGTGCCGCTGCGGCAACCGCGGCTGCCTGGAGACCTTCACCGCGGCCCGCTACGTGCTGGAGCTGCTGCGCGGCAGCCACGGCGAGCACCTGACCATCCCGAAAATGGTGCAGCTGGGGCGGGAGGGGGACCCGGGGTGCCGGCGGGTGATCGGCGACGTCGGGCGGCACATAGGCATGGGGGTGGCCAGCCTGTGCAACCTGCTCAACCCGAGTAGGGTCGTGCTGGGCGGGGACCTGGCCGAGGCGGGGGAGCTGGTGCTCGGCCCGATCCGGGAGTCGGTGTCGCGCTATGCCATCCCCAGCGCCGCGCAGCGTCTGTCGGTGATGCCGGGGGCGCTCGGCGCGCGGGCGGAGGTGCTGGGGGCGCTGGCCCTGGTGCTGAGCGAGATGGGTGACTCCACGCTCCTGGACGGGAACGCAGCGGTGGATTCCCCCGCGTTCTCGGCATAACGCAGCGTTCACACTGCTAACGAAACGCGCCGTTGCCATCTCGTTAAGTGTTTACTTCTTGACGACACGTGTCAGCGAGAGTTGACTCACCTGCACCTCGGCCGCAGTGTTGCGGCCCTGTCAGGGAGGCACCTCAGATGAACGCAATGACGCGTCGAATCGTCATCGGCACGGCGGCTGTGTCGATGGCGCTCACCATGGCCGCTTGCGGCAAGGCGGGCGGCAGCAGCAGCTCGGACAAGAGCAAGGACAAGTCGATCGGCCTGCTCCTGCCGGAGAACGCCACCACCCGGTACGAGCAGTTCGACAAGCCCCTGATCGAGAAGAAGATCAAGGAGCTGTGCTCGGACTGCACCATCAGCTATGACAACGCTGCCGGAGACCCGCAGAAGCAGGCCCAGCAGGTCAACACGATGATCACCAAGGGTGTCAAGGTCCTCATCGTGGACCCGGAGGACTCGGTCGGCATCAAGTCCTCGATCCAGGCCGCGGTCAACAAGGGCATCAAGGTCGTCGCCTACGACCGCCTCGCCGAGGGCCCGGTCTCGGCCTACGTCTCGTACGACAACGAGAAGATCGGTGAGGAGCAGGGCCAGGCCCTGCTCGACGCGATGGGCGCCGACGCCAAGCCGACCTCGAAGATCGTCATGATCGACGGTGACCCGGCCGACCCGAACGCCGCCATGTTCAAGGCCGGCGCGCACAAGATCCTCGACGGCAAGGTGAACATCGCCTACGAGCAGTCCGGTCTGTGGAAGGACACCACGGCCAACCAGAAGATGACTGCGGCGATCACCCAGCTCGGCGCGAAGAACATCAAGGGCGTCTACTCCGCCAACGACGGCATGGCCGGCGGTATCGCCACCGCCCTGAAGGGCGCGGGCATCAACCCGCCGCTCACCGGCCAGGACGCGGAGCTCCCCGGTGTGCAGCGCATCCTCGCCGGCACCCAGAGCGCCACGATCTACAAGCCGTACAAGCCTGAGGCCGACGCCACCGCCGAGATCGCGGTGAACCTCCTCGAGGGCAAGAGCATCACCAGCATCGCCACCACGACGTCCAAGAGCGCGTCCGGCCAGACCGTGCCGTCGCTGCTGATCGGCGCCACCGCGGTGACCAAGGCCAACCTCAAGGACACGGTGGTCAAGGACGGTCTGTACCCGACCTCCCAGATCTGCACCACCCAGTTCGCGGCAGCCTGCAAGGCGGCCGGCATCGAGTAGAGCCACCGCCTCCCGGTGAAGCCTGTCCGGTGCCCCGCACCCACCAAAACACCCCGCTGCCGGGGCGGGGCGCCGGACGGAAACACGACGGGACCAGTGGGGGAACGGGCCAAGGCCCGTTCCCGTCAGGCCTTGCAATCCTGTGCTCCCCAGCACTTCCTCCGCGGGCGGTAACCCGGTCCGCGGCATCCCCGCCGGTCAGGCGGCGAAGGAGATGGTTCACGTGTCCGCTACGCCCGTGTTGGCGTTGCGCGGAGTCTCCAAGCGATTCGGTGCGGTGCAAGCCCTCACCGACGTCGAGCTGGAGGTCCACGCCGGAGAAGTGGTCGCCCTCGTGGGCGACAACGGTGCCGGCAAGTCAACTTTGGTCAAGACGATCGCAGGCGTCCACCCGATCGACGAAGGCGTCATCGAGTGGGAGGGCCGCGGCGTCAACATCGGGCGCCCGCAGGACGCCCAGCAGCTCGGTGTCGCCACCGTCTACCAGGACCTGGCGCTGTGCGACAACCTCGATGTGGTCGGCAACCTCTTCCTCGGCCGGGAGCTGCTGCGGTTCGGCAGCCTCGACGAGGTCACGATGGAGAAGCGCTCCCGCGAGCTGCTCAACACCCTCTCCATCCGCATCCCCAGCGTCCGCATCCCGATCGCGAGCCTTTCTGGCGGCCAGCGCCAGGTGGTCGCCATCGCGCGTGCGCTCATCGGTGAGCCCAAGGTCGTCATCCTCGACGAACCGACCGCCGCGCTGGGCGTCGAGCAGACCGCGCAGGTCCTCGACCTCGTCGAGCGGCTGCGCGAGCGCGGTCTCGGCGTCATCCTGATCAGCCACAACATGGCTGACGTGATGGCGGTCGCCGACACCGTCCACGTGCTGCGGCTGGGCCGGAACAACGGTTCCTTCCCGGTGAAGAGCACCACGAACGAGCAGATCATCGCCGCGATCACCGGAGCCACGGACAACGCCGTGACCCGTCGGCAGTCGCGCAACGCGGAGGCGGCCAAGTGAGCGACGAGACGACCATCGACACGTCGAAGGACGGCGACAAGCCGTCCGTCGAGGAAGTACCGCCGCCCGCGGTGGCGGCGGTCGACCCGCGCCTGCTGGTGCGCGAGCAGGGCCTGAAGGGCTACGTCACCGAGTTCCAGCGCCGCCTCAAGGGCGGCGAACTGGGCTCGCTGCCGGTCATCGTGGCGCTGATCGTCATCTGGGCGATCTTCCAGAGCAAGGACAGCCTGTTCCTCAGCTCGACCAACATGGTCAACATCAGCTACTTCGTGGCGGGCACCGGCATGCTCGCCATCGGGCTGGTGTTCGTGCTGCTGCTCGGTGAGATCGACCTGTCGGTCGCCTCGGTCAGCGGCCTGATCTCCGCGCTGTTCGCGGTGTTCACCACCACACACGGCATGAACATGTGGTTGGCGTTCCTGCTGGCGGTGCTCATCGGCATCGGTATCGGCGCCGTGCACGGCATCTTCTTCGCGAAGGTCGGCGTGCCCGCCTTCGTCGTCACCCTGGCCGGCTTCCTCGGCTGGAACGGCCTGATGCTGTGGGTGCTGGGCGACACCGGCAGCCTCTCGATCGCCGACAAGGGCCCGATGCACCTGCTCGGCCAGACGTCCTTCTTCATGGACCAGGACATCGCCGGCGCCTACATCCTGGCCACCGTCGGGGTCGCCGCGCTGCTGCTCGGCTCGTTCGTCGAGCAGGGCCGCCGCCGCAAGGCCGGCGTGCCGTTCCGCCCGACCAGCGAGATCGTCGCCCGCGCGGTGCTGCTGGCGATCGTCGCCTACGTCGTGGCGTTCGTGCTCAACAAGACCGCCGGTGTGCCCAACGCCCTCGTAGTCTTCCTGGTCGCGCTGATCATCTGCGACTTCGTGCTGCGGCGGACCACCTTCGGCCGCAAGGTCTTCGCGCTCGGCGGCAGCATCGAGGCCTCCCGGCGTGCCGGTATCAACGTGGACCTGGTCCGGATCTCGGTCTTCGCCATCGCCGGCGGCTTCGCGGCCCTCGGCGGTCTGTTCCTGGCCGCCCAGACCCAGACCGCGACGCTCCAGGCGGGCAGCGGCAACACCCTGATGCTCGCCATCGCCGCGGCCGTCATCGGCGGCACCAGCCTCTTCGGCGGGCGCGGCCGGGTCTGGTCGGCCCTGCTGGGTGGCCTGGTCATCCAGTCCATCACCACCGGCCTGGACCTGCTGAACATGAACACCTCCATCCAGTACATGATCACCGGTGGCGTGCTGCTGGCGGCCGTGGTCGTGGACTCGGTGTCCCGCAGGACCCAGCGGACGTCCGGGCGCGCCTGACGCCCCGGCCGTACCCGTAACGAGGCACCCGGCGCCGGGTGCGTGCGGACCCCCGGTCCGGACGCACCCGGCGCCTTCGTGGTACGACCGGACCACAGCCCGTGACATATCTCGCACGGGTCGGCCGACGCTCCGGTATGCGGAACATTAGACTCGCGGAACGGCCAGATCGGCCCGCCGCGACGGACAAGTGCGCGCTAGGAAGAGGAGGCACGGGTGGCACTGCTGACCCGTATCAACGGACCCCGCGACCTCGACCGGCTCAACCCGCAGCAGCTGGTCGAACTGGCCGAGGAGATCAGGGACTTCCTCGTCGACGCGGTCTCGAAGACCGGCGGCCACCTCGGTCCCAACCTCGGCGTCGTCGAGCTGACCATCGCGCTGCACCGGGTCTTCCACTCGCCGGCCGACCGGGTGCTGTTCGACACCGGCCACCAGGCGTACGTGCACAAGCTGCTCACCGGCCGGCAGGACTTCGCGAAGCTCAAGAGCACCGGCGGCCTGTCCGGCTACCCCTCGCGCGCGGAGTCCGAGCACGACGTCATCGAGAACAGCCACGCCTCCACCGTGCTCGGCTGGGCCGACGGCCTGGCCAAGGCGAACGAACTGCTCGGCCGCGACGACCAGGTGGTCGCCGTGATCGGCGACGGCGCCCTGACCGGCGGCATGGCCTGGGAGGCGCTGAACAACATCGCCGCCGCCAAGCACCGCCCGCTGGTCATCGTGGTCAACGACAACGAGTGGTCCTACTCGCCGACCATCGGCGGCCTGGCCAACCACCTCGCCACCCTGCGCACCACCGACGGCTACGAGCAGTTCCTCGCCCGCACCAAGGAGGTGCTGGAGCGCACCCCGCTGATCGGCAAGCCGCTCTACGAAACGCTGCACGGCGCCAAGAAGGGCCTGAAGGACTTCGTCACCCCGCAGGGCATGTTCGAGGACCTGGGGCTGAAGTACCTCGGCCCGATCGACGGCCACGACATCGAGGCGGTGGAGTCCGCGCTCCAGCGCGCCAAGCGCTTCCGCGGCCCGGTCATCGTGCACTGCATCACCGAGAAGGGCCGCGGCTACACCCCCGCCGAGCGCGACGAGACCGACCGCTTCCACGGCATCGGCCCGATCCACCCCGACACCGGGCTGCCGGTCGCGGCCGGCGGCGCCGACTGGACCTCCGTCTTCGGCGACGAGATGCTCGAACTCGGCAAGGAGCGCGCGGACATCGTCGCCATCACCGCGGCCATGCTGCACCCGGTGGGGCTGACGAAGTTCGCCAAGGCGTTCCCCGACCGCGTCTACGACGTCGGCATCGCCGAGCAGCACGCCGCGACCTCCGCGGCGGGCCTGGCCACCGGCGGCCTGCACCCGGTCTTCGCCGTCTACGCCACCTTCCTCAACCGCGCCTTCGACCAGGTGCTGATGGATGTCGCCCTGCACAAGTGCGGGGTGACCTTCGTCCTGGACCGGGCCGGGGTGACCGGCAGCGACGGCGCCTCCCACAACGGCATGTGGGACATGTCGATCCTCCAGGTGGTGCCGGGCCTGCGGATCGCCGCCCCGCGCGACGCCGACCAGGTCCGCGCACAGCTGCGAGAGGCCGTCGAGGTCGACGACGCCCCGACCGTGGTGCGCTACTCCAAGGGCGCGGTCGGCCCCGCGGTCGCCGCGGTCGGCCGGATCGGCGGCATGGACCTGCTGCGCGCCCCCGCGGACGGCACCGACCGCCCCGACGTGCTGCTGGTCTCCGTCGGCGCGCTCGCCCCGATGTGCCTGGAGGTCGCCGCGCTGCTCGACGCCCAGGGCATCACCTCCACCGTGGTGGACCCGCGCTGGGTCAAGCCGGTCGACGCCGAGCTGCCGAAGCTCGCCGCCCGGCACCGGGTGGTCGTCACCGTCGAGGACAACGGCCGGGTCGGCGGCGTCGGCTCCGCGATCGCGCAGGCACTGCGCGACGCCGAAGTGGATGTCCCGCTGCGGGACTTCGGCATCCCGCCGCAGTTCCTCGCGCACGGCTCGCGCAAGGACGTGCTGGCCGCCATCGGCCTCACCGCGCCGGACATCGCCCGCCAGGTGACGGGGGTGGTCGCCACCATCGACGGCCGGTTCGCCGACGAGGCAGGCACCGTCGGCACCGCGGGCACCGTGGACGCCGCCGGCGAGGTCAGCCGGGACTGACGGCGCGCTGACCGCCGCACGCCGCCACCGCGGCCCTGTACGGCGCCGCAGGCGCCCGCCGGCGCGTACCAGGGGGTTCACCCGCACGGGTGGACCCCCTGCGCCGTCGAGGGATGTGTAGGCGCGCCTTGACGGGTGAGGTGATCCACCGCAGTGGAGTAACCAGCACCGCACCGGGACCGGCCTGGGCGGCGCAGCGATCCGATGGAGGTGCGCCTGTGGATCTGGGCACGCGCGAGGCGACGTCGACGACGCCACGGCAAGGGGTGTTCCGTACCAAGACCATCGAGCAGTCCATCGCGGACACCGAGGACCCCGAGCACGGCCTGCGCAAGGAACTGTCGGCGCTCGACCTGATCGTCTACGGCGTCGGAGTCATCGTCGGCACCGGCATCTTCGTGGTGACCGGCGCGGTCGCCAAGCAGTACGCGGGCCCGGCCATCGCGCTGTCCTTCATCGCCTCGGCCGTCGTCTGCGGGCTGGCGGCCCTGTGCTACGCGGAGTTCGCCTCCACCGTGCCGGTCGCCGGCTCGGCCTACACCTTCAGCTACGCCTCCATCGGCGAGCTGCCGGCCTGGATCATCGGCTGGGACCTGGTGCTGGAACTGGCGCTCGGCGCGGGCGTGGTGGCCGGCGGCTGGTCCGGCTACGTCACCAACCTGCTGAACAACGTGGGCATCACCGTGCCCGACCAGCTCAGCCACAAAAGCGGCCACTACGGCTTCGACGTCCTCGCCGCCGCCCTGGTGCTGGTGCTCACCGGCATCGTGATGGCCGGCATGAAGCTGTCGGCGCGGGTCACCGGCCTGGTCGTCGCGGTGAAGGTCACCGTGGTGCTGCTGGTGATCTTCGCCGGGCTCTTCTACGTCACCGGCAGCAACTACTCGCCGTTCCTGCCGCCCTCCCAGAGCAACACCGGCGCCGGATCGACCCTGCACGCGCCGCTGGTGCAGGCGGCGTTCGGCTTCACCCCGTCGTCGTTCGGCGTGATGGGGATCTTCTCCGGCGCCGCGGTGGTCTTCTTCGCCTTCATCGGCTTCGACATCGTGGCCACCGCCGCGGAGGAGACCCGCCACCCGCAGCGGGACATGCCGCGCGGCATCTTCGGCTCGCTGGTGGTGTGCACCGTGCTGTACGTCGCGGTGTCGCTGGTGGTCACCGGGATGCAGAAGTACTCGGAGCTGGACACCAGCGCCCCCCTGGCCAGCGCGTTCAAGGCGGTCGGCGCGCCCTTCTGGTCCGGCCTGATCAGCTTCGGCGCCGCGGTCGGCCTGACGTCGGTGGTGATGATCCTGCTGCTCGGCCAGACCCGGGTGTTCTTCGCGATGAGCCGCGACGGACTGCTGCCGCGCGCCTTCTCCCGGGTCCACCCGCGCTTCGGCACGCCCTACCGCACCACCGTGCTGCTGGGGGTGGTCGTCGCAATGATCGCCGGGTTCTTCACCGTCGGGCAGCTGGAGGAGATGGTGAACATCGGCACGCTCTTCGCGTTCGTCGTCGTCGCCGTCGGCGTGGTGGTGCTGCGCCGCACCCGCCCCGACCTGCCGCGGGCCTTCCGGGCGCCGTGGGTGCCGGTGCTGCCGGTGCTGTCGGTGTGCGCGTCGCTGTGGCTGATGATCAACCTCAGCGTGGAGACGTGGCTGCGGTTCGCCGGATGGATGGCGCTGGGCTTCGCGATCTACTTCGGCTACGGCCGCGGCCACAGCCGCCTCGCGCGCCGCGACTGACCCGCCGCGGCCGCCCGCCCCGGCCCGCCGGGGGCCGCCGCCGGGGCCCGGGCCACCCGTTTTCCGGGCCGGGCCGCGGCGGTGGTAGAAATGCGCGAGAGCAGTGCGGGACGATCGAGGTGGCGTAGGCATGACGGAGTCCAAGGGACCCGGCAAGAGCGGCGGCGCGGCGGCGCCGGCGAAGAAGAAGCGGAAGGGCCCGCTCGCCAAGATACGGCCGTACGCGGTCGGCATCATGGCGGTCGTCGTGGTCTTCGGCGGCTCCGCGCTGATCGGCGCGCACGTGCGCGCCTCCAAGGACGACAAGGTGTCGGCCCCGTCCGGCGCCGTCGGCCCCGCGGTGGCGCCGACCGGCCCGGTGGACCTGAGCAGCACCGCGAGCCCCACCCCCACCGCGAGCAGCGGCCCCAACCTCCAGGTGGCGGTGCGCCCGTCGGTCCCGGTCACCATCACCGTCTACGAGGACCTGCGCAGCCCCGACTCCAAGGCGTTCGCGCAGGAGTACCAGGACGTGCTGCGCCAACTGCTGACCACCGGCCAGGTGCAGATCCACTACCAGCTCGTCACCGCCTCGGACCGCACCTACGGCGGCAGCAGCTCGCAGTACGCCGCCAACGCGGCCGCCTGCGCGCAGGACCAGGGCCGGTTCACCCAGTTCGTGCAGGAGGTCTGGGACCACCAGCCCGACCCGCACAGCGGCGGCCTCGGCAGCGAGAAGCTCATCAAGTCGCTGGCGCACAAGGCCAAGAAGATCAAGATGGCCAACTTCGAGCCGTGCATCGAGCAGGGCGACCACAAGGGCTGGGTGATCAAGTCCCAGGCCGACTTCGCCCACTCCGGCCTCGGCCAGGTGCCCGCGCTGGAGATCAACGACAAGCCGGTCAAGGACGTCCGCACCTCGCTCACCCCGGCCAAGCTGCGCACCATGGTCAACAAGGAGGCCAAGCGCGTGATCGCGCTCCAGGCCACCCCGACCGCCTCGCCCGCCCTCAGCTGACACCGGCTCCCCGTACGACACGACCGTGCCCGGTCGCCACCCTGGACGGGAGGCGACCGGGCACGGTCGTCATGGGGGTCTGTCAGGCCGGGACACTCGCCACGCCCGGCGCCAGGAACGGCGAGCCGTTCACCCGCTCCGAGACGCCCTCGCGGTCCAGGTAGGGGGTGATCCCGCCGAGGTGGAAGGGCCAGCCGGCCCCGGTGATCAGGCACAGGTCGATGTCCTGCGCCTCGGCCACCACACCGTCGGCGAGCATCAGGCCGATCTCCTGCGCCACCGCGTCCAGCACCCGGGCGCGCACCTGCTCCTCGGTCAGGACGGTGTCGCCCTGCTGGAGCAGCGCCGCGACCTCCGGGTCCAGCTCCGGCGCACCGGAGTCGTAGACGTAGAAGCCGCGCTTGCCGGCCTTCACCACGGCCGCCAGGTTCGGCGAGACGGTGAAGCGGTCCGGGAAGGCGCCGTGCAGCGTCTCGGAGACGTGCAGGCCGATCGCAGGGCCGACCAGCTCCAGCAGCACCAGCGGCGACATCGGCAGCCCGAGCGGCTCGACCGCCTTCTCGGCGACGGCGACCGGCGTGCCCTCGTCGATGACGTTCTGGATCTCGCCCATGAAGCGGGTCAGGATGCGGTTGACCACGAACGCGGGCGCGTCCTTGACCAGCACCGCGGTCTTCTTCAGCTGCTTCGCCACCGCGAACGCGGTCGCCAGCGACGGGTCGTCGGTGGCCTCGGCGCGCACGATCTCCAGCAGCGGCAGCACCGCGACCGGGTTGAAGAAGTGGAAGCCGACCACCCGCTCGGGGTGCGCCAGCTTCGCGGCCATCTCCGAGACCGACAGCGAGGAGGTGTTGGTCGCCAGGATCGCGTCCGGCCGGACCACCGCCTCCAGTTCGGCGAAGACCTGCTGCTTGACGCCCATCTCCTCGAAGACGGCCTCGATCACGAAGTCCGCGTCGCCGAACGCCGCCGCCTTGTCCAGGTGGCCGGTGACCAGGGCCTTGAGCCGGTTCGCCTGGTCCTGGCCGATCCGCCCCTTGCCCAGCAGCTTGTCGACCTCGCCGTGGACGTAGCCCACGCCCTTGTCGATCCGCGCCTGGTCGATGTCGGTCAGCACCACCGGCACCTGGAGGCGGCGCGCGAAGAGCAGTGCCAGCTGGGAGGCCATCAGGCCCGCGCCGACCACGCCGACCTTGTTCACCGGGCGGGCCAGCGACTTGTCGGGGGCGCCGACCGGGCGCTTGCCGCGCGTCTGCACCAGGTTGAACGCGTAGATGCCCGACCGCAGTTCGCCGCCCATGATCAGGTCGGCGAGCGCGGCGTCCTCCGCCTCGAAGCCCTTGCGCAGGTCGCCGGCCCTGGCGGCCGCGATGATGTCCAGCGCCCGGTAGGCGGCCGGGGCGGCGCCGTGCACCTTGCCGTCCGCGATGAACCGGCCGCGCGCCACCGCCTGGTCCCATGCCTCGCCGCGGTCCACTTCGGTGCGGGTCACCTCGATCTCGCCCTTGAGCACCGCAGCGGTCCAGGCCAGCGACTGCTCCAGGAAGTCCGCCGCCTCGAACAGCGCGTCGGCGATGCCCAGTTCGTACACCTGGGCGCCCTTGAGCTGGCGGTTCTGGTTGAGCGAGTTCTCGATGATGACGGTCACCGCGCGGTCGGCGCCGATCAGGTTCGGCAGCAGCGTGCAGCCGCCCCAGCCGGGCACCAGGCCGAGGAAGACCTCGGGCAGCGAGAACGCCGGCACCGACGCGGAGACCGTGCGGTAGGAGCAGTGCAGGCCGATCTCGACGCCGCCTCCCATCGCGGCGCCGTTGTAGTACGCGAACGTCGGCACCGCCAGCGACTGGAACCGCTTGAGCACGTCATGGCCGCCGCGCCCGATGGCGAGCGCGTCCTCGTGCCGGGTCAGCAGCTCCACGCCCTTGAGGTCCGCGCCGACCGCGAAGATGAACGGTTTTCCGGTGACCCCGACGCCGACGATCTCGCCGGCCGCGGCCTCCTTCTCGACCTGGTCCAGGGCCGCGTCGATGTTCGCCAGCGACTGCGGGCCGAGCGTGGTCGGCTTGGTGTGGTCGAAGCCGTTGTCGAGGGTGATCAGCGCGAACCGGCCGGCGCCGGGCAGGTCCAGGTGTCGTACCTGCGCCTGCGTGACGACCTCGCCGGGGAACAGCTCGGCCGCGCCCCTCAGCAGCTCTGCGGTGGAACTCACTTGCCGCTCCCGTCGAAGTTCGGGTTCTCCCAGATGACCGTGCCGCCCATGCCGAAGCCGACGCACATGGTGGTGATGCCGTACCGCACGTGCGGCTGCTCCTCGAACTGCCGGGCGAGCTGGTTCATCAGCCGCACCCCGGAGGAGGCCAGCGGGTGGCCGAAGGCGATGGCGCCGCCGTACTGGTTGACCCGCGGGTCGTCGTCGGCGATGCCGTAGTGGTCCAGCAGGGACAGCACCTGCACGGCGAACGCCTCGTTCACCTCGAACAGGCCGATGTCCTCGATGCCCAGGCCCGCCTTGGCGAGCGCCTTCTCGGTGGCCGGGATCGGGCCGATGCCCATCACCTCGGGCTCCACGCCGGCGAAGGCGTACGACACCAGGCGCATCTTCACCGGCAGGTCCAGCTCGCGGGCCACGTCCTCGGCGGCGAGCAGCGAGGCGGTGGCGCCGTCGTTGAGCCCCGCGGCGTTGCCCGCGGTGACCCGGCCGTGCGGCCGGAAGGGCGTCTTCAGCCCGGCCAGCCGCTCCAGCGTGGTGTCCGGGCGCATCGGCTCGTCGGCGGTGGCCAGGCCCCAGCCGGTCTCGCCGGCCGAGCCGGCGGCGGAGCCGCTTTCGACCGCAGTGGTGCGGCGGATCGCGATCGGCACCAGGTCCTGCTGGATCTTCCCGTTCGCGTACGCCTTCGCGGCCTTCTCCTGGCTGCGCAGCGCGTACTCGTCGGCGCGCTGCCGGGTCAGCCGCGGGAAGCGGTCGTGCAGGTTCTCGGCGGTCATGCCCATGAACATCGCGGACTCGTCGACCAGCTTCTCGGAGACGAACCGCGGGTTGGGGTCCACACCCTCGCCCATCGGGTGCCGGCCCATGTGCTCCACGCCGCCGGCCACCACCACGTCGTACGCGCCGAAGGCGATGCCGCCGGCGGTGGTGGTCACCGCGGTCATCGCGCCCGCGCACATGCGGTCGATGGAGAAGCCGGGCACGGTGGTGGGCAGTCCGGCGAGGATGCCCGCGGTGCGGCCCAGGGTCAGGCCCTGGTCGCCGATCTGCGTGGTGGCCGCGACGGCGACCTCGTCGACCTTGGCCGGGTCGAGCGAGGGGTTGCGGCGCAGCAGCTCGCGGATGGACTTGATCACCAGGTCGTCGGCGCGGGTCTCGTGGTAGATGCCCTTCGGGCCCGCCTTGCCGAACGGGGTGCGGACGCCGTCGACGAAGACGACCTCCCTCGCGGTACGAGGCACGATGCGACCTTTCTGTCTTTTTGTGTTCGGCTCGCCTCCGGGGGCTTCGACCCGGTGTCGACAGTCGACCATGCTCGGTCCCTCGTCCCTCGGGACCTGCGCGTGCTCTCCCTTTCGACACCGGCGCCCCCTTCGGCTCGCTCACCGGCGGACCCGGGCGGATGCTGGCCGTGCGGGTGGAGCTGTTCCGCAGGGTGCGCGCAACCACCGACGTCCATGCTACTCATCGGTAACCGGTGTGCATACTCTTACCCCGGGCTGCGGCGTAGGTCACACCGAAGGGCCGCCCGGGGGAGGACGGCCCTTTGACGTTACTTGGGGTTACTCCGTGGTCGGAGGGGTGGTCGGAGGGGTGCTCGGCGGCGTGACCGGGGCGGCCGGGGGCTGGGTGGTGAGGGCCTTGGTCAGCAGGGGAGTGTTGAGGGCGACCTGCCAGGGGCGGGCGCCGAGCGCGGTCAGGGCGGCCGCGACGTTCTCCGGGGTGATCTCGGCCGGCGGGGTCCAGCAGACCCGGCGGACGGTGTCGGGGGTGACGAGGTTCTCCTGCGGGAGGTTGAGCTCCTCGGCCAGCGCCGAGACGGCCGCGCGGGCCGCGGACAGCCGGGCGGCGGCGACCGGGTCCTTGTCCGCCCAGGCGCGCGGCGGGGGCGGCCCGGTGTAGGCGGCCGTGGGCTGCGGGAGTTCGCGCTCCGGCAGGGCCCGGGCCCGGTCGACGGCCGCCTGCCACTGCTCCAGCTGCCGCCGGCCCATGCGGTGGCCGAAGCCGGGCAGCGCCGCGAGCGCGTGGACGTTCGGCGGCACCTCCAGGGCGGCGGTGACGATGGCCGCGTCGGTGAGCACCCGGCCCGGCGAGACGTCCCGCTCCCGGGCCGTGCGGTCGCGGGCCTCCCACAGCTCGCGGACGATGCCGATCTGCCGCCGGCGGCGCACCTTGTGCATGCCGGAGGTACGGCGCCAGGGGTCCACCCGGGGCGCCGGCGGCGGGGCGGCGGCGATCGCGGCGAACTCCTGGAGCGCCCAGTCCAGCTTGCCCTGGCCGCGCAGTTCCTCCTCCAGCGCGTCGCGCAGGTCGACCAGCAGCTCCACGTCGAGCGCCGCGTACCGCAGCCAGGGCTCCGGCAGCGGCCGGGTGGACCAGTCGACGGCGGAGTGGCCCTTCTCCAGGGTGAAGCCCAGCACGTTCTCCACCATGGCGCCCAGGCCGACCCGGGCGAACCCGGCCAGCCGTCCGGCCAGTTCGGTGTCGAAGAGCGTGGTCGGCCGCATGCCCAGCTCGTACAGGCAGGGCAGGTCCTGGGTGGCGGCGTGCAGCACCCACTCGGTGCCGGCCAGCACCTCGCCCAAGGCGGACAGGTCGGGACACCCGACCGGGTCGATCAGCGCGGTCCCTGCCCCGGTGCGGCGCAGCTGGACCAGGTAGGCCCGCTGCCCGTAGCGGTAGCCGGAGGCGCGCTCGGCGTCGATGGCGACCGGACCGGTGCCCGCGGCGAAGGCCGCGACGACTTCCGCGAGGGCCTCCGGGCTGGCGGTCACCGGCGGGATTCCCTCGCGCGGGTCCAGCAGCGGGACCGGCGCCGATGGTTCCTGGATTGCGGTCTCTTTGGCGTCGGTCACCTGTCAAGGGTAGCCGGGGTGGGCCGCGGTGGTGGATCTACGTCGCGGCCCGGCTGCCGATCGGTCCCTGTCATGGCCGCGGACGGGGTGCCGGGCGGTGCCGCGGCGGCGCGCGGACCCGGTCCCGCGGTGGTCGGCGGCGCCGCGGCGGAACGTTCCGCCCGGGGCCGCCGACCGGCGCCGGCTCAGTGGATGATGCCGGTGCGCAGCGCCACCGCGACCATGCCGGCCCGGTCGCCGGTGCCCAGCTTGCGGGCGATCCGGGCCAGGTGGCTCTTCACGGTGAGCGCCGACAGGCCCATGGACACGCCGATCGCCTTGTTGGACTGGCCCTCCGCGACCAGCCGCAGCACCTCGACCTCGCGGCCGGACAGCTCGCGGTAGCCGCCCGGGTGGCCGGGCACGCCCGGCGGGCGGCGCTGCATCCGGGCCGCGGTGGCGCCCAGCGGAGCCAGGCCGGGGCGGCCGGCCAGCGCGCCGGCGGTGTTGCGGGTGCCGGTGACGACATAGCCCTTCACGCCGCCGGCCAGGGCGTTGCGCACCGCGCC
This sequence comes from Streptomyces sp. CA2R106, assembly GCF_037034245.1. Taxonomy (NCBI): domain Bacteria; kingdom Bacillati; phylum Actinomycetota; class Actinomycetes; order Kitasatosporales; family Streptomycetaceae; genus Streptomyces; species Streptomyces sp. CA2R106. The sequence continues at coordinate 32,954 of NZ_JBAGKC010000037.1, forward strand.
GATGTCGTCGGCGGCCGACAGCGCCAGGCCGTTCGGCCAGCCGGCCGCGCGGGTCTCAGCGAGGAGGGTCAGGCCGGAGCCGTCGGGCAGGTGGACCTCGGCGACGCAGATGTCGCGCGGGTTGCCGACCCGGGGGCGGGCTTCGGCGATGGAGGAAGCCTCGATCACGTCCCGGACTCCGAGTGCCCACAGGTGTCGGGTGACAGTGGAGCGAACCCGGGGGTCGGCCACGACGACCATGGCCGTCGGCTTGCTGGGACGGTAGGCGACCAGGCTCGTGGGCTGCTCGAGAAGAACGGACACCGGGCCTCCTGTGCAAAGGGGACTGAAACGGTCACAGTCTCCTTCGGCAGCAATTGCTCCCGGCTTTAGGGAAAGATCACGATTTGTTGGAGAACAATTCCGGGCGAATCGGATGGCCGGGCGAAGGCGTGCCGACGACGGGCCCGACGAGGGCCGCGCCGGGGCGCGGGGCAGGCCCGGCGGACCGTCAGGTGCGGCGCTTCGGCAGCGGCACCACGCCGCTGACCGGCCGTCCTGGCAGGTCCGGGCCGTCGGACGGCGGCAGGCCCGCACACGCGCACAGCAGGTCGCACCAGGCCACCAGGTGCGCCGCCGTGTCCGGCCCCGCCTCCGGCCGCTCGTACGGCGTCCAGGACGCGCGGATCTCGATCTGCGTGTCGTCCCGGCGGTCGGCCAGAGCGCCGAAGTAGTGCGAGGACGCCCGCGACACGGTGCCGCTCGGCTCGTGGTAGCCCGCGCCGCGGGTGGCCAGCGCCCCGGTCAGCCACGACCAGCTCACCTCCGGCAGCAGCGGGTCGCCGGCCATCTCCGGCTCCAGTTCGGCCCGCGCCAGGGTGACCACCCGGAACTCGCCGTGCCACGCGTCGTGGCCGTCCGGCTCGTGCAGCAGCACCAGCCGGCCGTCGGCCAGCTCCTCCCCGTCGGCGAGCACCGTCGCCTCCAGCGCGAACGCGTACGAGGCGAGCCGGCGCGGCGCCGGCACCTCCTCGATCCGCACCTCGGAGCGGAGCCGGGCGGTCCGCAGACCGTCCACCGCGCGCCGGAAGGAGAAGGGAGCCTCGTCCGGCGAGTGCCCGTGAACCGCAGCCATGCCCGGAAGACTAGGCCGCCGCCCACCCGCACGCCCGCATCAACACCCCTTGTGTCACGGCGTGCTGCCGCCCGGGCGCACTTTCGCCCGGTGCCGGGGGCGGCCGCGGGGCCCGGGGCACCATGGCGAGGCGGCGCCCCGGGCGTGGGAGGATTCGGGGGTGAGTGCGCACCAGCTGACCGCTGCTTCCCCGTTCATCCGCGCCTGCCGGCACGAGCCGGTGCCGCACACCCCCGTGTGGTTCATGCGCCAGGCCGGGCGGTCGCTGCCCGAGTACCTGAAGGCGCGCGAGGGCATCCCGATGCTGGAGTCCTGCACCCGGCCCGAACTGGTCGCCGAGATCACCCTCCAGCCGGTGCGGCGGCACCGCGTGGACGCGGCGGTCTACTACAGCGACATCGTGGTGCCGCTCAAGGCGATCGGCGTCGACCTGGACATCAAGCCCGGGGTCGGCCCGGTGGTCGGCACCCCGGTCCGCACCCGCGCCGACCTCGGCGTGCTGCGCGACCTGGAGCCCGACGACGTCTCCTACGTCACCGAGGCGGTCGGCCTGCTCACCACGGAACTCGGCGCCACCCCGCTGATCGGCTTCGCCGGGGCGCCCTTCACCCTCGCCAGCTACCTCGTGGAGGGCGGGCCCTCCCGCAACCACGAGCGCACCAAGGCGATGATGTACGGCGAGCCCGAGCTGTGGCGCGACCTGCTCGACCGGCTCGCCGACATCACCATCTCCTTCCTCAAGGTCCAGATCGAGGCCGGCGCCAGCGCGGTGCAGCTCTTCGACTCCTGGGTCGGCGCCCTCGCCCCCGCCGACTACCGGCGCTACGTCATGCCCGCCTCCACCAAGGTCTTCGACGCCGTCGCCGGGTACGGCGTGCCCCGCATCCACTTCGGGGTCGGCACCGGCGAACTGCTCGGGCTCTTCGGCGAGGCCGGGGCGGACGTCGTCGGCGTCGACTGGCGGGTGCCCCTGGACGAGGCGGCCCGCCGGGTCGGGCCCGGCAAGGCACTCCAGGGCAACCTGGACCCCTCCGTCCTGTTCGCGCCGACCTCCGCGGTCGAGGAGAAGGCCGCGGAGGTCCTCGCCGCCGCACACGCCGCCGGCACCGGCCACGTCTTCAACCTCGGCCACGGCGTGCTGCCGGCCACCGACCCCGACGCGCTCACCCGCCTCGTGGAGTACGTCCACACCGCCACCGCGCACTGACCGCCGCCCGCGACCGGCACCACCACCCACCCCGGCGGGACAGGGCACCCCTGGCACCTGGGAGAGTGGGGGGATGAGCGGGACGCGGGACAAGCAGGTGGTGGTGGTCGGCGGCGGGATCTCCGGGCTGACCGCGGCGCTGGAGCTGGCGAAGGGCGGGGCGCGGGTCACCCTGCTGGAAGCCGCGCAGCGCCTCGGCGGGAAGCTGCACGCGGACGAGATCGCGGGTGCGCCGGTGGACCTGGGGGCGGAGTCGCTCCTGGCCAGGCGGCCGGAGGCGGTCGAGTTGGCGCGTGAGGTGGGCCTCGGGGACGACCTCCAGCCGCCCGCCGTGGGCGGCGCGGCGCTGTGGACGCGCGGCCGGCTGCGGGCGCTGCCCAAGGGCCATGTGATGGGCGTGCCCGGCGACCTGGCGCCGCTGGCCGCCTCCGGGGTGCTGTCGACGGCGGGACTGGCCCGCCTCCCGCTGGACCATGTGCTGCCCCGCACGGAGATCGGCGAGGACACGGCGGTGGGCACCTTCGTGGCGGCGCGGCTGGGCCACGAGGTGGTGGACCGGCTGGTGGAGCCGCTGCTCGGCGGTGTCTACGCGGGCGACTCGTACCAGATCTCGCTGCGCGCCGCGGTGCCGCAGCTCTTCGCCGCCGCCCGCGACCGCCGCTCGCTGATCGAGGCGGCCCGCGGCATCCAGCGCAAGGCGGCCGCGGGCAGCGGCAGCGGCCCGGTCTTCAACGGCATCCGCGGCGGGATCGGCCGGCTGCCGCTCGCGGTGGCGGACGCCTGCCGCGCCGCCGGGGTGCGGATCGAGACCGGCACCGCCGTACGGGAGCTGCGGCGCACCGGCCCGCACGGCTGGCGGGTCGGCCTCGCCGGCCGTGAGCTGACCGCCGACGCGGTGGTCGTCGCGGCGCCCGCGCCGGCCGCCGCCGCGCTGCTGGCGGCGGAAGCGCCCGTGGCCGCCGCCGAGCTGTCCGCGGTGGAGTACGCGAGCATGGCGCTGGTCACCATGGCCTTCCGCCGCCGGGACGCGCTCCAACTCCCGCTCAGCAGCGGCTTCCTGGTGCCGCCGGTGGACGGCCGGACGATCAAGGCGGCCACCTTCTCCAGCCGCAAGTGGGGCTGGCTCGACAAGGCCGGCGACGACGTGTTCGTGCTGCGCACCTCCGTCGGGCGGCACGGCGAGACCGCGGACCTGGCCTGGGACGACACCGACCTGGTGCGGCTGTCCCGGGACGACCTGGGGGAGGCGGTCGGCCTGCGGGCCGCGCCGGTCGCCGCCCGGGTCACCCGCTGGGACGGCGGGCTGCCGCAGTACGCCGTCGGGCACCTGGACCGGATGCGGCGGGTGCGGGAGGACACCGCGAAGCTGCCGGGCCTGGCGCTGTGCGGCGCGGTGTACGACGGCGTCGGCATCCCCGCCTGCGTCGCCGGCGGCCGCCGGGCCGCCGCCGCGATCCTGGCCACCCTGGTGCCGAACGGCGCGGGCGGCGCGGGAGAATAGCCGTATGACCGACTCGACCGCCGACCGCGCCCCCCTCGACTCCGCCGCTGCCGCCGACTCCGCCGACTCCGCGCACGCCCGGCCCGCCAACGCGGGCAAGAAGGCCAAGGACCTCAACGAGGTCATCCGCTACACGCTCTGGTCGGTCTTCCGGCTCAAGGACGTGCTGCCGGCCGACCGCACCGGGTACGCGGACGAGGTGGAGGAGCTGTTCGCGCAGCTCGCCGCGAAGGACGTCACCGTGCGCGGCACGTACGACCTGTCCGGCCTGCGCGCCGACGCCGATCTGATGATCTGGTGGCACGCGGAGACCGCGGAGGCGCTCCAGGACGCCTACAACCTCTTCCGCCGTACGAGGTTCGGGCGCACGCTCGCCCCGGTGTGGTCCAACATGGCGCTGCACCGGCCCGCCGAGTTCAACAAGTCGCACGTCCCGGCGTTCCTCGCCGACGAGGAGGCCCGCGCGTACATCAGCGTGTACCCCTTCGTCCGCTCCTACGACTGGTACCTGCTGCCCGACGAGGACCGCCGCAGGATGCTCGCCGACCACGGCAAGATGGCGCGCGGCTACCCGGACGTGCGGGCCAACACCGTGGCGTCCTTCTCGCTCGGCGACTACGAGTGGATTCTCGCGTTCGAGGCGGACGAGCTGCACCGGATCGTGGACCTCATGCGGCACCTGCGCGGTTCCGAGGCGCGGCTGCACGTCCGGGAAGAGGTTCCCTTCTACACCGGCCGCCGCCGCCCCGTCGCCGAACTCATCGCCGGGCTCGCCTGACGAAGTGCGGCTCGCCGCGTGCTTGCCCCGGGGCGACCCGAGCATATTCAGGGGCGCGTGGGGGCACCTCCCAGGCGAAGCTCTGGGGGAGAACGGCGCGACCAGCCCACCGCCGGCGGGTGGTCCCGGAACCAGCAGTACCCACCACCCCGGAGGGTCCCGCTAGCTCCGGAGCGCCGGATGATCCGCGATGACCGTGGCGGAGTCGGGGGCGACCTCGGTGAAGCCGGCGTCGCGGACCAGGGGCAGCCCGGAGTCGGTGAGGGTCTTCCACTGCGCCGGGGCGGCCGTGCGGACGGCAAGCGGGAACCCCGCCCGCCGCCACGCGCGGCGCTCCTCGGCGGACAGCGCCCACCAGGCGAGTTGGGCGCCGTGGCCGGCCTGGGCCATCGCCTTGCCCGCGGACATCGTGAGGTCCGGTGCCATCCACAGCACCGGTTCGGCCGGGTCCGCGGGCGCGGGCGGCTCGGGGTCGTCGAGCTCGGTGCCGGAGACCTGGAGCCGGGCGAGGTCCTTCGGCCAGCCGTCGAGCGGGATCGGCGGGAAGACCCGGACCTCGGCGTGCTCGCCGGTCACGGTGATGCCCGGCAGCGCCTCCGCCCGGTGCCACTCGGCGCGGCGGGCGCGCCGTACGACCTTGCGGATGCGCGCGTCCTGCCAGGCGGTGACCGCCTGCGTCCACACGCCGTCCTCGGCGGTCGCCCGCTCGTCGGACAGCAGCGTCAGCACGGCGCGGGCCGCGGTCTGGAGGGCGTCGGTGCGGGCCGGGGGCGCGTCGCGCTCGATCCGGACCACCAGGGGCAGGACGTACTGGGGCGCGGCGTCACGGTCGTCCGCCTCGTGCGGGAAAGGGCTGCTCACCTCGCCAGTCTGCCACCGGCTCACAGGGCCGCGGCCAGTTCGGCGGCGGTGATCTGCACCTCGTGGGTGCCGTGGTGCCCGCAGGCGAACGCGCCCGAGACGGCGCCGGCCCGCGCGCACTGGTCGAGGTCGCCGCCGTCGAACAGGGTGTGCAGGAAGGCGGTGACATAGGCGTCGCCCGCGCCGTTGCTGTCCACCACCGGCCGCTCGGGCCGCACCGCGGGGAAGTGCCGTACCAGGTCGGGCCGTTCCCGCTGGAGGACGTACGACCCGTCGGCGCCGTCGGTGGCCACCGCGAGCCGGGCCCGGCCGCGGGCGACGATGTCCCGCAGCACGTCGGGGGCCCGCTCCTTGACGGTGGCGGCGCTCATGAAGACGTAGTCGGCGCCGTACGCCCAGGGGTGGGCCGACGGGTCGGCGCCGTCCCAGACGTGGATGTCGGTCGAGACCGGCACCCCGCGCTGCCGGCACACCTCGAACAGCTCGCGGTTGACGTGGGAGCGGGAGAGGTGGACGTGGTCGGCGCGGTCCAGGTGGGGGCCGCAGAAGGCGAGCGGCATCAGCAGGTCGGCGGGGTGCCGGCCGTCGAAGAAGGAGAACCTGCGGCCCTCCCGGTCGACGAGGTTGACGCTGCGCGGGGTGCCCTCGGGCGCGAGCAGGTGGTCGAAGTCCAGGCCCACCGAGGCGTACCGGTCGAGGATCAGCCGGCCGGGCACGTCGTCGCCGAGGAAGTCGATGAACTTGGTGCGGCGGCCCAGGGCGTGGAAGCCCAGGGCGACGCCGTTGCCGGTGTGGGCGACGTAGTCGCGAACCGGCGGCACCGACACCGAGTCGCTGCCGGGGATCTTCAGTTCGTCGACCCGGACGATGGTGTCGACGCCGCAGCCACCGACCACCAGCACCTCGTACCGCTCGTCGGCGTCCGCCCGGCTGCTGCCGGCTCCGCTGTGCTCGGCCACGGCCCATCCCCCCGGTTCGGTGTGTGGGCGATCACCTTACCGGGGGCCTGACGGGACGCGGTCAGCTGCTCGCGGGGGCCAGCCGCAGCGAGACCGAGTTGATGCAGTACCGCTGGTCGGTGGGCGTGGGGTACCCCTCGCCCTCGAAGACGTGGCCGAGGTGCGAGCCGCAGGTGGCGCAGCGCACCTCCACCCGCACCATGCCCAGCGACCGGTCCTCGATCAGCTCGACCGCGTCGGTGGCGGCCGGGTCGTAGAAGGACGGCCAGCCGCAGTGCGACTCGAATTTCGTGTCCGACCGGAACAGCTCCGCGCCGCAGGCCCGGCAGGAGTAGACGCCCTCGGTCTTGGTGTCGGTGTACTCACCGGTGAACGGGCGCTCGGTGCCGGCCTGGCGCAGCACCGCGTACTCCTGCGGGGACAGCTCGGCGCGCCACTGCTCCTCGGTCTTGTCGACCGGGTAGTTGCGTGCGTCCTGCGACATGCGAACCTCCTCAGACGGGCCTTCGACCGGGCTCAGTCGGCGAGCCGGGCGAGGATCAGGGGGCCGAGCTCCGTCACGTCACCCGCCCCCATGGTGAGAACGAGGTCACCGGGCTTCGCCATTCCCGCCACCCGCTCCACCGCCGCGTCCGCGCCGTGCACCGCGGTGACGTCGGCGCCCGCGGCTTCGGCCGCCGACACGATCAGCTCGCTGGTGATCCCGGGCAGCGGGTCCTCGCGGGCGGGGTAGATGTCCAGCACCAGCGAGGCGTCCGCCAGCGCGAGCGCGCCGCCCATCTCGGTGCCCAGCTCCCTGGTCCGGCTGAACAGGTGCGGCTGGAAGACCACCAGCACCCGGCCGCCGTCGGTGGCCTGGCGGATCGCGGTCAGGTCGGCGGCCATCTCCGTCGGGTGGTGGGCGTAGGAGTCGATCACCTGGACGCCGGCCGCCTCGCCCTTGAGCTGGAGCCGGCGCTTGACGCCGGTGTACTTCGCCAGCGCGGAGGCCAGGTTGCGGGCCGGGGCGCCGGCGGCGATGCCCGCGGCGAGGGCCGCGACCGCGTTGTGCGCGTAGTGGCTGCCGGGCACCGACACCGTGAAGGTGAGCATGCGGCCGTCGAGCAGCACGCTGACCTCGCTGGTCAGGCCGCGCGGGTTGATCCGGGTGATCCGCACGTCGGCGCCCTCGGCCTCGCCGACGGTGACGATGTTCAGGCCGCCGAGGTCCCGGACCCGGCCGGTGAGCTCGACCGCGCCGGGCTGGTCGGCGGAGACCACCAGGGTGCCGCCGGGCCGCACCCTGCCGACGAACTCCTCGAAGGACTCGTAGACCTCCTCCAGGGAGGCGTAGTTGGCGTGGTGGTCCAGTTCCACGTTGAGCACCACCGCGACCTGCGGGGCGTAGCGGTGGAAGCTGCGGTCGGACTCGTCGGCCTCGGCGACGAAGATCTCCCCGCCGCCGTGGTGCGCGTTGGACCCCGGCGCGTCCAGGTCGCCGCCGATCGCGTAGGACGGGTCCAGGCCCAGCGCGGTCAGCGCCACCGCGAGCATCGAGGTGGTGGTGGTCTTGCCGTGGGTGCCCGCCACCGCGATCGGGGTGGTGCCGGCCATCAGCGCGGCCAGCGCGTCGCTGCGGTGCACCACCGGCAGCCCTCGTTCCCGGGCCGCGGCCAGCTCCGGGTTCTGCGCCCGGATCGCGCTGGAGACCACGACCGCCGACGCGTCCGGCGCCAGGTGCGCCGCGTCGTGCCCGAGGTGCACGGTGGCGCCGAGCGCGCGCAGCGCCTGCGCGGTCTCGGAGTCCTTCGCGTCGCTGCCGGCCACCCGCGCCCCGCGCTGGGCGAGGATCTTCGCGATCCCCGACATCCCGGCGCCGCCGATGCCGATGAAGTGCGGTCGGTCCAGGTCGGGGGGTACGGGCGGGCCGGACGGGCTCATGCGCGGGTCTCCAGGGTGGATCGTGGGTGTGCCGGAGCCCCGATCGTGGCACATGTGCGACGCGGTTTTCTCGACGGGCGCACCCGCAGGCTCAGTCGTGCTGCGCGAAGAGCTTCAGCACGGGCACGCCCACCTTGTGCCGGGCCCGGGAGGTCCAGTCGCGGTGGAAGAACTCCTCCACGAAGTGCGGCGCGGTCAGCACCACCACCTCGTCGGCCCCGGACTGCTCCACCACGGCCTTGAGCTTGTCCAGCGGGTGGCTCTGCACCACCTCGCCCTCGGCCGGGGCGCCGGTGGCCCGCAGCGCCTCCAGGGAGTGCGCGAGGGCGAGTTCGGCGGGCTGGTAGGCGGCCTGGCCCTCCGGGATCTCGTTCTCCCGGGCGGCGTCGTCGAGGTAGCCGAGCGCCACGTCGTCCACGGCACGCAGCAGGCGGTCCTGGTCGCCGCGCGGCTGCATGAGCACGACGAAGGAGACCTGCTCGTCGCCGTGGAGCGTGGTGACCAGCTCCACATCGGCCGAGGCGAGCGGCTTCTCGATCATGAGTACGGTCGTGAACACGGGACGCGTCCTTCTCTCTCGCGAGCGAGGCCCCGATCTTCGCCGGGCACCGGTTCCATTGTCCCCACGCCACGCGAAGCGGAACGATCGAATCCGCTTTTTTCGGCCGCAGGTCCCCCGGGAGAGTGCCTTATGCCGTGACCTGCGCCTCCGCCGGCTTGACGCCGAGTTGTTCGAGCCGGCGCCGTTCGACGTACCGGGTGAACAGGAAGCCGTCCTCCTCCAGGACCGACACCGGCGCGAAGCGGGTCGGGGTGCCCTGGCCGGGCCCGTCCATGATCCGCGGCGCGCCGCCGCCGACGGTCAGCGGCGCCACCGTCAGGCACAGCTCGTCCACCACCCCGGCCGCCGTGAACTGCGCCAGCACCCGCGGGCCGCCCTCGTGCAGCAGCCGGGTCAGGCCCAGCGCCGCCAGCTCCCGCACCGCGCGCACCGGGTCCACCCCGGCACCCTCGCCCGCGGTCACCACCCGCGCCCCCGCCGCCTGCGCGGCCGCCAGCGCCTTCGGGTCCGCGCCGGTGCCGGTGAGCACCAGCGTCGGGGTGAGCGCGGCGGTGAACAGCGGCGCCGAGAAGTCCAGGTCCAGCCGGCGGCTGAGCACGGCGATGGCCGGGGCGGGGGTCTGGCCGTCGGCCGCGCGGCGCTCGGCGAACGACGGGCGGGCCTTGCCCGGGCGGTACCCCTCCTGCCGGACGGTCTCGGCCCCGACCACGACCACGTCGGCCAGCGCCCGCAGGGTGCCGAAGATCCGCATGTCGGCGGCGGAGGACAGCGGCGCCGAGGCGCCGTCGTGGGTCGCGGCGCCGTCGAGCGAGGCGACCATGTTCGCCCGGAGGTAGGGGCCCGCCTCCCGCGGCGGGTACGCGTAGGCGTCGGCCAGGTCCACCGCGGGCGCGGCGGCCGGCCCCGGCAGGGGGAGCGGGGGGAACAGTTGCTGCATTTCCGCAGTCTCCCACCCGGCCGGGCAGGGCGCCCCCTGCCCCTTGGGCGCCCTGCCACCGGCCCGCGGCGCCCCCGCAGCGCCCCGCGGCACCCCCGTGGTACGCCCCACCCACCCGCGGGGGGTGCGCCCGGCGGAGAGTAAGGTGGGATGCCGTGCAAGCAGATGTCGCCGCAGGAATAACCGCACCGGTCGTGCTCGCGGAGCGTGACCCGCGCGTCGACACCCAGCGGCTGCTCGCCGAGTTGGTGCCGCCGCCGCGGTTCGACGCGGTGCGCTTCTCCAGCTACGTCCCGGACCGGGACCAGCCCAGCCAGGCCCGCGCCGTGCGCGCCCTGGAGCAGTTCGCCGCCGGGCTCGGCACGCCCGCGGCCGGCACCGGCCGCCGCAGGTGGTTCCGCGGCAAGGCGCCCGAGCAGCCCCCGGCGCCCACCGGCGTCTACCTCGACGGCGGCTACGGCGTCGGCAAGACCCACCTGCTCGCCTCGCTGTGGCACGCCACCGACGCACCGCCCGCGCAGAAAGCGTTCGGCACCTTCGTGGAGCTGACCAACCTCGTGGGCGCGCTCGGCTTCCGCACGGCGGTCGACGCGCTCAGCTCCCACCGGCTGGTCTGCATCGACGAGTTCGAGCTGGACGACCCCGGGGACACGGTGCTGGTCTCCACCCTGCTGTCCCGGCTCGCCGCCGCCGGGGTGCGCCTGGCGGCCACGTCCAACACGCTGCCCGGCAGGCTCGGGGAGGGACGTTTCGCCGCCGCCGACTTCATGCGGGAGATCCAGGGCCTGTCCGCGCAGTTCACGTCCCTGCGGATCGACGGGGAGGACTACCGGCACCGCGGGCTGCCGCAGGCGCCGCAGCCCTACGGCGACGAGCAGGTCACCGCGGCAGCCGTCCGCACCCCCGGCGCCGCGCTCGACGACTTCGAGCCGCTCGCCGCGCACCTCGCGCAGGTGCATCCCAGCAGGTACGGCGCCCTCGTCGACGGGGTCGACGCGGTCTTCCTGCGCGGGGTGCGGCAGGTCACCGACCAGGCGGCCGCGCTGCGCCTGGTCGTCCTCGCCGACCGGCTCTACGACCGCGAGGTGCCCGTCATGGCCTCCGGGGTGCCCTTCGACCAGCTCTTCTCCCCGGAGATGCTCAGCGGCGGCTACCGCAAGAAGTACTTCCGCGCGGTGTCCCGCCTCACCTCCCTGGCCCGCGACTCCTCCCGCCTGGCCTGATCCCGCCCCGCCTGATTCCCACCCCGCCTGGTCCCCCGCGGCCCGAGCACGGGCGGACCCGGGGAGAACAGGGGAGGATCGGGGGATGGCGGAGAAGCTGAGTGCGAGGCTGCGGGTCGAGGCGCGCGGCGGCGCGGTGGACCTGGCGGCGTACGACCCGCGGGGGACGCCGGGCGGGCCGAAGGGCAAGGCGGCGGGGCTGGCCGGGATTCAGGAGATGCGCCCGCGGCTCGCGGAACTCCAGGAGCGGCTGTTCGCGCAGAGCGCGGTGGGCGGGGACCCGCGCCGGGTGCTGGTGGTCCTCCAGGGGATGGACACCTCGGGCAAGGGCGGCACCGTCAAGCACGTGGTGTCCGGGCTGAACCCGGCGGGCCTTCGGGTGCGGGCGTTCAAGGCCCCGACCGCGCAGGAGCGGCGGCACGACTTCCTGTGGCGGGTGCGGCGGGCGCTGCCGCAGGCGGGGGAGATCGGGGTCTTCGACCGGTCGCACTACGAGGACGTGCTGATCGTCCGGGTCCACGACCTGGTGCCCCGCTCGGTGTGGAGCCGCCGCTACGCGGCCATCAACCGGTTCGAGCAGTCCCTCGCGGAGAGCGGGGTGAGCCTGCTGAAGGTGTTCTTGCACATCAGCCCCGAGGAGCAGCGCGCACGGCTGCTGGCGCGGCTCGAACGCCCGGACAAGCACTGGAAGTTCAGCCCGGACGACGTCTTTGAGCGGGAGCGCTGGCCGGCGTACCGGGAGGCGTACGAGGCGGTGCTCGCGCGGTGCTCGACCGAGGCCGCGCCCTGGTACGTGGTGCCGGCGGACCGCAAGTGGTACCGGAACTGGGCGGTCAGCCGGCTGCTGCTGGAGCACCTGGAGCAGCTCCGCCCGGCCTACCCGCAGCCGGATCTCGACGTGGCGAAGTACCGCAGGCTGCTGCTCGCCACCTGAGCCGTCCCCGCATCTGCCGGAACCGGCTGAGCCGCCTCAGCCGGAGCAGGCGGTGCGCTGGGCCTCCTGCCAGGCGCAGACCGGGCAGAGGGTCGCGCCCTTGGTGCTGTCGGGGTACTCGGTGGGCTCCCCGCACAGCACGCAGTCGGCACGGGGCTCGGCGGCCGGATCGGCGGCTGCCTCGGCCGTCTCTGCGGGGACCTGCGGGGAATCGCTCACGGCTCCACCGTAGCCTGCGCGGGTCCGGTGTCGTGGGCGCGCAGGACGGCCGCCCCGCGTGGGGGGAGCTGGACGGCAGGGCCGGGCAGGGTGCGGCAGGCGGGGCGGGCCAGCAGCACCTCGCAGGGCGTGTTGAGGGGGATGCGCGCGGGGGCGTCGGAGAAGTTCACCAGCACCCGGAAGGGGCCGCGGGCGATCCGCAGGGTGCGCCCGCCCGCGGTGGCCGTCACCGTGTCCAGCCGGGGCGAGGCCAGCTCGGGTTCGGCCCGCCGCAGGGCGATCAGCGCCCGGTACCACTCCAGCAGTTCGCGGTGCCCGGGCTTGCCGGCCTCGGCCCAGTCCAGGCAGGAGCGGTCGCGGGTGGCCGGGTCCTGCGGGTCGGGCACGTCCTCCTCGGCCCAGCCGTGCGCGGCGAACTCCCGCCGCCGCCCCCGGGTGATGGCCGCGGCCAGCTCCGGGTCGCCGTGGTCGGTGAAGAACTGCCAGGGCGTGGTGGCGCCCCACTCCTCGCCCATGAACAGCATCGGGGTGAACGGCGAGGTGAGCACCAGCGCGGCGGCGGTGCCGAGCTGCTCGGGGGTGAGCCGGTCGCCGGTGGCGCGGTTGCCGACCTGGTCGTGGGTCTGGGCGTAGCCGAGCAGGCGGTGCGCGGGCGCCGTCGCCGGGTCCAGCGGGCGGCCGTGGTGGCGGCCGCGGAAGGACGACCAGGCGCCGTCGTGGAAGAAGCCGTGGGTGAGGACCTTGGCGAGCGCGGCGGGGCCGGCGGCGGCGAAGTCGGCGTAGTAGCCCTGGGCCTCGCCGGTGACCGCGGTGTGCAGGGCGTGGTGGAAGTCGTCGTTCCACTGCGCGTGCAGCCCCAGGCCGCCGGCCTCGCGCGGCGCGGTGGTGCGCGGGTCGTTGAGGTCGGACTCGGCGATCAGGAACAGTGGGCGGCCCAGCGCCGCCGACAGCCCGTCCACGGCAGTGGACAGCTCCTCCAGGAAGTGCAGCGCGCGGGTGTCGACCAGCGCGTGCACCGCGTCCAGCCGCAGGCCGTCCAGCCGGTAGTCGCGCAGCCAGGCCAGCGCGCTGCCGATCAGGAAGTCCCGCACCTCGTCCGAGCCGGGCGCGTCGAGGTTGACCGCGTCGCCCCAGGGCGTGTGGTGCCGGTCGGTGAAGTACGGCCCGTACGGGGGCAGGTGGTTGCCCGACGGGCCGAGGTGGTTGTGCACCACGTCCAGGACGACGCCCAGGCCGTGGCAGTGGGCCGCGTCGACAAAGCGCTTCATCGCCTCGGGGCCGCCGTACGGCTCGTGCACCGCCCACAGCGAGACGCCCTCGTAGCCCCAGCCGTTGGTGCCGGGGAACGGGCAGACCGGCATCAGCTCGACATGGGTGATGCCGAGCCTGGCCAGGTGGGGCAGCCGCTCGGCCGCGGCGTCGAAGGTCCCCTCGGGGGTGAAGGTGCCGACGTGCAGCTCGTAGAGCACCGCGCCCGGCAGGCCGCGGCCCGGCCACGGCGAACTCCATCGGAAGGCGCCGTGGTCGACCACCGCGCTGGGGCCGTCCGGCCCGTCGGGCTGGCGGCGGGCGCGCGGGTCGGGCAGCGGCGGCCCGCCGTCGAGCCGGTAGGCGTAGCGGGTGCCGGGCCCCGCCGGGGCGTCCACCCGCCACCAGCCGGCGCGTGCGGGGTCGGGCCCCATCCCGTATGGCTGCCCGTCGACCAGCGCCTCCACCTGGCGGGCGTTCGGCGCCCACACCTCGAACAGCACGCAACGGCTCCCGTCCGGCCCGGTCGTCCCGGCCCCGCGTCGTCGTCCGCCCGGCTCTGCCCGTCCGGCGGCCTTCCGGGCACATGCATGCCCGCCGGCGGTGGCGTCTAGACGAAATCCACCCGTTCCTGGGTGATCGGGTAGCCGGCGCGGGCGAAGGCGCGGGCCATCGGGAAGTTCGGCTGGTCGGTGGCCGCGGCGATCTCGGTCGCGCCGAGGTCGACCAGGTCCCGGCCGCACTCCGCCAGCAGGTCGTAGGCGTAGCCGTGGCCGCGCTGCTCGGGGACGACCGCGACGAAGCCGACGCAGTGCGTCCTGGTGTTGCGCGCCGGGACGTGCAGGCCGACGAGGTCGCCCTCGGGGGTGAAGGCGACCCGCCGCCAGTCGTCGGGGGAGGGCATCCAGGACAGGATGCCGAGCGTCTCGTCGAGCGCGGCGTCCAGGCCCTCCGCGTCGAGCGTGTGCCGGTCATGGGCGTCGAGCGTGCCGGACATGGTCCGGGCCATCACCGCGCGGAAGGCGGCGTCGTCCGGTTCGGGCCGGTACACCAGCCGGCCGGTGCGGGCGGGCAGTGGTCCGTCGGCGGCGGTCCAGGTGTAGCGGTAGCGCTCCACGAGACGGTGCATCCCGGCGGCCTCCAGCGCCTCGGCGCGGGCGTCGTACGCGGCCCGCAGCGCGGGGTGCCCGCGCCAGCCGGGCGGCAGCAGCAGGCTGTGCTCGGCCCTCAGCCGTGCGGCCCGCAGCAGGGCGACCGCGGCCTCCTGCTCGCCGTCGGCGACGTCGAACCAGTCGAGCGCCACCGGCGCGGTGTCGTCGGGCTGCGCCCACCACGCGGCGCGGGCCACCGGGGTGCCGTCGCGCAGCGCGACCCACGACCACTCCGGGCGGTACGGGCCGCCCGCGTCCATCAGGGCGAAGTCCTCCCCGAGCAGGGCGCGGCCGAGCCGGTCCGCGACGGGGAGTGAGGTGAACAGGGCGGACTCGCCCGCGGTGAGCGGGCGGAGTACCAGATCAGACATGTGCGTCCTTCGGGAGTCAGCGGTGCGCTCCCGAAGAGGTCACGGACGTCCGGCGGACGGGCGGGAGCGCGGGTGGGTGGTCCTCGACATCGCTCTCGCCTCCTCTTCCTGGTCCTGGCCGGACGTGTCCGCGAAGCGTAGTCCGCCCGCGCCCGCGGCCGCCATCGCTTTTCCCGGCCGGGCCGGCCCGGCCGGCCGGGGCCGCGCGAGGTCCCGTGACCCGCGGCCCCGTGCGGTGTCCCGGGGCCGGCGGATCGGCGGGCGGGGGATCGGCGGACGTAGGATCAGCGGGCCATCAGCTCGCGCAGGGCGGCGGCCACCTCCGCGGGGGCCTGCTCCGCCATGAAGTGCCCCCAGCCGACGGTGGCGTGCACCAGGTCGTCCGCCCACGCGCGCCACAGTGCCCGGGCGTCGTAGCCGAGCGCGGCGCCCCAGTCCTGCTGGAGGACGGCGACCGGCATCCGCAGCCGGTTGCCCGCGTCGCGGTCGGCCTGGTCGTGGGTGACGTCGATGCCGGCCGAGGCGCGGTAGTCCGCGACGATCGACGGGACCGCGGCGCGGCAGGCGGCCAGGTACGCGGCGCGCACCTCGGCCGGGATCGCGGCGGGGTCGGCGGCCCAGGCGTCCAGGAAGTGCCCGAAGAACGCGTCCGGCGCGCCCCCGATCAACTGCTCGGGCAGGCCCGGCGGCTGTGCCATCAGGTACAGGTGGAAGCCGACCGCCGCCGAGGTGCCGTGCATCGCGGCCCACATGTCCAGCGTCGGCAGGACGTCCAGGCACGCCAGATGGGTGACCGCGTTCGGGTGGTCCAGCCCGGCCCGGAACGCGACCAGGGCGCCCCGGTCGTGCCCGGCCAGCGCGAACCGCTCGTGGCCCAGCGCCCGGGCGAGCGCCACGGTGTCGGCGGCCATGGTGCGCTTGGCGTACGCGGTCCCGTCGGGGTCGGCGGGCTTGTCGCTGGCGCCGTAGCCGCGCAGGTCCGGGCAGATCACGGTGTGGTCCGCGGCGAGGTCGGCGGCGACGTGCCGCCACATCAGGTGCGTCTGCGGGAAGCCGTGCAGCAGCACGACGGGACGGCCGGCGCCCCCGACCGCGACGTTCAGGGTGACCCCGTCGGCGACCTTCACGCGCCGCTGCTCGAAGTCCGGGATGCTCGGTGCCATGGTGCCCTGCTCTCAGTGGGTCGTCCGGGTGACACCTCGAGCCTCCCGCGCCCCGATCAGCAGCCGATCAGCAACCGGTCCGGCGGCAATCCGCCCCGCCCGCCCCCGCCCTGCCCGCTCCCGTCCCGCCCGGCTCCGCCCCGCCCGGCCCCCGCGCCGCCGTCACCCGGCGGCGGCCCGCGCGAGCGCCCACTCCTCGTACTCCCGCTCGGAGGTCTCCCGCCGCATCCGGGCCGCCTCCTCCACGTCCTCGCCGACCAGGTGCCGCAGCCGGTCCGCGGGTTCCTCGGCCGCAGCGGCGACCGCCTCGGCCACCGCCTCCGGTGTCGCCACGCCGGCGGGGACGCCCTCCTGGTAGCGCGCCACGGCCTGCCGCACATAGCCGGCGTACGCGGGCGGCACGGGTACGGTGCGGGACGCCTCCTCGGTGTTCCGGACGAAGCCGGTGCCCGGCACCAGGCCGGGTTCGACGAGCTTGACGGTGACGCCGCGCACGGCCAGCTCGTGGCGCAGGGACTCGGTGAAGCCCTCGACGGCGAACTTGGTCGCGGAGTACAGCGACATGAGCGGTTCGGGCACGATGCCGGCGCCGGAGGACACGTTGACCACCCGGCCGCCGCCCTGCGCCGCGAAGTGCGGCAGCACCGCCCGGGTCACCCGCATCACGCCGAAGACGTTCGTCTCGAACAGGTCCCGCACGGCGGTCATCGGGGTGGCCTCGAAGACTGAGAGCAGCCCGGCGCCCGCGTTGTTGACCAGGCAGTCGATGCGGCCGAACCGCTCGGCGGCCCGCTCGACGGCGGCGCCCACCGATTCCTCGTCGCGTACGTCCATGGGCAGGAGCAGCAGGTTGCCGGCCGGGTCCGGGCGGTCCGCGGCGCCGGGGCGCCGTGCCGTGGCGGCCACGTTCCAGCCGCGGGCCAGGAACGCCGCCACCGTCGCCTTGCCGAGACCGGACGCGCCGCCGGTCACCAGAACCGTCCTGGGGTGATGTCGATCAGTCATGTCTCCAGGATGGAAAGCAGACGGCGGACTGTCTATCATCAATAGTCCGCCAATGATGAGCGATCGTCCGAGAGGAGTGGGCGTCCGGGATGGCTGATCCGCTGACCGACCTGATCCGCCTCATCCGGCCGCACGCCGTGCTGCGCAAGCGGATCGAGGGCACCGGCCGCTGGGCGGTCCGCTTCCCCGCGGGCGACGACATCACCTTCGGCACGGTGACCCGCGGCAGCTGCCTGCTCCTCGGCGCCGGACCCCGACTCGCGCTCGCCGAGGGCGACTTCCTGCTGATCTGCGCGCCGCCGGACGGCTTCACCTTCGCCGCCGACCCCGACACCCCGGCCGCGGACGGCGACGCGCTGCTGGAGCGCTCCCCCGACCACGCGGTGACCGTCGGCGACGGTACGGGCGAGCCCTGCCGGCTGACCGGCGGCCACTTCCTGACCGACCCGGCCAACGCCCACCTGCTGCGCGCCCTGATGCCCGGCCGCGTCCACCTGCGGGGCGCGGAGCCCGGCACCCGCCGGATCGCGCAACTCCTCGACCTGATCGGCGACGAGGCGGCCGCCGACCGGCCCGGCGCGGGCTACGTCCTGCCGCGCCTGGTCGAGATCATGCTCGTGGAGGCGCTGCGCGGCCACGGCGCCGCGGAGCCTGGCGGCCGCCCCCGGGACGTGCCGCCGGGCCTGCTCGGCGGGCTCGCCGACCCACCGGTCGCCGCAGCGCTGCACGCGCTGCACGCCGACGTCCGCCGGCCGTGGACGGTGGCCGCGCTGGCGGCGGTGGCCCGCATGTCGCGCTCGGTGTTCGCCGAGCGGTTCGCCGCCCGGGTCGGCACCACCCCAATGGAGTACCTGCTCGCCTGGCGGATGGCGCTGGCCAAGGACGCGCTGGGCCGCGGCGGGCAGACGCTCGACGCGATCGCCCACGGCGTCGGCTACGGGTCGGCGAGCGCCTTCAGCAACGCCTTCCGCCGCACCACCGGGGTGGCGCCGGGCCGCTATGCGGCGGCGCGGGGGTTCGCGGCGGGAGGAGGCGGGGCGGGGACGTAGCGTGGGGGGATGGCGGAGGTGGAGTTCGGGGTGCTCGGGGCCGTCGTGGCGGAGCGGGGCGGGGCGCGGGTAGGGCTGCGGGGGCCGCGGCACACGGCGGTGGTCGCGCGGCTGCTGGTGGCGCGGCGGCGGGTGGTGCCGGTCCGTCAGCTGGTCGCGGACCTGTGGGAGGAGGAGCCGCCGCAGGGGGCGGTGGGGGCCGTGCAGACGTTCGTGGCCGCGCTGCGCAAGGCGCTGGAGCCCGAGCGGCCGCCGCGGGCCCCGGCGCGGCTGCTGGTCACGGAAGGACCCGGTTACGCGCTGCGGGCGCGGCCGGACGCGGTGGACGCCTGGCGGTTCGAGGCGGCGCTGACGGCCGCCGCCGAGTTGCCGCCCGGCCCGGCGCTGGAACGGCTGGAGGGGGCGCTCGGCCTGTGGCGCGGCCCGGCGTACGCGGAGTTCGCCGGTGCCCGCTGGGCGGACACCGAACGCGCCCGGCTGGCCGAACTGCGGCTCCAGGGCGAGGAGCGCAGGGCCGCGGCCCGGCTCGCGCTGGGCCGCGCCGAACAGGCCGTACCCGACCTGGACGCGCACCTCGCCGACCACCCCTGGCGGGAGGAGGCGTGGCGGCTGCTGGCGCTGGCGCTGTACCGCTCCGGCCGCCAGGCCGACGCGCTGGCGGTGCTCCGCCGGGCACGGGAGACCCTGGCCGGGCGGCTGGGCCTGGACCCCGGGGCGCGGCTGCGCCGCCTGGAGGCGGACATCCTGGCGCAGGACCCGCACCTGGACCTGCCGGCGGACGCCGGGCCGACGAATGCCGGGCCGACGAATGCCGGGCCGACGGATGCGCCCGCCACCGCCGCCGACCTGCTGTGGCGGGAGGCGGCCGCGGCATACGACCGCACGGTGGGCGGCGGCGCCCGGGCCCGGCTGGAGTCGGCCGTCGGCCTGATCCGCAACCTCGCGGTGACCGGGGGCGGCGGCCTGGAGGCCGCCCGGCGGCACCGGCTCGCGGCGATCACCGCGGCGGAGGAACTCGGCGACCCCGAGCTGACCACGCGCGTCATCGGCGGCTACGACGTCCCCGCGGTCTGGCCGCGCGGCGACGACCCGCAGGCCGCCGCACGGATCGTCGCCGCGGCCGAACGGACCCTCATCGCGCTGCCGCCGGCCGCCGCGTACGACGCCGCGCGCTGCCGCCTGCTCGCGACCGTCGCGGTGGAGACGCGCGGCACCCGCTCCCCGCGCGGCCCCCAGGCGGCGCGCGCGGCCGAGGAGATCGCCCGCCGGCTGGACGACCCCGCGCTGCTCGCCTACGCGCTCAACGGCGTCTTCATGCAGTCCTGCACCCGGGCCGGCCGCGCGCCGCTCCGGGACGAGGTCGGCGCGGAACTGGTGGCGCTCGCCGCCCGGCACGACCTGCCCACCTTCGAGGTGCTCGGGCACCTGATCCGGATGCAGGCCCGCGCGGCGCTCGCCGACCTCGCCGCCGCCGACGCGCACGCCGCCGCGGCCGACCGCCTGGCCGAGCGGCACGAACTGCCGCTCGTCGGGGTCTTCACCGGGTGGTACGCGGCGCTGCGGCTCGCCGCCGCCGGACGCTCCGGCCCGGCCGAGGCCGCCTACCGGGCCGCCGACGCCCGCCTGGAAGGCGCGGGCATGCCGGGGGTGCGGCGCGGCCTGCTGCCGCTGGCGCTGCTGTGCCTGCGCCTGTCGGGCGGGGACGGCAGCGGGCTCGGCGCCGGGGCGGTCGCGGCCGCCGCGGAAGGGGCGGACCCCGGCGCGGACTGGGGCCCGTACCGCCCCTGGGCCGAACCCTTCCTCCTGCTGCGCGCCGGTGACCGCCTCGCCGCCCGCCAGGCGCTGGCCGCGCTGCCCGAACCACCGGCCGACCTCACGTACGAGGCCCTGTGCTGCCTCCAGGCCGCCCTCGCCGCCGAACTCCGCGACCCGCCCGCCCTGCGCCAGGCCCGCGCCCACCTCCTCCCGGCCGCCGCGGAACTCGCGGGCGCGGCCACCGGCATGTTCACCGCCGGCCCCGTCCGCGCCTACCTGACCGCGATCACCGCGGCCCTGCCTTAGGCCGTCTCCGACGCATCCCGCCCCGGCCGGGTCCGGCGCGCACGCCCTCTCCCTGCCTCCGGCGGGGGCGCCCCCAGCGTTGCCGGTCGCCGGCGCAGCCCGTTCCCCCAGCGCCCTGCGCCTTGCGATTGGGGGCACCGCCCATGCCGCAGGCTTGGGGAGTACCAGGCCCCGCCGGCCCGCCGCTTGGGCGGGGAGGCGTCGTTTGTCCGGCACAGCCCGGTTCCTTGACGCCCTCGCGGTACCTAGGGTGGTCGGGGAACGGCCGCGGGGCCGGGGCCGGGCGAGGGAGGGGTGCGTCATCGACCGGGTGGAAGTCAACGGTGCCGAAGCGGACGCGGAGGATCTGAGGGTGCTCGCGCGGGCCACCTACGCGCACTTCTCCTCGATGCAGGTGCGGGACCGGGCGGTCCGCGGACTGGATCTGCACCTGAAGCGGCTGGACGGCAGTACGCGGGAGCTGTTCGGAACGGGACTGGACGCCGACCGGGTGTGCTCCTGCGTGCGGCACGCGCTCCGTGACCGCCCGGACGGGGCAACGGTCCGGGTGACCGTCTTCAGCCGCCACCACGAGGCCGTGGTGCGCGGCGAGGACGTGGAGCCGGACGTGGCGGTGGCGACGAGCGCGCCTCTTGCGGCGCGGACCTCACCGGTGCGGCTGCGGACGGTGGCGTACGAGCGGGACCTGCCCCACGTCAAGCACGCCGGGACGTTCGGGCTCGTCCGCCACCGGCGCCAGGCGGTGCGCGCCGGGTACGACGACGCGCTGTTCACCGATCGCCACGGCCGCGTCAGCGAAGCGTCGATCTCGAACATCGGCTTCTTCGACGGCGAGCGGGTCGTCTGGCCCGAGGCCGCCGTACTGCCGGGCATCACGATGCAACTGCTCCAGCGCGGGCTGGCGGCCAAGGGCATCCCGTCCGGCCGGCGGGAGATCCACCGCCGCGAGCTGGGAGCCTGGGCGTCTGGCACCCCCGCCCTCGCGGCCTTCCTCACGAACTCGATCTCGCCGGCCGTCCCGGTCGCGGGCATCGACGAGGCGGCGTTGACCGTCGATCCCGAGGTGACGAACCTGCTCGTGGACTGCTACGGGACGAACCCCTGGCAGACCGTCTGAACGCTGCGGGTGCGCGTCCGCCGGGGGCACGCGGGTGGGCGGGTCATGCGTCGCGGGTGAGGAGGGCTGCCGGGGCGGCGGCGAGGAGGGCGGTGAGGGGGACCGCGCCTTCGTGGACGGCGCCGCCGAGGCAGTCGCGCCAGCGGCCCGGGGGGAGGGGGAGAGCGGTGCCGCGCCAGCCGCCGGACTCGGCCAGCCGCGCGGACAGGCGGGTCACCACGGTCAGCGCGCCGCCGCCGCGGAGGAAGGCGACGCAGTGCTCGGCGGCGGGGCCCTCGGCGTACAGGGGGGCGTAGGCGGCGTGCGGGCCGTACCACTCGGGGTGGTCGCGGCGCAGCCGCAGGGCGACGGCGGTCAGCCGCGGCTTGGCCCCCTCGGACGCGCCGGGCGCGGGTGCGGCCAGGGGCTCGCGGTTGTCGGGGTCGACAAGGGTGAACACCGGGAACTCGGTGCCCTGGTAGAGGTCGGGCACGCCGGGCATCGTGAGGTGCAGCAGGGCCGCGCCCAGCGTGTTCGCCTCCGCGTACGGTGCCAGGTCGGCGGCGAAGGCGGCCACGTCCGGCTGCCGCGCGCCGCAGGGGCCCTGCCGGGCGAAGTCGGCGACCGCCGCCTCGTAGTCCGCGTCCTGCTCGGTCCAGGTGGTGCGCAGGCCCGCCTCGCGTACGGATTTCAGGGCGGCGGGCACCAGCCGCTCGGGGGTGCAGGAGGCGCCGAGCCCGACCGCGGTCTGGTAGAGGGTGTACTCGGTGTGCCGGTCCGGCGCGGCGGGGCCCGCCCCGGCGGTCAGCCACTCCCGCCAGGCGCCGGGCCGCTCGGACAGCACGGCGAGCCGCAGCCGCAGGTCGGCGCTGCGCTTGGTGTCGTGCGTGGACAGCACGGTGCCGGTGGCCGGCCAGGTGCGCTGCCGCTGCCGGCAGGAGGCGTGGAACTCGGCGGGGGAGACGGCCGGCGCCCCGGGGTCGCGGCCGACCTCGCACAGTGGCAGCAGCGGCCCGTAGCGGTAGAACGCGGCGTCCTCCACGGACTTGGCGTGCAGCGCGGAGGCGACCTGCGGGAAGCGGACCGCGACGTCGTCGGCGTCCGGGCCGGGCGCACAGCCGGCGGCGGCGGGCCGCCCCAGCGCGAGGTCGCGGAGCAGGGCGAGCGCGGGGGCCAGCCGCGGGCCGACCTCCTCCGCCGCCTGCCGCGCGGCGGCGGTGAGCAGGGCGACGTCCGTGCCCGCGGGTTCGGTGCCGGGCCGGACGTACGTGCGGTAGACCGGGACGCGCACCAGCAGTTCGCGCAGCGCCTCCGCGAGCACCTCGGGCGCGTACGGTGACGGGTAAGGGGTGTCCTCCCGGCTCGCAGGACTTACCGCGGCGCCTGCGTCCCCGCGCACGCCGGAGGGTGCGTAAGGGGCGTTTTCCTGGTGCGCAGGGCTTACCGATTGCCCGGCGCGGCGGGCGCGGTCCGCGCTCCGCGCCAGCCGGGCGACCTCCGCGGCCAGGTCCCGGCCCACCACCCGGTGGGCGGCCCGCCGCACCGTCGCCTCCCACCGGCCGCCCTCGTCGTCGGGCACCCCGGTGAACTCCCGGAAGAAGTCCGCCAGGTGCGCGGCCCCGTCCGGGTCGGTGAACAGCCCGTCGATCCGGTCGAGCGCGTCGTACCCGGTGGTGCCCGCGCACGCCCATCCCCGCGGCAGCTCCTCGCCGCGCTGGAGGATCTTCTCCACCACCGTCCAGCGGCCCCCGCTCGCGGCCGCCAACTGCCGCAGGTAGCCCGCCGGGTCGGCCAGCCCGTCCGGGTGGTCGATCCGCAGGCCGTCGGCGACGCCGTCCCGCAGCAGCCGCAGCACCGTCGCGTGGGTCGCCTCGAACACCTCCGGCCGCTCCACGCGGACCGCGATCAGGTCGGAGATGGTGAAGAAGCGGCGGTAGTTGAGGTCGGTGCGGGCCGTGCGCCAGTACGCGAGCTCGTAGTGCTGGGCGGCCACCAGTTCGGGCAGCGGCAGGTCCTCGGTGCCGGGCCGCAGCGGGAACCGGTGCTCGTAGTACGCCAGCACCCGGCCGCCGCCGGCCCCGGACCCCGGGTCCGACCGTTCGGCGCGCTTGTCGGCCACCACCGCGAGCGCGCCCAGCACGTCCGGCAGCGGCTCGCCCAGCACCGGCAGCAGCACCCGCCCGCCCCGCGCGGCCCAGTCGATGTCGAACCAGTCCGCGTACCGCGAGCCGGGCCCGTCCCGCAGCACCTCCCACAGCGGGCCGTTGAGGTGCTCCGGCGCCGGGACGGCCATGTGGTTGGGCACCACGTCCAGCACCAGCCCCAGGCCGTGCGCCCGGGCCCGCGCGGACAGCTCCCGCAGCCCCTGCTCGCCGCCCAGCTCGGCCCGTACCCGCGTGTGGTCCACCACGTCGTAGCCGTGCGTCGAGCCGGGTACCGCCTCCAGCACCGGTGACAGGTGCAGATGGGTGACCCCGAGCGCGGCCAGGTACGGGACCCGGGCCGCCGCGTCGGCGAAGGTGAAGCCCGGTTGCAGCTGGAGCCGGTAGGTCGAGGCGGGGACCGCCGGGTCCGCGCCGGGCGGGGCGGGAGCCGGTGAAGGAGCCGGGGAAGCCGTCATATGGTCTTCTTTACCCCGGATCTGACCGGATCTGCCCGGGACACCCCGCCCCGGCGTGCCCGCACCACCCCGGCGTGCCGCGCCCGCCCCCACAGTGCCGCGCCCCGGCCCGCCGCGCCCGCACCACCCGTCCGGGTCAGTCCGCCGGCCGCTGGAGCACCACGATGCTGCGGTCGGCCAGCAGCAGCCGGTCCCCGGCCGCGACCCGCTCGCCGGCGCCCGGCGGCACCCCGTCCGGCCGCTCGGTGTCGACCACGAGCTGCCACTCCTTGCCGTGGTTGACCGGCAGCACGAACTCCAGGGCGCGCGGGGCGGCGTTGAACAGCAGCAGGAACGAGTCGTCGGTGATCGGCTCCCCGCGCGGGCCCGGCTCGGAGATCGCGTTGCCGTTGAGGAAGACCACCAGCGACCTGGCGTGCGCCGCCTGCCAGTCCAGCTGCGTCATCTCCCGCCCGTCCGGGGTGAACCAGGCGATGTCCGACAGCTCGTCATGGGTGCCCTGCACCGGGCGGCCGTGGAAGAAGCGGCGGCGCCGGAAGACCGGGTGGTCGCGGCGCAGCCACACCATCGTCTTCACGAACTCGTGCAGCTTCAGCGCGTCGTCGTCCGCCTGGCCGCCGCCGGGCTTGCCGGGCCAGGCGATCCACGCCAGTTCGTTGTCCTGGCAGTACACGTTGTTGTTGCCGCGCTGGGTGCGCCCGAACTCGTCGCCGTGGCTGAGCATCGGCACGCCCTGGGAGAGCATCAGGGTGGCCACGAAGTTCCGCATCTGGCGCAGCCGCAGCGCTTGCACCGCCCGGTCCTCGGTCGGCCCCTCGGCGCCGCAGTTCCAGGACCGGTTGTGGCTCTCGCCGTCCCGGTTGCCCTCGCCGTTGCCCTCGTTGTGCTTCTCGTCGTAGGAGACCAGGTCGCGCAGGGTGAAGCCGTCGTGGCAGGTGACGAAGTTGATCGAGGCGAGCGGGCGGCGGCCGTCGTCCTGGTAGAGGTCGGAGGAACCGGTCAGCCGGGAGCCGAACTCCGCCAGGGTGGCGCTCTCGCCGCGCCACAGGTCGCGCACGGTGTCGCGGAACTTGCCGTTCCACTCCGTCCACAGCGGCGGGAAGTTGCCGACCTGGTAGCCGCCCTCGCCGACGTCCCACGGCTCGGCGATCAGCTTCACCTGGGAGACCACCGGGTCCTGCTGCACCAGGTCGAAGAAGGA
>NZ_JBAGKC010000038.1:0-55687 GCF_037034245.1 Streptomyces sp. CA2R106
GGTTCACCGGCCGATCCAAATCGGCCGCTTCCCGTTCCGCCGGGCATTCCGAAAGCGCACAGGCGGACGAACGCGGCAATGCGCGTTCGACTCGATTGGTTGCTGCGGAATGGTCGCCCGGGGACCGACCGGAGTCGGCGCTCACGTCGGGCAACCCGGAGAACATTACGCACCGCCCTACCCGATGTCAACCCGCCCGGGCTCCGGCCGGACAAGCCCCTCCCGCGGTACAGTCCTGTGCATGACCTCGCGTACGTACAGCTCCCAGTGGTGGGCCGCCTAGGGCGGCCCGGACTGACGTACGCATCCAACGGCCGCCGCCTCGGCGGCCGTTTCGCGTTGTGCTCCCCGGCCGCTTCACCGGGCGGCGGTCTCCATCTGTCACACGACACAGGACACAGGAGACGACGGACATGACGGTGACGACGCAGGGCGCGCGGGTCTTCAGCGGGATCAAACCCACCGGGCACCTCACGCTCGGGAACTACCTCGGCGCCATGCGGCGGTGGGCGGAGGAGGACCAGCACCGCGCGGAGTCGCTCTTCTGCGTGGTGGACCTGCACGCGCTGACCGTGGAGCACGACCCGGCGCGGGTGCGGCGGCTGAGCCGGCAGACGGCGGGGCTGCTGCTGGCGGCGGGGCTGGACCCCGCGGTGTGCACGGTGTTCGCGCAGAGCCACGTGGACGAGCACACCCGGCTGATGTACCTGCTGGAGTGCGTGGCCACCGACGGCGAGATGCGCCGGATGATCCAGTACAAGGAGAAGTCGGCGCGGGCCCGGACCTCCGGGCAGAGCGTACGGCTGTCCCTGCTGACGTATCCGGCGCTGATGGCGGCGGACATCCTGGCGTACGGGGCGACGGACGTGCCGGTGGGCGAGGACCAGGCCCAGCACGTGGAGCTGACCCGGGACATCGCGGTGCGGTTCAACCAGCGGTACGGCCACACGTTCGTGGTGCCGCGGGCGACCGTGCCGGCGGTGGCGGCGCGGGTGATGGACCTCCAGGACCCGGCGGCGAAGATGGGCAAGTCCCACGCGTCGACGGCCGGGATCGTCTACCTGCTGGACGAGCCGGAGGCCGTCGCCAAGAAGGTGCGGCGGGCGGTGACGGACAGCGAACCCGGGGTGTCGTACGACCGGCAGGCTCGGCCGGGGGTGGCGAACCTGCTGGAGGTGCTGGCGGCGTGTACCGGTGCGGAGCCGGGCGGGCTGGCGGAGCGGTACGACGGGATCGGGGCGCTGAAGGCGGACACGGCGGACGCGGTGGTGGAGTTGCTGCGGCCGCTGCGGGCGCGGCACGCCGAGATCAGTGCTGATCCGTCGTACGTCGACGGGGTGCTGCGGGAGGGCGCGGCGCGGGCCAGGGCGCTGGCGCGGCCGACGGTGGACGCGGCGTACGAGGCGATGGGGCTGCTGCGGCCGGCCTGAGGGGTGCCCGCGGGTACGGGTACGGGTGCGGCGCGTGCCGGGCCCGTACCCTCTTCCGCCGCCGAAGGGTTACGCGCCCGCGGCCAGTTCGCGGCTGCGGTCGCGGGCGGCCTCCAGGGCGGCGATCAGGGCGGCGCGCACCCCGTGGTTCTCCAGTTCGCGGATGGCGCTGATGGTGGTGCCGGCCGGGGAGGTGACGGCTTCGCGCAGCTTGACGGGGTGCTCGCCGCTGTCGCGCAGCATGACGGCGGCGCCGATCGCGGACTGGACGATGAGGTCGTGGGCCTGGGCGCGGGGCAGGCCGAGCAGGATGCCGGCGTCGGTCATCGCCTCGACCAGGTAGTAGAAGTAGGCGGGGCCGGAGCCGGAGAGCGCGGTGGCCGCGTCCTGCTGCTTCTCGGGGACGCGCAGGGTCTTGCCGACCGGCTGGAAGATCGCCTCGGTGCGGGCGAGGTGCTGCTCGTCGGCGTGCCGTCCGGCGGAGATGACGGACATGCCCTCGTCCACGAGCACGGGGGTGTTGGGCATGACCCGGACGACGGCGGTGCCTTCGGTGAGGCGGTCCTCGACGGAGGCGGTGGTGATGCCGGCGGCGGCGCTGATCACGAGCTTGTCGGCGCCGACGTGCGGGGCGAGTTCGGTGAGCAGGGCGCCCATGTCCTGGGGCTTGACGGCGAGGATGAGGGTGTCGGCGGTCTTGGCGGCGTGCGCGTTGTCAACGGCCTGGACGCCGTAGCGGGTGCGCAGTTCGTCGGCGCGTTCGGCGCGGCGGGCGGTGACCAGCAGGTTGGCGGGGGCCCAGCCGGCCCTGATCATCCCGGAGAGCAGCGCCTCGCCGATCTTGCCGGCGCCGAGGACGGCGACGGTCTGGGTCGGGGCGGGGGTGGCGGTCATGCGGTTCACCTCAAGCGGTACGGGGCTCCCTGTGGGGTCATCCTCCCAGGGGGCGGGGGTGGGGTGAGGGACGCGTCCACTCCTCGGGCGGGTGAGCGGGCGGGCGGGCGGGGGTCCGGCCGGTGCCGGGGGTGCGGTAGGGGCGGGTCAGGGTCATCCCCTATGGCGTGCCGCCGGTGCCGGGGGGACCGTAGCGGTATGAGTCGTTCATCCCGTGAGATCTCTGTGTCGGGCGCGGAGAAGCGGCAGTTGGCCGTTGCTTCGGTGACCCTCGGACCCTGGCGGCCGGCCGCCGTCGTGGGCGCGCTGGGCGGCGGTGTGTCGCTGGCCCTGCACCTCGTGCACGGGCACTTCGGGCTCGGTGTCCTGACCGGTGCGCTGTCGGTGGCCGCGCTGCTGTTCTTCTGCGTGGGCGGGACCGGTTCGGTGCTCGGCTACTCCGCGCGGGGTCGCGGGCGGGACCACCGGATCAGGCGCTGGGCGCGCTCGCACCCGTGGCAGGTGGCGAGTGTGCCGGCCGCGATGATGTTCCTGACCGACCTGGTGCTGCGGCAGGTGCTCACCAGCCAGGGGTTCTTCGGGTCGGTGTGGACGGGGCTGTGGCACGGCGCCGTGGTGGGGGCCGTCGTCGGCCTCGCCGGCACCTTCGGCCGCTCCCGCGCCTGAGCGGGCGGTTCGGCCGCCCCCGCGCCTGACCGCGTCCGGCGGCATCCTGGACCGGCCGCCCCGCGCCGGCCGCCCGGTCAGCGCGCGGCCTTCACCACCAGCGCCGCCAGCTCCCGCCCCACCGCCTCGTCCAGGGGCGCGTGGTCGAGCAGCAGCCGGTACCACAGCACGCCGTAGACCACGTCGATGAGCAGTTCCAGGTCCGTTTCCGGCGCGATCTCGCCGCGGACCACGGCCCGTTCGAGGATCTGTCGGAGCACCGCGCGCCGCCCGAAGAGGAACCGATCGCGGAAGGCCGTGGCGAAGGCCGGGTCGAGCAGGGCCTGCGCCATGAGGCCGACCAGCACCGGCCGCTGCCCATGCTGGCGGAAGGTGGCGGCGAGGAAGGCCGTCAGGTCGTCGGACAGCATGCCCTCGTCCGGTACGGCGACCGTCGTCTGCGACAGGTCGAGCAGGGCCGTCAGCACGACGTCCGCCTTCGAGGACCACCAGCGGTAGATCGTCTGCTTGCCGACGCGGGCCCGCGCGGCGATGCCCTCCACCGTCAGCGCGCCGTATCCGCGCTCCCTCAGCTCGTCGATGGCCGCGCCCAGGATCGCCTGGCGCGCGGCCTCGCTGCGTGGCCTCCCCGGCCGCCGGTCACCCGTCATCCGCTCACCCTACTTTACAAGACGTGCCGTCTCGATATAAAAACGAGACGGCACGTATCGAATAGTCGAGGGGGCATGGGCATGCGTGTGGTGATCATGGGCGGCACGTCCGGCATCGGGTTGGCGACGGCTCGCGCGCTGCGGGCGGACGGCGCCGAGGTGGTCGTGACCGGCCGCGACCAGGAGCGGCTGGCGGCGGCCGCCGCCGAGGGACTGACCGCCGAGCGCGTCGACGGGACCGACGAGAAGGCGGTCACCGCGTTCTTCGAGCGGTTCGGCGCCTTCGAGCACCTGGTGCTCGCCTTCAGCTCCGGGCACGTCGGCCTGGGCCCGGTCCGGCAGATCGGGCTGGACGCCGTCCGGGCCGCGTTCGAGGGGAAGCTCTTCGGCTACCTGCTCGCGGTCCAGCGGGCGCAGGTCACCGGTTCGGTGACGCTCGTCTCGGCGGCGTCGGCGCGCGCCGGGCTGCCCGGGTCGGTGGGGCTCGCGGCGGTGAACGGCGCCATCGAGCGGATCGTCTCGCCGCTCGCCGCGGACCTCGCCCCGGTGCGGGTGAACGCGGTCTCGCCGGGCGTCATCGACACCGGCTGGTGGTCCTTCCTGCCGCCGGAGCAGCGGGCGGCGCAGTTCGACGCCGCCGCGCAGTCGGTGCCCTCGGGCCGGGTCGGCACCGCCGAGGACGTCGCCGGCGCGATCCGGTACGTGATCGGCGCCGATTACGTGACGGGCTCGATCCTGCCGGTGGACGGCGGGTTCACCGTGGCGTGACCGCGGCCCCGGGCCGGGGGCGGGTCAGCGGTCGGGCAGCGGGTGGCAAAGGTCGTGGATTCGCGACCGGGAACACATGGCGGGTGGGGTTAGCATCGGCGGGTCGGTCCCGAGGAACGGAGACTTCACCCGTGCGCCACCCTCGTGTAGGTGTTGCGATTCTGACGATGGGTACCCGGCCCGCGGAACTCCTGGCGCTGCTGGACTCCGTGGCGGCGCAGGAGACCCCGGCGACGCGGGTCGTGGTGGTGGGCAACGGCTCGCCGCTGCCCGATCTCCCCAAGGAGGTCGCCACGATCGAGCTGAGCGAGAACCTCGGGATTCCCGGCGGCCGCAACGTGGCGATCGAGGCGCTGCGGGAGTTCGGCGACGTGGACGTCCTGGTCGACCTGGACGACGACGGGCTGCTGGTGGGCACGGACGTCTTCACCCGGCTGTGCGCGCTGTACGAGGCGGACGAGCGGCTGGGTGTGGTCGGGTTCCGGATCGCGGACGAGCGCGGGCGCACCGCGCGCCGGCACGTGCCGCGGCTGCGGGCGTCGGACCCGATGCGCGGCGGGCTGGTCACCACGTTCCTGGGCGGCGGGCACGGCCTGTCGATGCGGATGCTCGACGAGATCGGCGGCTGGCCGGACCCGTTCTTCTACGCGCACGAGGAGACCGACCTCGCCTGGCGGGCGCTGGACGCGGGCTGGAACGTCCGGTACGCGCCGGAGCTGGTGCTGCGGCACCCGTGGACCTCGCCGACCCGGCACGCGGTGTACTACCGCAATCTGGCCCGCAACCGGGTCTGGCTGGCCAAGCGGCGGCTGCCGGTGCTGCTGGTGCCCGCGTACCTGGGGGTGTGGACGGCGCTGGCCGTGGCGCGCACCCGGTCGGGGGCGGGGCTCAAGGCGTGGTGCGCGGGGTTCGTGGAGGGGGTGCGGACGCCGTGTCCGCCGCGCCGGCCGATGCGGTGGTCGACCGCGTGGCGGATGACCAGGCTCGGCCGGCCCCCGCTGATCTGACCGCGCGGGGTGCGCGCGGGCCGGATCTGCGGGGGCCGGGCGGAAGCTCTGGGCCGGACGGAGCCGCGGGCCCTCAGCCCTCAGCCCTCAGCTCTCCAGCTTGCTGATGTCGCGGACGGCGCCCTTGTCCGCGCTGGTCGCCATCGCCGCGTAGGCGCGCAGCGCGGTGGAGACGTGGCGGGTGCGGGCGCGCGGCGCGTACACGCCGTTGCGGGCCTCCCGGCGGGCGGCCAGTTCCTCGTCGGAGACGAGCAGTTCCATGCTGCGGCCGGGGATGTCGATCCTGATCCGGTCGCCGTCCTCGACGAGCGCGATGGTGCCGCCGGAGGCCGCCTCGGGTGAGGCGTGGCCGATGGACAGGCCCGAGGTGCCGCCGGAGAAGCGGCCGTCGGTGACCAGCGCGCAGACCTTGCCCAGGCCGCGGCCCTTGAGGAAGGACGTCGGGTAGAGCATCTCCTGCATGCCGGGGCCGCCGCGCGGGCCCTCGTAGCGGATGACCACCACGTCGCCGGGCTTGACCTGCTTGGCGAGGATCTTCTCGACGGCCTCCTCCTGCGACTCGCAGACGACGGCCGGGCCCTCGAAGGTCCAGATCGACTCGTCGACGCCCGCGGTCTTCACCACGGCGCCGTCCACGGCGAGGTTGCCGCGCAGCACCGCGAGGCCGCCGTCCTTGGAGTAGGCGTGCTCGACGTCGCGGATGCAGCCGCCGGCCGCGTCGGTGTCCAGGCTGTCCCAGCGCTCGGACTGGGAGAACGCCTCGGCGGAGCGGACGCAGCCGGGGGCGGCGTGCCACAGTTCGACGGCCTCGTCGGACGGGGAGCCGCCGCGCACGTCCCAGGTGTCCAGCCACTGCTTGATCGAGGGCGAGTGCACGGTGTGCACGTCCTCGTTGAGCAGCCCGCCGCGGTACAGCTCGCCGAGGATGGCGGGGATGCCGCCGGCGCGGTGCACGTCCTCCATGTAGTACGTGCCGCCGGGCGCCACGTTCGGCGCGACCTTGGCCAGGCACGGCACGCGGCGGGAGACCTCGTCCATCTCGCTGAGGCCGTAGGCGACCTCGGCCTCCTGGGCCGCGGCCAGCAGGTGCAGGATCGTGTTGGTGGAGCCGCCCATCGAGATGTCCAGCGCCATCGCGTTCTCGAAGGCGGCCGGGGTGGCGATGGCGCGCGGCAGCACCGACGCGTCGTCCTGCTCGTAGTACCGCTTGGCCAGTTCCACCACGGTGGTACCGGCCCGCTCGTACAGCGCGCGGCGGGCGGTGTGGGTGGCGAGCACCGAGCCGTTGCCGGGCAGCGCCAGGCCGATCGCCTCGGTGAGGCAGTTCATCGAGTTGGCGGTGAACATCCCGGAGCACGAGCCGCAAGTCGGGCAGGCGTTCTCCTCGATGCGGAGGATGTCCTCGTCGGAGACCTGCTCGTTGACGGCGTCCGAGATCGCGTTGATCAGGTCGAGCTTGCGGACGGTGCCGTCGACGAGGGTGGCACGGCCGGCCTCCATGGGCCCGCCGGAGACGAAGACGGTGGGGATGTTCAGGCGCAGCGCGGCCATCAGCATGCCCGGGGTGATCTTGTCGCAGTTGGAGATGCAGATCAGGGCGTCCGCGCAGTGCGCCTCGACCATGTACTCCACGGAGTCGGCGATCAGGTCGCGGGAGGGCAGCGAGTAGAGCATGCCGCCGTGGCCCATGGCGATGCCGTCGTCCACGGCGATCGTGTTGAACTCGCGCGGCACCGCGCCCGCCGCCTTGATCGCCTCGGAGACGATCCGGCCGACGGGCTGGAGGTGGGTGTGGCCCGGTACGAACTCGGTGAAGCTGTTGGCGACCGCGACGATCGGCTTGCCGATGTCGGAGTTGGCGACGCCGGACGCGCGCATCAGCGCGCGTGCGCCGGCCATGTTGCGGCCGTGGGTGACCGTACGTGACCTCAGCTCGGGCACGGTTTCCCCTCCTTCTTGGGCCTGGCGTCTCGGCCTGCGGCCCACTTCGCTCGTACGAGTCTGCGCTGCCGGGACTCGCTGCTGCCTGGGAGTCGAGCCTACGCCGGTCGCCCAGGATTCGGACGCCGCGTCCGCATGGTGACCCGTGCGGGGGGAGGGCGGCTCAGCGCACGCGGACGCCCGCGAGGTGCAGGCGGGTGAAGGCCAGCGCCTCGGCGAGGTCCTCCTCGCGTTCGGCCGAGGACATCGCCCGGCGGGTGTTCACCTCGACCACCACGTGGCCGCCGAAGCCGCCGGCGGCCAGCGCGCCCAGCAGCTCGGCGCAGGGCTGGGTGCCGCGCCCGGGCACCAGGTGCTCGTCCTTCGCGGAGCCGTTGCCGTCGCCCATGTGCACGTGGGCGAGCCGGTCGCCCATCCGCGCGGCCATGTCCAGCACCTCGCTGCGGGAGGTGGCCGCGTGCGAGAGGTCCACCGTGAAGTGGCGGTAGTCGTCGTTGGTCACGTCCCAGTCGGGCGCGTACGCCAGCAGCTCGCGGTCGCGGTAGCGCCAGGGGTACATGTTCTCCACGGCGAAGCGGACGTCCGTCTCGTCGGCCATCCGCCACACCCCGCGGACGAAGTCGCGGGCGTAGCCGCGCTGCCAGCGGAAGGGCGGGTGCACCACGACGGTGGAGGCGCCGAGCCGCTCGGCGGCGGCGCGGGCCTTCTGGAGCTTCGTCCACGGGTCGGTGGACCACACCCGCTGGGTGATCAGCAGGCAGGGCGCGTGCACCGCGAGGATCGGCACCCGGTGGTAGTCCGACAGCCGGCGCAGCGCCTCGATGTCCTGGCTGACCGGGTCGGTCCACACCATGACCTCGACGCCGTCGTAGCCGAGCCGTGCGGCGATCTCGAAGGCGGTCGCGGTGGACTCGGGGTAGACCGAGGCGGTGGACAGCGCCACCTTCGCCCCGGCAGAGCCTCGCATTCCGGAGATACCGGACACATCGGAGGCGCGGACCCGGGGGGCGTCGCACGCCTGGGGTCGGTCCGCTCGCTGAGGCACGCCTGCCAGCGTACGGCCGCCGGCGCCGCGCAGGGCACCGCCGGCCCGCGCGCCGCCCGGCGCGGCCGCGGGTCTCAGGCGCCGTGCGGGGCCCGCCGCTCCTCCACCGCCTGGTCGCGGGCGGTGGAGGCCAGCTCGCCCACCATCACGTCGAGCTTGCGCAGGATCACACCCTCGCGCAGCGCCCACGGGCAGATCTCCAGCTCGTCGATCTCGAAGAGGTCCATCGCGCCCTCGGCGACCAGCGCGCCCGCCAGCAGCTGCCGCGCGCGGCCCTCGGAGACACCCGGCAGCGCGGCGCGCTTGGCGGCGCTCATCGCCGCCAGCCGCGGCACCCACTCCTCCAGCACCTCCCGGCGCAGCGTGCGCTGCATGTACAGGCCGTCCGCGCTGCGGGCGGCGCCGCTGATCCGGGCGAGCTGGCGGAAGGTCTTGGAGGTGCCCACGGCGTGGTCGGGGCGGCCGTGCCGGGCGAACTCCGGCACCGCGCGCGCTATCTCGGCCCGCACGTGGCGGCGCAGGGCGCGCACGTCGTCGGCGTCGGGCGGATCGGCGGGCAGCCGCGCGGCGGTCAGCCGGCCGGCGCCGAGCGGCAGGGAGACCGCCGCGTCCGGGTACTCGTCCATGCCGAAGGCGACCTCCAGCGAGCCGCCGCCGATGTCCAGTACCAGCAGCCGGCCCGCGGACCAGCCGAACCAGCGGCGTACCGCGAGGAAGGTCAGCCGGGCCTCGTCGGCGCCGGACAGGACCGTCAGCCGCACCCCGGTCTCGCGCTCGACCCGGGCCAGCACCTGCTCGCCGTTGACCGCCTCGCGGACCGCGGAGGTGGCGAACGCCAGGACGTCCTCGACGCCCTTGTCCTCCGCCACCCGCATCGCGTCCGCCACGGTGCCCACCAGCCGGTCGACCCCGGCCCGGCCGATCGCGCCGTGCTCGTCGAGCAGTTCGGCGAGCCGCAGCTCCGCCTTGTGCGAGTAGGCCGGCAGCGGGCGCGCGCCCGGGTGCGCGTCCACCACCAACAGGTGAACGGTGTTGGACCCCACGTCGAGCACTCCCAGTCGCATGGGCAGCACTGTAGTCAGCGGCGATCGCCCGCCGCGCGGGTCCGACCAGGCGGTACGGCCCGGACTCCACTTCGGCGGGCACGGTCCCGCGTGACCGTATTCGGCGCATTACGGTCTTACTCTTGGGCGCGTGGCCAAGGTGAAGCCCCGCAAGGGCACGAAGAAGAGCGCCGGTACGACCGCCGCGACCGACGAGGCCGGGCTGGACTTCCCCCGCGCCTGGGTGGAGTTCGTCGACCCCGCGGACGAGGAACAGGTCTTCCGGTGCGACCTGACCTGGCTCACCTCCCGCTGGACCTGCGTCTTCGGCAGCGGCTGCCAGGGCATCGTGGCGGGCCGCGCCGACGACGGCTGCTGCTCGCTCGGCGCGCACTTCTCGGACGACGACGACGAGAAGCGCGTCGCGAAGTACGTGACACGGCTCACCGCGGACGACTGGCAGTTCCACGCGCTGGGCACCGGGCCGGACGGCTTCTGGGCCGAGGAGAACGAGGACGGCGAGCGGCAGACGCGGGTGGTGGACGGCGCCTGCATCTTCTCCAACCGGCGCGGCTTCGCCGGGGGCCAGGGCTGCGCCCTGCACGCGCTCGCGCTGCGCGACGGCCGCGAGCCGCTGGAGACCAAGCCCGACGTCTGCTGGCAGCTGCCGATCCGCCGCACCTTCGACTGGGTGGACCGGCCCGACGACAGCCGGGTGCTGGTGGTGTCGATCGGCGAGTACGACCGGCGCGGCTGGGGGCCCGGCGGCCACGACCTGCACTGGTGGTGCACCTCGGCGACCTCCGCCCACGGCGGGGGCGAGCCGGTGTACCTGTCCTACCGGCCCGAGCTCACCGAGCTGATGGGCGAGGCCGGGTACGCGGAGCTGGCGCGGATGTGCGAGGCGCGGCTGGCGTCGGCGCTACCCCTGGTGGCGCCGCACCCGGCGGACCCGTCCGGCCCGGGGCGGTAGCGGCCCCGGGCCGGACGGGTCTGCGGGTCGACCGGCCCAGCCCGGCCGGCCCAGCCCGGGCCGGCCCGGTCAGCCGGACGGCGTCTGCGACGGCGACGGCGTGGCGCTGTCGGTCGGGGCGGGCGAGTTCGTCGGAGGGGAACTGCTCGGCGGGGGCCCGGATGGCGCGGTCGGCGCGGACGAGGTCGGCGGCGGAGTGCTGGTCTCGGTGCTCCCCCCGGTCGGCGGCGCGGAGGTCGGGGGCACGGACCGCCGGGAGGACCCTTGCAAGGTGACCGTGGCGTCGCCCGGGGAGAACCGGATCTGCGCCGACCACGAGCCCGACGGCTCCAGGGAGTGGTCCACCCGGATCACCAGCGTGAGCGTCTCGCCCGGTTTCAGGGTGCCCGAGCGTGCGGAGAAGTCCAGCCAGTACGCGGAGGTGGCCGCCGCCCACCTCACCGGCGCGGCGCCCCCGCCGGTGAGCGTGACGTATGTGGCGCCGTCACCCGGCCGCGCCGATACCTCCAGCCACCCCGCGCCCGCCGGCACCGACGACGCCGGGGGCGCCGTACCGCCCGTGACCGCCACGGTGGTGTCCTGCGGCGAGTGCGGAGCGGGCGCCGTCGCAGAGGTGGCGCCCGAACCGGTCGGCGCGGAGGGTGCGCTCGGCGACGGACCGGCGTGCCCCGCCTGCTCGTACGGCACCCCGTCGATCCCGTCGGACGCGGACGCGCGGTGCCCGTGCGAGCCCTCGCCCAGCGGAGTGGCCCGGTAGGCGGCCCACACCGCGAGCACCGGCGCGGCCACGACCGCCGCGACCACCGTGGTGGTCACCGCGCGGTGCCGCAGCACCGCCCGGCGGGCCGCCCTGTCCCCCAGGTCGACGGGGAAGCCGCGCCGGTCGAAGCGCGGGGTGGACTCCCGGGCCCGCCCGAACCCGGTGTCCATGGCGTGCAGCAGCGCCGCGTACGCCGCCGAGCGCGGCGCCTCCACCAGCGGCAGCACCGCCGCGGCGTCGGCCGCGCCCGGCCACGGCCCGTCGGCGACGACCCGCTCGGCGGTGCGCCGGCACACCGGGCAGTCGTCGACGTGCCGGACCAGCTCGGTGCGCAGTGTGGCGCCGAGCAGCACCCGCTTGTCCCCGGCGAGTTGGGACACCTCCGGGCACCGGCCGGTGTCGACGACGGCCAGCGCCGTACGGGTCCGCTCCACCTCGCAGGCGGCCCGCGCGAGCCGGGTCCTGGCCGCGTCCGCGTCGAGCCCCACCACCAGGGCCACTTCGCGCGGCGCGAGCTGGTGGCGGACCGCCAGCTCCAGCGCCTCGCGCTGCTCGGGGGTGGTGCCGGCCGACTCCGGCCAGGTCAGCGAGGCGAGTTGGGCCCGCCGCTGCTCGGCCACCGCCTCGGAGGTGTGCGGCGCGGCCGGCCGGCCCGCCGCGAGCCGGCGCAGGCACACCCACCGGGCGAGCGCGTACAGCCACGGCCGGCGCAGCCCCGGGTCGCGCAGCCGCACCCGCTGCCGCTCGGCCAGCGCCAGCACCTCGCCCAGCGCGCCGGCCGCCGCGTCGTGCTCGCACAGGATGGACAGGCAGTACGTGAACAGGCCGTCCAGATACGGCTCGTAGTGCGCGGGCGGCTGTATGGGCAGCGTGCCCTGCGGCCGCCGGGCCCGGCCCTCACGTCGGGCCGCGTGCCCCCGGCCGGCCCGCTCCGGCTCCGCGTCGGCACACTGCCGTCCGGACGGAACACGGTGTTTGCGGTGCGCTCCGGTGCTCTGCGTCGAGTTGGGGGATTGCCTGCTCATCACCGGGCGACGGTAGGCCCGCGCGCGCCCCCGGTTCACCACTACCGGCCCTCTTTAACCCGTACGGGTAATGATCCACCACAAAATGGTGAAGTCGCGGCCACACGTACGAGTGACCGCGGCTGTCGGTCCGGCCCGCTACGGTGAACGGCATGGCCACCCGCAAACCCGCGTCCAAGGACCGCCCCTCGTACCGCTGCACCGAGTGCGGCTGGACCACGGTGAAGTGGCTCGGCCGCTGCGGCGAGTGCCAGGCGTGGGGCACCGTCGAGGAGTTCGGCGGCGCCCCCGCGGTCCGCACCACCGCGCCGGGCCGGGTGACGGCGGCCGCCCGCCCGATCGCCCAGGTCGACGGCACCCAGGCCACCGCCCGCTCCACCGGCGTGCCCGAGCTGGACCGGGTGCTCGGCGGCGGCCTGGTGCCCGGCGCCGTCGTCCTGCTGGCCGGTGAGCCCGGCGTCGGCAAGTCCACGCTGCTGCTGGACGTGGCGGCCAAGGCGTCCGGCCCGCAGTCCCCCACGCTCTACGTGACCGGTGAGGAGTCCGCCTCCCAGGTGCGGCTGCGCGCCGACCGCATCGGCGCCCTCGCCGACCACCTCTACCTCGCCGCCGAAACCGACCTGTCCGCGGTCCTCGGGCACCTCGACGACGTCAAGCCCGGCCTGCTCGTCCTCGACTCCGTGCAGACCGTCGCCTCCCCGGAGATCGACGGCGCGCCCGGCGGCATGGCCCAGGTCCGCGAGGTCGCCGGCGCGCTGATCCGCGCCTCCAAGGAGCGCGGCATGGCCACGCTCCTGGTCGGCCACGTCACGAAGGACGGCGCGATCGCCGGGCCCCGGCTGCTGGAGCACCTGGTCGACGTCGTCCTCAGCTTCGAGGGCGACCGGCACGCCCGGCTGCGGCTGATCCGCGGGGTGAAGAACCGCTTCGGGGCCACCGACGAGGTCGGCTGCTTCGAGCTCCACGACGAGGGCATCACCGGTCTCGCCGACCCCTCCGGGCTCTTCCTCACCCGCCGCGACGAACCCGTGCCCGGCACCTGCCTCACGGTCACTCTCGAAGGGCGCCGGCCGCTGGTCGCCGAGGTGCAGGCGCTCACCGTGGACACCCAGATCCCCTCGCCCCGGCGCACCACCTCCGGCCTGGAGAACTCCCGCGTGTCCATGATGCTCGCGGTCCTCGAACAGCGCGGCCGGATCAAGTCCATCGGCAAGCAGGACATCTACACCGCCACCGTCGGCGGCGTGAAGCTCACCGAGCCCGCGGCCGACCTGGCGGTGGCGCTGGCGCTGGCCAGTGCCGCGATCGACACGCCCCTGCCGAAGAACCTCGTCGCCGTCGGCGAGGTCGGGCTGGCCGGCGAGGTGCGCCGCGTCACCGGCGTCGGGCGGCGCCTCACCGAAGCCCACCGGCTCGGCTTCACCCACGCCCTCGTCCCGCCCGACCCCGGCAAGATCCCCGCGGGCATGCGCGTCACCGAAGTGGCCGACATCTCCGACGCCCTGCGCACCCTCCCCCGCCGCTGACCCCCCGCCGGGGGCTGAGCGGACCCTCCGGGGTGCCCCGTCCTGTCGGTTCCGGGACCACCCGCCGGTGGCCTGTTGCGCGCGCAGTTCCCCGCGCCCCTTTGGGGCGCCGGCTTCTTTCGCCGGAAGGGCCGAGCACATTCAGGGGCGCGGGGAACTGCGCGACCAGCCAACGACCGCCCTGCGACCGGGGACGGGCCGGACGACCGGCGGCGCATCCCCGCACCCTCCCCCGATCACTCCTCAAGGTCCCTCGACCGCCCCCTGCGCACCCGCCTACGGCGGGTCCGCCCGAGCCCCCCGCAGGGAGTCGTAAGCTTGGCGAAACGCAGCGACCGTGAGGAGCAGAGTGGCAGCCAACGACCGGGCAGGGGGCTCCGCCCCGGCTCGTAGGGCAGCGGGCGACTCCTCCGGGCGCGCCGGCGCAGCCCTGAGCGACGGCGGTCTGATGCACGCGTCGCTGAGCGCGGTCGCCCCGGGTACGGCGCTGCGCGACGGCTTGGAGCGGATCGTCCGGGGCAACACCGGCGGCCTGATCGTGCTCGGCATGGACAAGACCGTCGAGTCGCTGTGCACCGGCGGTTTCGTGCTGGACGTGGAGTTCACCGCGACCCGGCTGCGCGAGCTGTGCAAGCTGGACGGCGCGCTGATCCTCGACAAGGACATCACCAAGATCCTGCGGGCGGGCGTGCAGCTCGTACCGGACCCCACGATCCCCACCGAGGAGACCGGCACCCGGCACCGCACCGCGGACCGGGTCAGCCGCCAGGTCAACTTCCCCGTGGTGTCGGTCAGCCAGTCGATGCGGCTGATCGCGCTGTACGTCGACGGGCAGCGCCGCGTGCTGGAGGACTCCGCGGCGATCCTGTCCCGCGCGAACCAGGCCCTGGCCACGCTGGAGCGCTACAAGCTGCGGCTGGACGAGGTGGCCGGCACCCTGTCCGCACTGGAGATCGAGGACCTGGTGACGGTGCGGGACGTCACCGCCGTCGCCCAGCGGTTGGAGATGGTGCGCCGGATCGCCACCGAGATCGCCGAGTACGTCGTGGAGTTGGGCACCGACGGGCGCCTGCTCGCCCTCCAGCTCGACGAGTTGATCGCCGGGGTGGAGCCGGAGCGCGAACTCGTCGCGCGCGACTACGTCCCCGAGCCGACCGCCAAGCGCAGCCGTACCGTGGCCGAGGCGCTCGCCGAGCTGGACGCGCTGCCGCAGAGCGAGCTGATCGAACTGACCACGGTGGCCCGTGCGTTGGGCTACACCGGGTCACCCGAGTCGCTCGACTCCGCGGTCTCGCCGCGCGGTTACCGGCTGCTGGCGAAGGTGCCGCGGCTGCCGAACACCGTCATCGAGCGGCTGGTCGAGCACTTCGGCGGGCTGCAGAAGCTGCTCGCCGCCAGCGTGGACGACCTCCAGGCCGTCGAGGGCGTCGGCGAGGCACGGGCCCGCTCGGTCCGTGAGGGTCTGTCCCGGCTGGCCGAGTCCTCGATCCTCGAACGGTACGTGTAGCCGCACCGCCCGGCCCGCCGCCGTCAGTCGTCGGTGAGCTGGAAGGACGTCTGCTTGCTGCCGTACCCGGACATCTGGAGCTGCACCAGGTAGGTGCCGCTGCCGGCCTGCTGGCCCTTGGGCTTCGCGCACTGCGGCGAGCTGGTCTGGCCGTTCCAGCTCAGCGTGTACGACATCGAGGAGCGCGCGGGCACCTGGAGCAGGTGGGAGCCGGTGGCCGGGCAGTCGTCCGACGCCCAGACGTGGCTGCCGCCCGGCGCGCTGGTGACCGTGAACACCGCGCTCTTCGGGCCGACGTCGATCTTGCACGCGGCCGCACCGGAGTTGGCCGCCACGAGGCGGAACTGCGGGTGTTGGCCGGGCTGGTAGGTGTTGCGCACCGGGCTGACCGAGAGCGTGACCGTACCGGGGGTGCAGGTCGGCAGCGAGGAGCCGGCCGGCACCTCCTGGCCGGCCGGGGGCACCGAGCCGGTACCGCCGCTGCCAGAGCCGCCCGAGGTGGCCGAGGGCGCCGAAGCGGTGGCGCCGCCGGTGTCGGCGCCGCTCGAAGTGCCGCTGTCCGTACCGCCGTTGTCGTCGCCGCCGCTGCCGGAGGAGCCGCTGGGCGCAGTGGGCTGTCCGCCGGGCTCGCTGCCGTCGTGCGGGCCGGACGGTGTCGGGCCCGGGGTGATGGTCGCCGCCGGGGTGTGCGAATCGGCGGGCGCGCTCGCGCCGTTGCCTCCCCCGCCGCCGCGACTGGTGACCACCCACAGGACGATGGCCGCGACCAGCGCGAGCAGGCACAGCAGAACTGCCCGCCGCCGCCAGTAGATGGACGATGGCAGAGGACCGACGGGATTGCGCATGGAGCCCACAGACGCACTCTAGGGGAGATCGGTACCGCGGCGCCGCACCACCCGCCGCCATACGTCCGGTCTTTGCCGATCATCACGTTTACATCGCCCCGAAGTCCCCTCTTTCCGCGCGCTGTTCCGCGCGCCGGTTCCGCGCTCCGTGTACCACCCGGAGTGCATCGTCACGCATCCCCGCGCTCCGGTTACCGTCCGCATGCGATGTCATTGGCATGTGCGAGGATCAACCCGCGATGAGCAATGACCTCTCCCCCACCCAGTCCCCCACCCAGCTTCCGGCGGCCCACGCCCCGGCCGGCGGCGCCCTCGGCGTCTCCCCCCGGCCCACCGCCGGGACCGCGCCCCGGCCCGCACCGGCGCCCGGGACCGGGACCGGGACACCGTCCGCGGACCCGGTGCCCGTCGACCTCCCCGCCCACGGGGCGCTGCACAGCGCGGTGATCGACTGGTTCGACGACCACGCCCGGGACCTGCCCTGGCGGCGGGCCGACGCGGGCGCCTGGTCGGTGATGGTGAGCGAGTTCATGCTCCAGCAGACCCCGGTCAGCCGGGTGCTGCCGGTGCACGCGGAGTGGATGGCGCGGTGGCCGCGCCCGGCCGACCTCGCCGCCGAGCCCGCG
This sequence comes from Streptomyces sp. CA2R106, assembly GCF_037034245.1. NCBI lineage: Bacteria > Bacillati > Actinomycetota > Actinomycetes > Kitasatosporales > Streptomycetaceae > Streptomyces > Streptomyces sp. CA2R106. The sequence continues at coordinate 16,707 of NZ_JBAGKC010000038.1, forward strand.
GGGGAGGCGGTGCGGGCCTGGGGCCGGCTCGGCTATCCGCGGCGCGCGCTGCGGCTGCACGCCGCCGCGACGGCCATAGCGCAGCAGCACGGCGGCGAAGTCCCGCGCGACCACGCGGAGTTGCTGGCCCTGCCGGGGATCGGGGAGTACACCGCGGCGGCGGTGGCGTCCTTCGCGTACGGCCGGCGGCACATCGTGCTCGACACGAACGTACGGCGGGTCTTCGCCCGCGCGGTCACCGGCGTGGAGTACCCGCCGAACGCCACGACCGCCGCCGAACGCCGCCTCGCGACCGCGCTGCTGCCCGAGGACGAGGGCACCGCGGCGCGCTGGGCCGCGGCCACCATGGAACTGGGCGCCCTGGTCTGCGTGGCACGCTCGCCGCAGTGCGGGAGCTGCCCGGTGGCCGACCGGTGCGCGTGGCGGCTGGCCGGCTCGCCCCCGCACGACGGCCCGCCCCGGCGCGGCCAGACGTACGCGGGCACCGACCGGCAGGTGCGCGGCCGGCTGCTGGCGATCCTCCGGGCCAGCCGCACCCCGGTCCCCCGCGCCGTGCTGGACACCGCCTGGCAGGAGCCCGTCCAACGCGCCCGCGCCCTCGACGGCCTCCTCACCGACGGCCTCGTCGAACGCCTCCCCGACGACCACTACCGCCTCCCCGCCTGACCCGCGTTCCGCGGGACCAGCACCCGAAGCCCGGCGCCCGCCCCCCGCCAGGCGCCGGCGCCGCCCCGGTGCCCACGGGCCGGGCAGGGGCGCCGTCCGCACGCCCCCGGACAACCGGCCCGACACCGTCCACCGCCACACCGCGACCGCCACCGTCCACCGCCACACCGCGACCGCCACCGCCACCGCCACGACCGCCACCGCCACCCGCCGAGCTAGCAGCCCGGCCCGCCTCCCGGCCCGAAGCGGCTCCCCACTGCGACAGAACGCCCCCACTCCCGGCTGCCGCCGCCGCGGGCCCGAGTACGCCCACCGCTCAGCCCGCCCCCGGCACGACTCCGGCCGCGTGCCCGCCGGGCGCCGGCCGCCCTCCGCCGCAGGCGGTCGTCCTCGGGCGCACCGGGGACGCGCGGCCGCGCCGGCCCGTCACGGGGGCTGTTACACAACCGATGGGTTGCTGTGCGCTCGCTGTGCGGCGGTGGTCGCGAAAGCCCAACATCCGGTTCGTAGCGTCGGACCAGGCCGTGGGAGACGTTCTCGTCGGCCCGTGGACGGCAGGCGTGATCGGCGGGGTGGAGGCGACACAGATGGCGGCGAGCAGCGGCGTTCTGGAGTTCGAGGAGTACGTACGGACCCGGCAGGATGCCCTGCTGCGCAGCGCGCGCCGGCTGGTGCCGGACCCGGTGGACGCGCAGGACCTGGTGCAGACCGCCCTGGTGCGTACGTACCCGCGCTGGGACGGCATCGCCGACAAGCGGCTCGCGGACGCGTACATGCGCCGCGTGATGATCAACACCCGCACCGAGTGGTGGCGCAGCCGGCGCCTGGAGGAGGTGCCCACCGGCGACCTCCCGGAGGCCAGCGTCGACGACGGTGCGGAGCAGCACGCCGACCGGGAGATGCTGCGCGACGTGATGCGGGTGCTGGCGCCGCAGCAGCGCCAGGTGGTGCTGATGCGGCACTACGGCCAGCTGAGCACCGAGGAGACGGCCCGTGCGCTGGGTATGTCGGCGGGTACCGTGAAGAGCACGCTGCACCGGGCGCTGGCCCGGCTGCGGCACGAGCTGGAGCACGGCAGGTACGGGTACACGCGGAAGGAGAGCCAGTGCGCCGCATAGCGCTGACCGCCGCGGTGGGCGCGTTCGCCTGCGTGACGGCGACCGGCTGCGGCAGCACGGTGACCGGCGCCCGCCAGGAGGGCCCGGCGCCGACGGCGACGGTGAAGACACCCGACACCGCCGCCCCCGCGCTCGCCTCCGACCCGGCCGCGCTGGCCCGGATGGTGCGCCGGGACACCAGCGTCAGCGCGGAGGTGCGGGAGGACCTGGAGCCGTGCACCGCCGCCGGCTCCGACGACCCGGACGGCGACGGCGACAGCGACGACACCGCCGGCATCGGCTCCGACGCGGCCTACCCGCTGGACACCGACTCCGGCGACCTCACCTCCGGCGACGGCCCCGACCTGGTGGTCAATGTCACCACCTGCGGCGACGGCCTCGGCATCGCCGCGTACGTGTACCGGATGACCGGCACGAAGTACCGGTGTGTCTTCGCCGACGAGCACTCCCCGGTCTACGGCAGTGTGATCAACGGGCGGCTCCAGGTGGTCCACGAGGTCTACCGGACCGACGACGCGGTGGCGTACCCGACCGGTGAGGAAACGGTCACCTACGCCTGGCGCGGCTCCAGCTTCCGCGAGGTCTCGCGCTCCTACTTCGACTTCGGCGCGAAGACGCCGACCGCCGAGCCCGAGCCGACCTCCACCGACCCCGTGCCACTGCCCAACTCCGAACTGCTCGACCCGGAGCTGCCCTCGACCGCCTCGCCCTCGCCCTCGACCTCGACCTCCTCGACCTCGACCTCCTCGCCCTCCTCCCCGTCGCCCACCGCGACCGGTGGGGGGCGGTAGCGCATGGCCCCCACCCACGTGCTGTTCGTCGAGGACGACGACGTGATCCGCGAGGCGACCACGCTCGCCCTGGAGCGCGACGGCTTCCGCGTCACGGCGGCGCCCGACGGCGTCACTGGTCTGGACTCCTTCCGGGCCGAGCGGCCGGACCTGGCGCTGCTGGACGTGATGGTGCCGGGCATCGACGGGGTGAGCCTGTGCCGCCGTATCCGCGACGAGTCCACGGTCCCGGTGATCATGGTCTCGGCGCGGGCCGACGCGATCGACGTGGTGCTCGGGCTGGAGGCCGGCGCCGACGACTACGTCACCAAGCCGTTCGACGGCGCGGTGCTGGTGGCCCGCATCCGCGCGGTGCTGCGCCGCTTCCGCGCCGCCTCGCCGGGAGAGGCGGCCGACGAGGGCGCGGTGCTGTCCTTCGGCGACATCGAGATCGACCCCGAGGGCCTGGAGGTCACCCGGGCCGGGCAGCGGCTGGCGCTGACGCCGACGGAGATGCGGCTGCTGCTGGAGTTCGCCCGCGCCCCGGGCACGGTGCTCTCCCGCGACCACCTGCTGGCGCGGGTGTGGGACTACGCGTGGGGCGGCGACACCCGCGTGGTGGACGTCCATGTGCAGCGGCTGCGGACGAAGATCGGCCAGGACCGGCTGGAGACCGTCCGCGGCTTCGGCTACAAGCTGAGGGCCTGAGGTGGACGCGGACATGGAGGTGGACGCGGACGTGGTGGACGGTCCGCCCGGCTCCTCGGCCGGCTCTGCGGCCCCTGCCGCGCCGCCCGGCCCCGTCCGGGCCCCGGACGAGCGCCCCGACGGCAACAGCCGCGACGGCGTCGGCCCCGACACGGCCCCCGGTCCGTCCCGACGGCGCCGGTCCGCCCGCCTGGCCCGGCGGGCCCGCCGCACCCTGCGCCACCGCCCGCTGCTGCGCCGCCTGATCCTGCGCCGCGGCCTGCGCTGGAAGATCAGCGCGGCCATCGCCGCGGTCTCCGCCCTGGTCGTCCTCGCGCTCAGCCTCGTGGTGCACAACGCCGCCCGGGTGAGCATGATCAACTCCACCCGGGACGTCCAGGACGAGCGCGTCCAGTCCGCGCTGCGGATCTACGAGGCCACCGGCCGGCTGGTCTTCTACGCCCGGCTCGACGACCCCGGCCTGCCGCCTGCCCTGAAGGTGTACGCCGAACGCGGCCAGCGCGCCACGTACGTCGCGGCCGGCCGCGGCGACGACCCCACCGTGTGGGCCGAGACCCCCGCCGGGAACGGCCACGTGCTGTCGCTGAAGAGCGCGTTCAGCGACCGCTACTCGGTGCTGGTCGACCTCGACCAGGCACTCGTCGCCGGCTCGCTCGCGGTGGTGGTCGGCGGCACCGCGATCGGCGTGCTGATCGGCGGGCGGATGTCGCGGCGGCTGCGCAAGGCCGCGGTCGCCGCCCGCAAGGTCGCCGACGGCGACACCCAGGTGCGGGTGCGCGAGGCGATCGGGGGCCGCCGGGTCCGCGACGAGACCGACGAGCTGGCCCGGGCGGTCGACGGCATGGCCGACGCGCTCCAGCTGCGGCTGGAGGCCGAGCGCCGGGTCACCGCCGACATCGCGCACGAGCTGCGCACCCCCGTCACCGGCCTGGTCACCGCCGCCGAGCTGCTGCCGCCCGGCCGCCCCGCCGAACTCGTCCGGGACCGGGTGCACGCGCTGCGCACCCTCGTGGAGGACGTCCTCGAAGTGGCCCGGCTGGACGGCGCCGCCGAGCACCCCGAGCTCCAGGACATCGCGCTGGGCGACTTCGTACGGCGCCGGGTGCCCGTGCTCGCGCCCGGCGCCACCGTGACCGTCGCCGAGGACGCCGTGGTGCCGACGGACCCGCGCCGCCTGGAGCGGGTCCTCGGCAACCTGCTGGCCAACGCGCTGCGGCACGGCGCGGCCCCGATCGAGGTCCTGGTCGACGGCGCCTTCGTACGGGTCCGCGACCACGGCCCGGGCTTCCCCGCGGACCTGCTGCGGGAGGGGCCCAGCCGGTTCCGCACCGGCCGCACCGACCGCGCGGGCGGCGGCCACGGGCTGGGCCTGACCATCGCGGTCGGCCAGACCCGCGTCCTCGGCGCCCGGCTGACCTTCCGCAACGCCCCGGCGGCCGACGGCGGCGGCGCCGTCGCCCAGCTGATGCTCCCCCGCGGCTGAGCGTCCGACGGCCGTCCGGGCCCTCAGACCGCGTCGACCGGCTCCGGCGCCCCGTCCGCGGGGACCTCCTCCTTGGGGCCCGCGCCCCGCAGCGGCGTCTCGACGACGAAGAGCGCGGCGACGAACCCGATCACGCTGACCACGGTGCCCCACAGGAACACCTGGTGGGTGCCGGCGGACACCGCGTGGAAGTAGCCGTCCTTCACGGTGGCGGACAGGCGGGCGACCGCCTTGGGGTCGAGTTGGGCACCGCCGCCGAGCGCCGCCGCGCCCTTGCCGCCCAGCCGCGAGGCCATGACGTCCTGCACCCGGTGCGAGAACAGCGCGCCGAAGAGCGAGACGCCGAAGGAGCCGCCGATGGTGCGGAAGAGCGTCGCGGACGAGGAGCCGACGCCCATGTCCCGCATGTCCACGCTGTTCTGCGCCACCAGCATGGTGATCTGCATGATGCAGCCCATCCCGGCGCCGAGCACGGCCATGTACACGCCGGAGACGGTGCGGGAGGTGTCGACGCCCATCGTGGACAGCAGGTAGAGCCCGATGGTGATCAGCACCCCGCCGACGATCGGGAAGACCTTGTAGCGGCCGGTGCTGGTGGTCAGCCGCCCGGCGACCATCGACACCGCCATCATCGCCAGCAGCATCGGCAGCAGGAGCAGGCCGGAGTTGGTGGCCGAGGCGCCCTGCACGGTCTGCTGGTAGAGCGGCAGGAAGGTCATCGCGCCGAACATGGTGAAGCCGACGAGGAAGCCGATCACCGAGATCAGGGTGAAGTTGCGGCTGCGGAAGATGCGCAGCGGCAGCACCGGCTCGGCGGCGCGGGTCTCGGTGTAGAGGAAGCCGGCCAGGGTGACCACGCCGAGCACCAGCAGGCCGAGGATCTGCCCGGAGCCCCAGGCGTACTGGGTGCCGCCCCAGGTGGTCAGCAGCACCAGCGAGGTGATCGCCACGGTGAGCAGGGAGGCGCCGAGGTAGTCGATCCGGGCGGCGCCGGGCTTCCGCTTCGGCAGGTGCAGCACGACGGTGACCACGGCGAGGGCGACCGCGCCGATCGGCAGGTTGATGTAGAAGCTCCAGCGCCAGCCCCAGTTGTCGGTGATCGAGCCGCCGACCAACGGACCGCCGATCATCGCCACGGCCATCACGCCGGCGATCATGCCCTGGTACTTGCCGCGCTCGCGGGGCGGGATCAGGTCGCCCATGATCGCCATCACGCCGACCATCAGGCCGCCCGCGCCCAGGCCCTGGACCGCGCGGAAGGCGATGAGCTGGTCCATGGACTGCGACATCCCGGACAGCGCCGAGCCGATCAGGAACAGCACGATCGAGGTGAGGAAGATCCCCTTGCGGCCGTACAGGTCGCCGAGCTTGCCCCAGATCGGGGTCGAGGCGGCGGTGGCCAGCGTGTAGGCGGTGACCACCCACGACAGGTGGTTCAGGCCGCCGAGCTCGCCGACGATCGTGGGCATCGCGGTGCCGACGATCATGTTGTCGAGCATCGCGAGCAGCATGGCGATCAGCAGGCCCGCCATCACCACCCGCACACTGCGCTCGCGGGGTGCCGCGGCCGCGGGCGGCTGCTTGCTGAGCGGCGCTTCGGTCTGGGTCATGACCGGCGTCCCTTCCTCCGGGAGGAGGGCGGAGTCGTTCGCTGGAACTTACTTGCCGCCCGGCTAGTTCTGGTCGAAAAGCAAGGTAGGGGCTAACTAGCCGGGCGTCAAGTAAGTGCGTAAGGTCGTGGTGGGGCCGTACCGTGAGGAGGCCCGTCACGCAGTGGCCGCACCAGGCCACGCGCAGTGCAGCAGGAGAGCGACCGCCATGGCCACACCGCACCAGACCCGGCGCAGCGACACACGCCACCGCATCCAGGACGTCGCCCTGAAGCTCTTCGCCGAGCAGGGGTACGAGAAGACGTCGCTGCGGGAGATCGCCGAGCGGCTGAACGTCACCAAGGCGGCGCTCTACTACCACTTCAAGACCAAGGAAGACATCCTGATCAGCATCTCGGCGGACCTCACGGCCCCGATCGACGACCTGATCACCTGGGCGCAGGGCCAGCCGCACACGCTGGAGACGAAGCAGGAGCTGCTGCGCCGCTACTGCGACGCGCTGTGGAGCGCCGGCGACCTCTTCCGCTTCCTCCAGGAGAACCAGGCCACCGTCCGCGACCTGGCGATCGGGGAGTCCCTCAAGATCCGGATAAAGGCGCTGAGCGAGCTGCTCACCGAGCCGAGCTCGCCGATGACCGCGCAGATCCGCTCGCTGACGGCGCTGTTCTCGATGCACGCGGGGATGCACGTGATGCAGAGCGTCGAGGGCGACGACGAGGAGAAGCGCGGGGCGATCCTCGCGGTGGCGCTCGACCTGGTCGCGCAGGCCGAGCACGACCTCGCGCGGACCTGACCGCGCCCGCGCGGGCGGGAGCGCGCGAGGACCCGGGCACCATGGGTGCCCGGGTCCTCATTTCGTGGGTTCCGCCCGCCTTACGGGTTGACGCCGTGGGCGCGCAGGAAGTGCAGCGGCTCGACGGAGGAGCCGTAGTACGGCGTGGTCCGGACCTCGAAGTGCAGGTGCGGGCCGGTGGAGTTGCCGGTGGAGCCGGACAGGCCGATGGTCTGCGCGGTGTTCACGTGCTCGCCGACGTGCACGCCGATCTTCGACAGGTGGCCGTACTGCGTGTACAGGTGCGAGCCGTGCTTGATCACGATGTTGTTGCCGTAGGCGCCGCCCCAGCCGGCGGTCACCACGGTGCCGCTGTGCGCGGCGCGCACGGTGGTGCCGCTGTTGACGACGAAGTCCTGGCCGGAGTGGGTGTGCGCCCAGTGCTTGCCCACCTGGGCGTAGCCCGCGCCGAGGGTGTAGCCGGTGACCGGGGTCACCCAGGACGCCTGGAGCTTCTTGGCCGCGGCGGCCTTCTTCGCCTTGGCGTCGGCCTTCGCCTTGGCCGCGGTCTGGGCCGCGGTCTTCGCGGCGGTGGTCTTCGCGGCAGCGGTCTTCGCCTGCACCGCGTCGGAGACGTTCGCGACCGTGGCCGCGTTCATGAAGCCCGAGGAGGCCTCGGAGGAGGAGTGCGACGTGGCGGCGAAGGCCGCCGTAGAGCCCAAGGCGAGTGCCGCCACCAGGCCGCCGCCCACTACGGCGACCCGGCCGCGGGTAACGGTCTTCGGGGTGCGGTTCTGCGTCGTGGAGTTCTTGCGCATGAAGAAATGACCTCACTGGATGGGGGAGCGACGAATCCGGCAGCGGCCCGTCGCGAATCCTTGGTAACCCGGCATTCCGGACATGGGCAAGGACCCCCCTTACTACGGACATTCGTAGGAGAAAAGATGCGTTATGTCCGCATTGCCGGCTGTGCGTTCCCTGTGGGTTCCGCGCTGCGCACCCGGCACTATTTCCGTTAGTAAGTGGTCCGCGTCACGTGGGACACCTCACCGGCACTACCGTGGGAACGGCTGTTTTCCGGGGACCAGAGGGGGGACCGACCATGACCACACCGAACGAATCCGCGCCCGCCGTGACCGGCATGGAACTGGCCGACGCCGTCGAGGCCGTACGTGCCGGGCTGATGGAGGGCGCGGTGCGCGGCGCCGGCGCGGAGGTGCGCTTCGAGGTCGGCGAGATCCGCATGGAGTTCACCGTGGAGCTCCAGCGCACCAGGACCGGCCGCGGCGGCGTCAAGGCGTGGATCGTCGAAGCCGGCGCCGAGGGCTCCCGCACCTCCGGCAGCACCCACACCGTCGCCCTGACCCTGCACCCGAAGTCCGCGACCGGCGGCCACCTCCTGATCGGCGCCCCGCGCGGCGACGCGTCGAGCGTGCGGTACGAGAGCTGACCGCGTCGTGGCCGCGCACCCGACGCCGCGCCCGGTCCGCCCACCCGCCCCCTACCGCCTCGCGGTCCTCCAGTCCGGCACCGTCCAGGGCAGCGGCTACCTGCTCACGCCCACCCTGGTGCTGACCGCCGCCCACGTCGTCGCCGGCGACGCCCCCGTGCTGCTCACCGCGCCGGGCGGCCCGGAGGGCGCCGCGGGCCGGCGGGCCGGCACCTGGTACGACCCGGGGCGCGGCATCGACGTGGCCCTGGTCACCACCGAGCAGCCGCTCGCCCCCGCCGCCGCCTTCCGCACCGCCGACCGCTGGGCGAACACCGCCTCCCTCGACCCCGTCGCCGGGTGCGAGGCGATCGGCTTCCCCTACGTGCAGCGCACCGACGGCGACCGGCTGGACACCGAACAGGTCGTCGGCACCTACAAGCCCGGCTCCAACCTCTTCAGCGAGTACGGCGTCCTCGTGGTGGACGGCGCCCCGCCCCCCGCCCCCGCCGACGGCCCGTCCCCGTGGGCGGGCCTGTCCGGTGCGGCCGTCCTGACCGGCGGCGCCCTGCTCGGCGTGGTCGTCGCCCAGCAGAACGGCTGGCAGCAGAGCCGGATCGCCTTCACCCCGCTCGCCCGGCTGCTCGGCGACGAGTCCTTCGCCGCTGCCCTGACCGGCCACGGCTACCGCATGCCCCGCCTGGTCGGCCCGCCCCGCCGCCCCACCGACTTCGAGTCCCGCTACGCCGACCACCTGGCCCGGCACCACGGCACCCTGCGGATCTTCGGCATCGACTTCTCCGCCCGCTCCCGCGTCACCTGGCCGCTGGACAGCGCGTACTACGGGCTGGAGGTCACCGCCGACCGCGGCGCCGGCGCCGCGCGATGGGCCGCCGGCCGGCCGGACCCGGACGCGGTCGGCGGCGCCGCCGGCGGCGGCGCGCCGCGCACGGGGCCGCTCCCGGCCGAGCAGGCGCTCGCCGGGCAGGACCTGGTGCTGCTGCGCGGGGTGGCCGGCTCCGGCAAGAGCACCCTGGTGCAGTGGCTCGCGGTCGGCGCCGCGCGGCAGGACCTCGGCGAGCACCTGCGCCACCTGCACGGCCTGGTGCCGTACGTCCTGCCGCTGCGGACCGTCGCCCGCCAGGAGCGGCTGCCGATGCCCGCGGACTTCCTGACCGCGGTGGGCACCCCGCTCACCGCTCCCCCGGGCTGGACCGAGCAGGTCCTCACCGACCGGCGCGCCCTGGTGCTGGTGGACGGCCTGGACGAGGTGGACGAGCGCACCCGGGAGCGGGTCGGCGACTGGCTGCGGCTGCTGCTCGGCACCTATCCGGGCAACCGCTGGCTGGTCACCTCCCGCCCGTCCGCCGTCGAGGACGCCTGGCTCGCCGACGAGGGGTTCACCGAGCTGACCCTCGCCCCGATGAGCCGCGCCGACGTCCGCGCCTTCACCGCCCGCTGGCACGACGCGGCCCGCGCCACCGTGCCCGGCGACACCGCGGAACTCGCCCGCCTCGACGGCTTCGAGCACACCCTGCAACAGGCCCTCGGCCGCAAGCAGGACCTCGCCCGGCTCGCCACCAACCCCCTCATGTGCAGCCTCATCTGCGCCCTGCACCGCGACCGCAACGGCTACCTGCCCACCGGCCGCAAGGAGCTCTACGACGCCGCGCTGTCGATGCTGCTCAACCGGCGCGACCGCGAGCGCGACCTCGAACCGCTGCTCACCGAGGCCCCGCAGATCCAAATGCTCCAGAAACTGGCGTACTGGCTGGTGAAGAACGGCCAGGCGGAGATGGACCGGGCCGACGCGGTCGACCTGGTCGCGGCCGCCCTGCCCGCGATGCCCGCGGTCCGGGACGCGCTGGGCGGCGCGGAGGACGTCTACCGCCACCTGCTGGACCGCAGCGGCCTGATCCGCGAGCCGGTCTCCGGGGCCACCGTGGACTTCGTCCACCGCACCTTCCAGGACTACCTGGCCGCGAAGGCCGCGATCGAGGAGCGCGACTTCGACCTGATGGCCCGCAACGCCCACCAGGACCAGTGGGCCGACGTGATCCGGATGGCCGTCGCCCACGCCCGGCCCGACGAACGCGCCCGCCTGCTGCGCAAGATCCTCACCCGCGGCGACCGCACGAAGACCCACCGCAGCCGCCTCCACCTGCTCGCCCTGGCCTGCCTGGAGCACGCCACCGAGCTGGACCCGGCGATCCGGGAGGAGGTCGAGAAGCGCGGCGCGGCCCTGATCCCGCCGCGCAGCTTCGGGGCGGCGATGGAGCTCGCCGACGTCGGCCCGCTGGTCCTGGAACTGCTGCCGGGCCCGGACGGGCTGACCGACGAGGAGGCGGAGGCGGTGGTGAGCACCGCCTGGCAGATCGGCGGCGACGCGGCGGTCCCCGTGCTGGCCCGTTTCACCGACCACGAGGTGGCCGACGTGCGGGCGCTCCTGGCCCAGTTCCCGCCCGACGCCGACCGGCAGCACTTCGCCGCCGAGGTGCTGGACCGCCTGCCCCGAGCCGACACGTACTACGGGGTCCACACCGTCGACGAACTGCGTACCGTCCTCGCCCTCGGCGGGGTCGAGCACCTCAATGCCCAGGCGGTACTCGGCGACGGCTTCGACGACCTCCTCCGCGCCCGGGAACTGACCACCCTGCTGTGGGAGGACCCGATCAACAACGCGATGGTGGCCCGGCTGTGCCACCACCTGCCCATGCTCCAGAGGCTGAATCTCTACAGGTGCCGCGACCTCACCGACCTGTCACCGCTGGCATCCCTGCCGCTGCGCGACCTCCACCTGTTCGACCTGACCGGGGAGACCAGCCTCGGCGTACTCGGCAACCTCCCACAACTGACGACCCTCGCCCTCAACAGCGATGCCGACGCCTGGCCGGGGATGGCTCTCCTGCCCGACGGCCTGCCGCTCACCCGCCTCTACACCGGCTACGGAACCAGGGGCCTGGAGGGCATCGAGCGGCTGACCGCATTGCAGCACCTGGGCTGCCACTCGCCGCAGCCGGACCGTTTCGCCCGCGCCGACTGGGACCGGCTCGGCGCCCTGCCCGCGCTGACCTCGTTGTCGGTCAGCGACGGGATCGCAGCGCTTTTCGAGCCGGACTTCCCGCCCCTGCCGAACATCCGCGTCCTGTCCACCCGGCTGGTGCGACTCCAGCCGCCGCACCTCCAGGTGCTCCGGCACTTCCCCGGTGTGGAGGAGCTGGAGATCCGGCCGGGAGTGGGGCGCGGCGCCGTGCCCCGGTCGATCGACCTCGCACCGTTCGCGGAGTTGCCCCGGTTGCGCCGGATCACTTTGCGCGGCACCAGCCCGGCAGCCGTCCACAACGCGGACGCGCTCCCGGACGTCACGGTCGAGTTCTAGACCTGTTCTGGACTTCCCCAGGCCCGGCACCCGAAAAGGGCCCGGCCCCGGGCTCCCCTTACGGGGTGCCGGGGCCGGGCCCTTTCGATGCGGTCACCGCATGCGCAGCGTCACTCCTTGGAGAGGTTCGGCGCGCCGCCGGCCGTCTCCACGGGCGGGGCGTCGGCCACGGTGACCTTCTCCTCGCCGCGGAAGGTGAACTTCGCCGACTCGCCTTCGCCCTCGACATCCACGACCACGATGTGACCGGGGCGCAGCTCGCCGAAGAGGATCTTCTCCGAGAGGGTGTCCTCGATCTCGCGCTGGATGGTCCGGCGCAGCGGCCGGGCGCCGAGCACCGGGTCGTAGCCGCGCTTGGAGAGCAGCTCCTTGGCCTCCAGGCTCAGCTCGATGCCCATGTCGCGGTCGCGCAGCCGCTCGTCGACCGCGCTGATCATCAGGTCGACGATCTGGAGGATGTCCTCCTGGCTGAGCTGCGGGAAGACGATCACGTCGTCCACCCGGTTGAGGAACTCGGGGCGGAAGTGCTGCTTGAGCTCGTCGCTGACCTTGTTCTTCATCCGCTCGTACCCGGACTTGGTGTCGCCCTGGGCGGCGAAGCCCAGGTTGAAGCCCTTGGAGATGTCCCGGGTGCCGAGGTTGGTGGTCATGATGATGACGGTGTTCTTGAAGTCGACCACCCGGCCCTGGGAGTCGGTCAGCCGACCGTCCTCCAGGATCTGCAACAGGCTGTTGAAGATGTCCGGGTGCGCCTTCTCGACCTCGTCGAAGAGCACGACCGAGAACGGCTTGCGGCGCACCTTCTCGGTGAGCTGGCCGCCCTCTTCGTATCCCACGTATCCGGGCGGGGAGCCGAAGAGCCGCGAGACGGTGTGCTTCTCGCTGAACTCGGACATGTCGAGCGAGATCAGCGCGTCCTCGTCGCCGAAGAGGAACTCCGCGAGCGCCTTGGACAGCTCGGTCTTACCGACGCCGGACGGACCGGCGAAGATGAACGAGCCGCCGGGACGCTTGGGGTCCTTCAGACCGGCACGGGTACGGCGGATCGCCTTGGAGAGCGCCTTGACCGCGTCGACCTGCCCGATGATGCGCTTGTGGAGCTCGTCCTCCATGTGCAGCAGCCGGGTGGACTCCTCCTCGGTCAGCTTGAAGACCGGGATGCCGGTGGCGGTGGCCAGGACCTCGGCGATCAGCTCGCCGTCGACCTCCGCGACGACGTCCATGTCGCCGGCCTTCCACTCCTTCTCCCGCTTGGACTTCGCGGCGAGGAGCTGCTTCTCGTTGTCCCGCAGGGAGGCGGCCTTCTCGAAGTCCTGCGAGTCGATCGCGGACTCCTTCTCCCGGCGCACCTCGGCGATCTTCTCGTCGAACTCGCGCAGGTCCGGCGGCGCGGTCATCCGGCGGATGCGCATCCGCGAGCCCGCCTCGTCGATCAGGTCGATCGCCTTGTCCGGCAGGAACCGGTCCGAGATGTAGCGGTCGGCGAGCGTGGCCGCCTGCACGAGCGCCTCGTCGGTGATGGAGACGCGGTGGTGGGCTTCGTACCGGTCCCGCAGGCCCTTGAGGATCTCGATGGTGTGCGGCAGCGACGGCTCCGCGACCTGGATGGGCTGGAAGCGGCGCTCGAGCGCGGCGTCCTTCTCCAGGTACTTGCGGTACTCGTCGAGCGTGGTGGCACCGATGGTCTGGAGTTCACCGCGGGCCAGCATCGGCTTCAGGATCGAGGCCGCGTCGATCGCGCCCTCGGCCGCGCCGGCGCCCACCAGGGTGTGCAGCTCGTCGATGAACAGGATGATGTCGCCGCGGGTGCGGATCTCCTTGAGCACCTTCTTCAGGCGCTCCTCGAAGTCACCGCGGTACCGCGAGCCGGCCACCAGGGCGCCGAGGTCGAGCGTGTAGAGCTGCTTGTCCTTGAGCGTCTCGGGCACCTCGCCCTTGACGATCGCCTGGGCCAGGCCCTCCACGACGGCGGTCTTGCCGACGCCGGGCTCGCCGATGAGCACCGGGTTGTTCTTGGTGCGGCGGGACAGCACCTGCATGACCCGCTCGATCTCCTTCTCGCGCCCGATCACCGGGTCGAGCTTGGTCTCCCGAGCGGCCTGGGTGAGGTTGCGGCCGAACTGGTCCAGCACGAGCGAGGTCGAGGGGGTGCCCTCGGCCGGCCCGCCGGCCGTGGCCGACTCCTTCCCGCCGGAGTAGCCGGACAGCAGCTGGATGACCTGCTGCCTGACCCGGTTGAGATCGGCGCCCAGCTTCACCAGGACCTGGGCGGCGACGCCCTCGCCCTCGCGGATCAGGCCGAGCAGGATGTGCTCGGTGCCGATGTAGTTGTGGCCGAGCTGAAGGGCCTCGCGGAGCGACAGCTCCAGCACCTTCTTGGCACGGGGGGTGAAGGGGATGTGGCCGGACGGGGCCTGCTGCCCCTGGCCGATGATCTCCTCCACCTGCTGGCGGACCGCCTCAAGAGAAATCCCGAGGCTCTCCAGGGCCTTAGCGGCGACACCCTCACCCTCGTGGATCAGGCCCAGGAGGATGTGCTCGGTGCCGATGTAGTTGTGGTTGAGCATCCGGGCTTCTTCCTGAGCCAGGACGACAACCCGCCGCGCGCGGTCGGTGAACCTCTCGAACATCGTTAATCGCTCCTCAGAGCGGTCGGGCAGTGAGGGGTCGGTCCCCTCCCTGTCCTTCCGCATGCTAGTCCCGCACAGCGGCGCCGCTCGCGAATCACCCCCGCTCTCGCGGGGAAAGCCGCGCAACCGGCTGACGTCACTCCCACAACCTCGATGGTGCGAGACGATGTTCCCGCAGGCCAGGCGAATACCCTCTCAATCAGTACGCCCGTGGCGAACGCCCGCCCCGCCTGCTCGAACACCAGCCCTTCCCACTAGGTAGTTCTTACCCTCGGTCGCCGACAATCCACACCGCGCGGGCACTCCGCTCTGCGCTAAGGGCGAACACCGCGCGCCGGTTTCCGGCCATCGCGGGGCCCGCTCCGGGCGGCGCCCAGGCCACCGGCATCACCAGGTGTGTTCGATGCCGGACGGTACGTAACCGCCGCCTCGGTGCGGCAGTTGACACGGCATGGGCTGGTACGAGCACGAGCTGGGATGGCCGGTCGTCGACGGCCCGCCTCCGGCACTGGTCACGGGCGTGCGGTTCGACGCGCTCGACGCGCCGGCGGAGGCGGGCTTCGCGATGCTGAGCCGGTTCTCCCGTCCGGGCCTGCTCGGGCCGGTGGCGCTGGACGGCCACCGAGTGCGGCTGCTGGTCGCCGCGGGGACGGCCGAAGAGCTGCCCGGACTGCTGGAGTGGCTGGAGTGGGGGGGCATCGAGCTGGACCTGGCGGCCCTGGGCGCAGGGCGGACCCTGCGGGCTCCAGCGCACCCCGAGTGGGGCCGCAGGGAGGCCGCGTACGACCGGTCGGCACCGGTGTGGCTGCGGCCTCCTCGGCCGGGGTTCGACGTGGAGTCGACCGTGCCCGCGCTGCGCGTGGCCCGCGAAGCCGACGAAACGGGGGTTCCCGTCGGACTCACCGCACTGGTGGCCGCACTGGCGACCGCCTGCCACCGCGTCGCACTGCGAGCGCGCTGCCCTGATCAGCCGTGGGCCTTCTCGTACGCCTCACGGATGGTCGCGGGGACGCGACCGCGGTCGTTGACGTCGTAGCCCTTCTCCTTGGCCCACGCACGGATCTTCGCGGTGTCCTGGCTGGAGCTGCTGCCACCGCGCACGGCCTTGGTGCGGCCCCGCCCGGCACGGCCACCGGTGCGGCGGCCACTGTCCGTGTACGGGTTGAGCAACCCGCGCAGCTTGTCGGCATTCTCCGTGGTGAGGTCGATCTCGTACGTCACGCCGTCGAGCGCGAACGTCACGGTCTCGTCGGCCTCGCCGCCGTCGAGGTCGTCCACAAGAAGGACCTGAACCTTCTGTGCCACCGGCTTCCCTTTCATCGAAAACGGATTAACGGTAAAAGCAAAGCGCCTTTCACCGAAAAACACAAACCCCTTGCGCGAAGTGGCCCACCTGTGCGCCCGCGCGATCCGGACATACCGGTCTCAGAGTTGCAGCAGCATCCGGCTGTTACCCAAGGTGTTGGGTTTCACTCGCTCCAGGTCCAGGAACTCTGCGACACCCTCGTCATTGGAACGCAGCAGCTCGCCGAAGACATCGCCGTCCACCGGGGTCTCACCGATCTCGAC
This sequence comes from Streptomyces sp. CA2R106, assembly GCF_037034245.1. NCBI lineage: Bacteria > Bacillati > Actinomycetota > Actinomycetes > Kitasatosporales > Streptomycetaceae > Streptomyces > Streptomyces sp. CA2R106. Next base: position 32,841 of record NZ_JBAGKC010000038.1, read on the forward strand.
GAAGCCGTGCCGGGCGAAGAAGTCGACTTCGAAGGTGAGGCAGAAAATACGCCTGACGCCCAGCCAGCGCGCAGTGTGCAGCAACTTGGCCAGCACCTGGTGGCCCACGCCGGCCCCGCGCAGCGAGGGGTGCACGGCGAGCGTCCTGACCTCGGCCAGGTCCTCCCACATCACGTGCAGCGCGCCGCAGCCGACCACCTCGGCGTCCTCGTCGCGTTCGGCCACCCAGAACTCCTGGAGGTCCTCATAAAGGGTCACCGTGGCCTTGTCGAGCAGGATGCCGTCCCTGGCATAGGAGTCCAGCAGCCGCCGCAGAGCGGGGACATCGCCGGTACGGGCCCGGCGGATGGTCACGTCATTCGACATCAGGGGCATGGGCGGACGCTATCGCCCTTCGGGTTCCGCCGGGCCGGAGGGGTCCACGGACTGGATGATGCGCAATGCGTCCCGCACGGCTTCGCGCTGTTCCGGGGACATCATGCCGAAGAAGTGGACGAGGGCCTCGGCCGGGTTGTCGCTCGCCGCCCAGGCTTCGTTCATCAGTGCGGCCGAGTACGCCGCACGCGTCGATACCGCCTCATAGCGATATGCGCGGCCTTCCGCCTCCCGGCGCAGCCAGCCCTTCTGCCGGAGGTTGTCCATTACGGTCATCACCGTTGTGTAGGCGATGGAACGATCCCGTGAGAGGTCTTCGAGTACCTCACGAACCGTGACCGCGCGGTTCCACTCCCACACCCGGGTCATCACGGCGTCTTCGAGTTCTCCGAGTGGTCGGGGCACACCGGAAATACTACGGGCGAAACGCGACGAATGTCGTAATTACCGCTCTTCGCGGCGCACCGGGCGGCGGTGCGCCGCGGCCCGGTGGGGAGCGCTCGGGTGGGTCAGCGCTCGTCGGGGGTGGCGGTCCGGGCGGCCTGCGCGGCCTCGGCGGCGGCCAGCGCGGCGTCCACGGCGGCGTCCTCCTTGGCCTTGTTGGCGCCGCCCTGGTTCTTGACGATGGTCACGATCAGCGCGGTGAAGAGCACCGCCATCACCAGCGGCGGCACGATGGCCGAGACATAGTTCATGGCGCCCAGCGTAGCCACCCCCGTTCGCGCTAGGCGGAGCGGGCCTCGTCCGGTTTCCGGTCCGTGCGGCGGGGCGGCCAGATCTCCGCCGGGGTGGGGGTGCGGCGGCCCGGCTCGCGGGGTTCGGCCGGCGGCGGGGCGGCCGGCTTCGGCTTGGCGCCGGGCGCCGGCACCGGGCGCGGCTTGGGCTGGTCGGCGTCCCCGGCCGCACGGGGGGCGGGAGCGGGGACGGCGGCCGGCAGGGGCAGGGACAGCAGGCGGCGCGGGGCGGGCATATGGGCCTCCAGACGCTGGCGTACGTCGTTCTCCGCAAGGGTTTCGCAGCGGTGCAGCAGGGCGGTACGGCGGCGGTGCTCCCCGGTCGCGGTGGGCAGGGCGCGCAGCCGGCGCAGTGCGGCGAGGTCGTCGGGTCCGGGCAGGTAGCCGCTGTCGAGGGCGGTGGCCAGGCGGTCGAGGTAGCCGCTCGCCGCGCCGGGCAGCGCCAGGCGGTAGCGGTGCAGCTCGGCCAGGTGGAAGGCGCGCATCCGGCCCGCCTCCCGTACGGCGTCGTCCAGGCCGCCGGCGAGCCGCAGGCAGTCCTGTACGTACTCCGCGGGGCGCGGGGCGACCACCACGGCGGCGGTCCCGGCGGTCGCGTGCGGGCCCAGCACCTCCGCGAGCGCGCGCCGGAGCACGCGCACCTCGTCCGCGCTGAACGCCATTCCCCCTCGGTTTCCATGTGGCGTTGGCATGCATGGACATTAATCGTTAAGCGGACAAACCTCACGTAACGCCGCGCGGCTCGGCGGGAAGCCGCGCGGCGTCCGGCCGTCCGCGGGGCCGCGCCGGGGAGGAGGTGCCCGGCGGCGCTACGCGGTGGCCGGGGCGTTGCGGGCGTAGACCAGGCGCAGCCCGATCAGGGTGAGCCACGGCTCGTGCGCGTCGATCAGGGACGCCTCGCCCAGCACCAGGGGCGCCAGGCCGCCGGTGGCGATCACGGTGACGTCGTCCGGGTCGTCGGCCAGCTCCCGCGCCATCCGCTCGGCGATGCCGTCGGCCTGTCCGGCGAAGCCGTAGAGGATGCCGGACTGCATGGCCTCGATGGTGTTCTTGCCGATGACGCTGCGCGGACGGGCCAGCTCGATCTTGCGCAGCTGGGCGCCGCGCATGCCGAGCGCGTCGACGGAGATCTCGATGCCCGGGGCGATCGCGCCGCCCACGTACTCACCGCGGGCGGTGACCGCGTCGAAGGTGGTGGCGGTGCCGAAGTCGACCACGATGCACGGGCCGCCGTACAGGTGTACGGCGGCCAGCGAGTTGATGATCCGGTCCGAGCCGACCTCCTTGGGGTGGTCGACCAGGATCGGCACGCCGGTCTTGACGCCCGGCTCGACGAGGACCGCCGGCACGTCGCCGTAGTACCGCCGGGTCACCTCGCGCAGCTCGTGCAGCACCGACGGGACCGTGGAGCAGATCGCGATGCCGTCGATGCCGTCACCGAGGTCGCCCAGCAGCGGGTGCATGCCCATCAGGCCCTGGAGCAGGACCGCCAGTTCGTCGGCGGTGCGGCGCGGATCGGTGGAGATCCGCCAGTGCTCCACGATCTCCTCGCCGTCGAAGAGCCCGAGCACGGTGTGGGTGTTGCCGACGTCGATGGTGAGCAGCATCCGCCTCTACGCTTCCGCTCGCAGGTCGAGGCCGATGTCGAGGATCGGGGAGGAGTGGGTGAGCGCCCCCACCGCCAGGAAGTCCACCCCGGTGTCGGCGTAGGCGCGGGCGTTGTCCAGCGTGAGCCGGCCGGAGGACTCCAGCAGGGCGCGGCCGCCGACGATCGCGACCGCCTCCTCGGTCTCGGCGGGCGTGAAGTTGTCCAGCAGGATCAGGTCGGCCCCGGCGTCCACCACCTCGCGGACCTGGTGCAGGGTGTCCACCTCGACCTCGATCGGCACCTCGGGGAACTCCTCGCGGACCAGCTTGAAGGCGGCCGCGACACCGCCCGCGGCGACCACGTGGTTGTCCTTGACCAGGGCCGCGTCCGACAGCGACATCCGGTGGTTGGTGCCGCCGCCGCAGCGCACCGCGTACTTCTCCAGCGCGCGCAGACCCGGCGTGGTCTTGCGGGTGTCGCGCACCTGCGCCTTGCTGCCCTCCAGGGCGTCGGCCCAGGCGCGGGTGGCGGTGGCGATGCCCGACAGCCGGCACAGCAGGTTCAGCGCGCTGCGCTCGGCGGTGAGCAGGTCGCGGGTGCGGGTGCGCACGGTCAGCAGCTTCTGCCCGGCGGCGACCCGGTCGCCGTCCTCGACGTGCCGCTCCACCTCGAACTCGTCGGTGCACACCACCGACAGCACCGCCTCTGCGACCCGCAGCCCCGCCACGGTGCCGTTCTCGCGCGCGGTGAAGTCCCCGGTGGAGAAGGCGTCCTCGGGCACGGTCGCCACCGTGGTGACGTCCACGCCCTGGTCGAGGTCCTCCTCGATCGCCATGTGCGCGATGTCCTCGACCTGGACGGGGTCCAGGCCGGCGTCCACGATCAGCGCGGCGAGGTCCGGGTCCAGGCCGCACTCCAGCGGGTCCAGGTCGTACGGGTCGTGGGCGTCGCCGCAGCCGCAGCCGTCGCCGCAGCCGCCGCCCGCGGACTCGGCGGGCGGGCCGAACGTCGGCAGCGGAAGAGCGACGGGCTGGGGCCGGTCAGGGCCGTCGGAGGATGTCACGGAAGCTCCTTCGTGTGCTGCGTGCCTTGCCGCGTACGTTGCGTCGTCCACTGCTGGTGCGGGCCGCGGTCCGCCGGGGCCGCGGTGCGCTGCCGCGGGCCGGGGCCCGGGCCGCCGGTCACGGCTGTGCCCGCCGCGGTGCGGCGGCGGCCCCATCATCCCCGATCCCGGCGGACGGGGTGACCGCCGGGACCGGACCGGGGCGGGTGGCCGGCAGGCCCGGCCCCTCGGTGGTGGCCACGTCCAGGGTGTGGTGCGGGGTGAGCCGCACCACCAGGTGCCGGCGCCACTGCCGGTCGTCCCGGTCGGGCCGGTCCTCGCGCCAGTGGCAGCCGCGGGTCTCCTCGCGGCGCCGGGCGGCGGCCACCAGCACCCGGGCCACCAGGCCCAGGTTGGTCGCCTCCCACGTCTCCACGCACGGCTCGGCGGTCTTGCCGTCCCGCTCGTACGCCTCCACGGCCGCGGTGTGCAGCCGCTCCAGCGCGCCCGCGGCCGCGGCCAGGCTCTCCGCGCTGCGCAGCACCCCGGCGCCCGCGGTCATGATCCGCTGCACCTCGTAGCGCGCCTCGGAGGCGAGCAGCGGGGTGCGCGCCGGGGCGGGCGCCACCGGCTCGCCCGGCTCCGGACCGGTGGCCGCCACCACGTCGGCGGCGATCCGCTCGGCGAAGACCAGCCCCTCCAGCAGGGAGTTCGAGGCGAGCCGGTTCGCGCCGTGCACGCCGGTGCAGGCCACCTCCCCGCAGGCGTACAGGCCCGGCACGGTGGTGCGTCCGCGCAGGTCGGTCCGCACCCCGCCGGAGGCGTAGTGCGCGGCGGGCGCGACCGGGATCGGCCCGGTCACCGGGTCGATGCCGTGGGCGCGGCAGGCGGCCAGGATCGTCGGGAACCGCTCGGCCCACATCCGCGCGCCGAAGTGCCGCGCGTCCAGGTACATGTGCGCGGCGCCGGTCTCCTGCATCCGCCGCATGATGCCCTTGGCGACGATGTCGCGCGGCGCCAGCTCGGCGAGTTCGTGCTGCCCGACCATGAAGCGCACGCCCTCGGCGTCGACCAGGTGCGCGCCCTCGCCGCGGACCGCCTCGGACACCAGCGGCTGCTGGCCCTCGGCGTCCGGGCCCAGCCACAGCACGGTCGGGTGGAACTGCACGAACTCCAGGTCGCTGACCTCGGCCCCGGCGCGCAGCGCGAGCGCCACGCCGTCGCCGGTGGACACCGCCGGGTTGGTGGTCGCGGAGAAGACCTGCCCCATGCCGCCGGTGGCCAGCACCACGGCGCGGGCGCGTACCGACCCCACTCCGTCGCGGGCGCCCTCGCCCATCACGTGCAGGGTGACGCCCGCGGTGCGGCCCTCGGCGTCGGTGAGCAGGTCGAGCACCAGGGCGTTCTCGACGAACTCGATGTCCGGGTTGCCGACCACCGCGGCGATCAGGGCGCGGGAGACCTCGGCGCCGGTCGCGTCACCACCCGCGTGGGCGATGCGGCTGCGGTGGTGGCCGCCCTCACGGGTGAGCAGGATCGAGCCGGAGTCGTCGGTGTCGAAGCGGGCGCCGGTGGAGATCAGCCGCCGTACCGCGTCCGGGCCCTCGGTGACCAGGAGCCGCACCGCGTCCTCGTCGCACAGGCCCGCGCCCGCGACCAGGGTGTCGTCCAGGTGCTGCGCCGGGGTGTCGCCCTCGCCGAGCGCGGCGGCGATCCCGCCCTGCGCCCAGCGGGTGGAGCCGTCGTCCAGGTGCGCCTTGGTCACCACGACGACCTTGGCGCCGGCCGCGGCGCAGCGCAGCGCCACGGTCAGCCCGGCCACGCCGGAGCCGACCACGACCACGTCGGCGCCCAGCGACCAGCCGGGAGCGGGGGCGGACAGGCGTATGCCGGCGGGGTCGGCGGCAGCGGAGGAGGTCATTCGGGGGCTCCGAACTCCAGGGGGATGTTGTCGATCAGCCGGGTGCCGCCGACCTTGGCGGCGACGGCGAGCACGGCCGGACCGGTGTGGTCCGGTGCGGCCTCGGTGAAGGTGGCGGGGTCGACGAGCGCGAGGTAGTCCAGGCCCACCGGGGGCTGCTCGCGGGCGGCGGCGTCCAGCACGACGCGGGCCGCGGCCACGGCCGCCCGCGGGCCGCTCCCGGCGGCGTCGCGTCCGGCGAACAGCGCCCGGGACAGTGCCCTGGCCGCGACCCGCTCCTGCTGCGACAGGTAGCGGTTGCGGCTGGAGAGCGCGACGCCGTCGTCCTCGCGGACCGTCGGCACGGAGACGATGTCGACGGGGAAGTTCAGGTCGGTGGCCATCCGCCGGACCAGGGCGAGCTGCTGGGCGTCCTTCTGCCCGAAGAACGCGGCCGTGCGGGGTGTCCCGGCGGCGGGGGCGAGCGGGTTGGTCAGGTGCAGCAGCTTGGCGACCACGGTGAGCATCCCGTCGAAGTGGCCCGGCCGGGACGCGCCTTCGAACCCCTCCCCCATCGGGCCCGCGGTGATCCGCACCTGCGGCGGGCCGCCCGGGTACACCTCGCCGGTGTCCGGTGCGAAGACGAAGTCGGCGCCCGCCGCCTCGGCGAGCTTCACGTCCGCCTCCAGGGTGCGCGGGTAGCGGTCCAGGTCCTCGTTCGGCCCGAACTGGAGCGGGTTGACGAAGACGGTGACGGTGACCACGCCGTCCCCCGCGTGCGCGCGGGCGGCGCGGATCAGGGCGGCGTGTCCGTCGTGGAGCGCGCCCATCGTCATGACCACGGCCGAGGCGGGGGCCAGGTCGCGGGCGTGGTGGACGAGTCGGGTCATAGGGTCCCCCCGTCGGCGAGGGCGCCGAGCAGCGCCTCCGCGTATTCGGCCTTGAGCATTCCGTTGGCGAGCGCGCGGTCCGCGGTGGCGCGGGCCATCGCCACGTACGACGCGACGTTCTCCGGTGCGCGGGCGCGCAGTTCGGCCAGGTGCGCGGCGACCGTGCCCGCGTCGCCGCGGGCCACCGGGCCGGTCAGGGCGGCGTCGCCGGAGCGCAGCGCGTTGTCCAGCGCGGCGCCCAGCAGCGGGCCGAGCATCCGGCCCGGCTCCTGCACGCCTGCCTGCCGCAGCAGGTCCATCGCCTGCGCGACCAGCGTGACCAGGTGGTTGGCGCCGATCGCGAGGGCCGCGTGGTAGAGCGGGCGGGCGGACTCCTCGATCCACTCGGGCTCGCCGCCCATCTCGATCACCAGCGCCTCCGCGGCCGTGCGCAGCTCGCCCGGCGCGGTGACGCCGAAGCAGCAGCCGGCCAGGCGCTGGACGTCCACCGGGGTGCCGGTGAACGTCATCGCCGGGTGCAGTGCGAGTGGCAGCGCGCCCGCACGCAGCGCGGGGTCCAGCACGGAGGTGCCGTAGCGGCCCGACGCATGGACCAGCAGCTGGCCCGGGCGTACGGCGCCGGTCTCCGCCAGGCCGCGCACCAGTGCGGGCAGGGCGTCGTCCGGCACCGTCAGCAGCACCAGGTCCGCGCGGGCCAGCACCTCGGCCGGCTCCACCAGCGGGACGCCCGGCAGCAGGGTCTCCGCGCGGCGGCGGGACGCCTCCGACACGCCGCTCGCGGCCACCGGGCGGTGGCCCGACAGTGCCAGCGCCGCCGCCAGGACCGGGCCGACCCGGCCCGCGCCCACCACGCCCACCGTGAGCCTCGCGGGTTTCTGCTCCACCACGCCTCCCAGCCTCAGCGACCCTTCTCGTCAACCTTACGCGAACGTCGCTCCCCGGACCCCCCGGGTGCCCCAAGGGGCGCGGGGAACTGCGCGACCAGCCACGACGCACCGCCAAGATCCCGGCACCGACGGGACCGGGCACCCCGGAGGGGAAGCCACCCACCGGCAGGTGGTCCCTCGGCCGACAGCACGGGGGCACCCCGGAGGGTCCCGTCACGGCAGCGCACACTTTGGGGATGGAAACGACGGAGCAGCTACGGAAGCGGCGGCGGGCGGCCGTGGAGGCGTGTACGCGGGTACTGAGCGACGGCCACGACCGCACCCTGCGGGAGTGGTCGGCGCAACTGGCGCGGGACGCGGAGACCGCGGGCGTGGATCTGGACGCACCCGCGGACATGTACGGCGACGGCGTCGTGGCGGAGTTGGAGACGCGGGTCGCGGCACTGCTGGGCACGGAGGCGGCCGCGTTCTTCCCGACGGGCACGATGGCCCAGCAGGCGGCGCTGCGGGCGTGGGCGGGGCGGACGGGCAGCTCCGTGGTGGCCCTGCACCCGCTGGCGCACCCGGAGATGTACGAACGGGACGCGCTGAGCACGGTGAGCGGGCTGCGTACGGTGCACCCGACGCGGGAGCGGCGGCTGCCGGAGGCGGACGAAATTCGCGACCTCGGCGAGCCATTCGGCACGCTGATGCTGGAACTGCCGCTGCGCGACGCGGGGTTCGTGCTGCCGACCTGGGAGGAGCTGGAGGCCACGGTGGCCGCCGCCCGTGAGCGGGACGCGGTCGTGCACTTCGACGGCGCCCGGCTGTGGGAGTGCGCCCCGCACTTCGGCCGGGAGCTGCCGGAGATCGCCGGGCTCGCCGACAGCGTGTACGTCAGCTTCTACAAGTCCCTGGAAGGGCTCTCGGGCGCCGCGCTCGCCGGCCCCGCGGACTTCGTGGCGGAGACGAAGGCGTGGCGGCACCGCTACGGCGGCCAGATCGCGCACCAGTTCCCGGCGGCGCTGTCCGCGCTGGCCGGACTGGAGCGGGTGCTGCCGCGGCTGCCGGAGTACGTCGCGCACGCGAAGACGGTGGCGCGGGCGCTGCGCGAGGGCCTGGCGGACGCCGGGGTGGCGGTGCCGCTGACGCACCCGGCCGAGCCGCACACCCACCAGTTCCAGATGTGGCTGCCGTACCCGGCGGACGCGCTGGACGACGCCGGGCTGCGCATGGCCGAGGAGACCGGCACCAGCCTGTTCGGCCTGCGCCGCTTCTCCGAGCCCGGGCCGCCCGGGCTGTCGATGGCCGAGGTCACCGTGGGCGAATCGGCCCTGGAGTGGACGGAGTCCGAGGTGCGGGCCGCCGCGGCGGAGTTCGCCGCACGCCTTCGCTGAACCCCCGGAAGCGGCCCGGTCGGCCGGGCGGCCGGGCGGCCGGGTGGTCAGCCGGCCACCCGGATCAGGAGCTTGCCGGTGCTGGTCCGCGACTCGACCAGTGCGTGTGCCCGCGCGGCCTCCTCGAGGGGGAACTCCGCGCTGACGGGGAGTTCCACGCCGCCCTCGGTGACGGTGTGGAACGCCCGGTCGGCTATCAGCCGCAGCAGCGCCGGGTCCGAGGCGGCCAGCGACAGGATGGAGAAGCCGCCCACCGACAGGGCGGGCGCCATGACGTCGGCGGGGCCGACCTGCCACGACTCCTCCCCGCCGGCGTTGCCGAAGGAGATCAGCCGCCCGAACCGCGCGACCACCGCCTGTGTACGGCGGAACGTCTCGCCGCCGACCGAGTCGAGCGCGATGTCCACGCCGCGGCCGCCGGTCGCCGCCAGCACGTCCTGGTCGAAGGTGTCAGCGGTGAACACCTGGTCGTAGCCGGACTTGAGGGCGTGCTCGGCCTTGTCCAGGCTGGAGACGACCCCGTAGACCGCGCTGGCGCCGCCGGCCCGGGCGAGCTGGCCGGCGACGGTGCCGACCCCGCCGGCCGCGCCCTGCACCAGGACGGTGTCGCCCTCGCGGAGCCTGGCCACCTCGTGCAGCAGGGCGTAGGCGGTCGGCAGGACGCTGGGCATGGTGGCGGCGGTGCGCAGGTCGACGCCGCCGGGCAGCGCGAAGACCGCGGCGGCGGGCGCGTCCACGATGTCGGCGTAGCCGCCGCCGTCGAGGAAGGCGGCGACCTCCTGGCCGGGGGTGAAGCCGTCGACGCCCTCGCCCACCTCGCGGACCAGGCCGGAGACCTCCAGCCCGGGCCGGTGGGGCAGGCCGGTCACGCGGTAGCCGATCGTACGGGCCAGGATGTCGGCGAAGTTGACGCCCGCGTAGGCGACGTCGATGGTGATCCGGCCGGTTCCGGGGTGCGGCTCGGGCACGTCGGCGAGGGTGAGGACCTCGGGGCCGCCGAACTCCTCGATGACGATGGCGCGCATGTGGTGCTCCCCCTAGCTGGTCGGCCACCCTGCCGAGGTGGTGACGGCGCGGCGCCGGCGGTCGGTCCGTGGCCGGTACGGGTGGTGCCGGTGGGTCAGTCGGTCGGATTGCATTCTTCCCCCTGAACTCCCCCGCACAGCACGGTTGTTCCCGACCTTCACCGGAAGATCACCTTCCGGGCGCGCCGCCGCCGGCCCGGACCAGGCCGGACTCGTAGGCGAGCACCACCGCCTGGACCCGGTCGCGCAGTTCGAGCTTGGTGAGGATGCGGCCGACGTGCGTCTTGACCGTCGCCTCGGACAGCACCAGCTTCCTGGCGATCTCGCCGTTGGACAGGCCCTGGGCGACCAGCAGCAGCACCTCGCGCTCGCGGTCGGTGAGCCGGTCCGTCGCGGCGGCCCCGGCGGCCGGCTCGGGCGAGGTGGGCAGCATCGGGGTGAAGCGGTCCAGCAGGCGCCGGGTGGTGCTGGGGGCGACGACCGCGTCACCGCTGTGCACGGCCCGGATCGCGGTCAGCAGCTCGTCCGGCGGCACGTCCTTGAGCATGAAGCCGCTGGCACCGGCCTTGAGCGCGGTGAAGGCGTACTCGTCGAGGTCGAAGGTGGTCAGGATCAGCACGCGCGGGGGGCCCGGCTCGGCACGGGGCGCGTCCGGGGCAGCACCGCGGTCCGTCGTACCCCGGTCAGTGCCGCGGTCCGTGGTGCCGCGGTCGCCCCCGCAGATCCGGCGGGTGGCCTCCACGCCGTCCATCCGCGGCATCCGCACGTCCATCAGCACCACGTCCACGCGGGTGTGCCGCAGCACCTCCAGCGCCTCGGCGCCGTCGCCCGCCTCGGCCACGACTTCCATGTCCGGCTGGGCGGCGAGCACCATCCGGAAGCCGGTGCGCAGCAGCACCTGGTCGTCGACGAGCATGACGCGGATCGCCATCGGATCGGGTCCTTTCGGGGACTTGCGGGGACTTCCGGGACTTGCGGGGAGGGGGCGAGGCGGGGGCGGGGAGGGACGGGGCAGGTGCGTACGGGCAGCAGCCGGGGCGGGCCGCGGGCCTCACCCCGCGCCGCGCAGCGGCAGCACCGCGCTGATCCGGAAACCGCCGCCGGGCCGCGGCCCCGCGGTGAGGGTGCCGCCGACCATGCCGATGCGCTCGCGCATGCCGATCAGCCCCTGCCCGAGCCCGTCCTGACCGCCCTGCGCGTACAGCTCCTGCCGCGCGCCCCTGCCGTCGTCCTCGATGAGCAGGTCGAGCGCGGCGTCCCCGAAGCCCAGCAGCACGCTGGCGCTCGCCCCGTCGCCGCCGTGCTTGCGGACGTTGGTCAGCGCCTCCTGCACGATCCGGTACGCGGTCAGCTCCACGCCGCTGGACAGCGGGCGGGCCTGCCCGGCCACCTCGAAGCGCACCGGCAGCCCGGCGCCGCGCACCTGGTCGATGAGGTCGGCGAGCTGGTCGACCCCGGGCTGCGGGACGTACTCCCCGCCCGCGTCGTCCCCGGCCCGCAGCAGCCCGAGCAGCCGGCGCATCTCGGCGAGCGCCTGCCGCCCGGTGGTCGAGATCGTGGACAGCGCCTCCTTGGCCTGGTGGGGCGCGGCGTCCAGCACGTAGGCGGCGCCGTCGGCCTGGACGACCATGACCGACACGTTGTGCGCCACCACGTCGTGCAGCTCCCGGGCGATCCGGGCCCGCTCGGCGGCCACCGCGGCCTTCGACTGGGCCTCGCGCTCGCGGTGCAGCCGCGCGGCCCGCTCCTCCAGCTCCGCGTAGTACGCCCGCCGGGTGCGCAGGCGGTCGCCGATCACCCAGGACAGCGCGTAGATGACCGTCAGGAAGAACGTCTGGAGCAGCGTCGTCCACACGGTGGAGTACTCGCTGTGCTGGGGCCAGCGGAGCATCGCCAGCGGGCCGGCGGCCAGGCCCCCGGTCAGGGCGAGCCGGGAGGACCAGCGGGCCCCGTTCGACGCGCAGGTGTAGATGATCACCAGGAACGCGATGTTGCTCGGGTTGGGCTGCACGTTCAGGGCCAGTTGCAGCAGGCCGACCGCGAACGCGACCAGCAGCAGCCGCTCCGGCGCCCTGCGGCGCAGCGCGACCACCGCGCACAGGGCGAAGGCCAGCGGGACCGCGAGGTAGCGCTGCGACCAGTGCAGCGAGTCGTCCACCATGATCCACAGCGCGCACAGCATGAGCAGGACGACGGCCCAGAAGCTGTCGACCCACGTCGGGTGTCTGCGGAGGAACTCGTAGACGCGCTGCACATAACCCAGCGTAGGCACGGCTGAGCGTCGCGGGGTCAGCCCGCAGAGCGATCCCCGCTACTCCCCAAGGTGGACCTCCGGTCCGGCCCGCCGCCCCGTGGCCGCCCTCCGCGGGCGGCGGTGCCCCGCGGGCGCCCTCCGCGGCGAGGGCAACCGACAAGGGGCGCGGGGAACTGCGCGCCCAGCCACTTCCGGTGGCGCGCCGGGCCCGCAGGCCCAGCCCCCGCGGCGGGTCTCCGGACCACCGGCCGGCGACGGCTGGTCGCGCAGTTCCCCGCGCCCCTGAAGGGTGACCGTCTTCCGCGGAGGCACCCCGGGGGCGGTTCGGCGCCGGCGTCAGCCGGCCCTGCGGTGGTTGGGCCGGGAGGTCGCCCGGGAGCGCTTCTCGACGTACATCCGCTGGTCGGCGGAGTGGAGCACTTCCTCGGCGGTCATACCGCAGCCGGCCCACCCGATGCCGAAGGAGGCGCCGACCCGGACGGCGCGGCCGTCGACGCGGATCGGGGGGATGATCGCGTTGCGCAGCCGCACCGTGAGGTCGGTCGCGTCGGCGGGGGCGAGCCCGTCCGCGAGGACCACGAACTCGTCACCGCCCAGCCGGGCGACGGTGTCGCCGTCGCGGACCGCGCCGGTCAGGCGCCGCGCCACCTCGATCAGGACGGCGTCGCCGGTGTGGTGGCCGAAGCGGTCGTTGATGGACTTGAAGCCGTCGAGGTCGCAGAAGAGCACGGCGAGGCCCTTGCCGGCGCCCTCCTCGTCGTTCTCGTCGGGCGCGACGGTGTGGACGTGGGAGTCGAAGGAGAGCGGCGCGGCCAGCTCGTCGGGCCCGTAGCCGTAGCTGAAGGCGAACCCGTCGCCGTTGCCGTCGGGCTCGGGGGGCAGCCCGGAGGTGCCGGCGGCGGAGCGCTCCTGGGGCTGGGAGCAGAGCCGGGCGGAGAGCCGGGAGCGCAGTTCGGCGCTGTTGGGCAGCCCGGTCAGGGAGTCGTGGCTGGCGCGGTGGGCGAGCTGGAGCTCCCGGCTCTTGCGCTCCTCGATGTCCTCGACGTGGGTCAGCAGGAAGCGCGGCCCGTCGGTGGTGTCGGCGACCACGGAGTTGCGCAGGCTCACCCAGACGTAGCTGCCGTCGCGCCGGGCGAGCCGCAGCTCGGCCCGGCCGCCCTCGGCGGAGGTGCGCAGCAGGACCCCGACGTCCTCGGGGTGCACCAGGTCGGAGAAGGAGTAGCGGCGCATGACGGACGCGGAGCGCCCCAGCAGGCGGCACAGCGCGTCGTTGGCGCGCAGCAGCTTGCCGTGCTGGTCGCCGCCCATCTCGGCGATGGCCATGCCGCTGGGGGCGTACTCGAAGGCCTGCCGGAAGCTCTCCTCGCTGGCCCGCAGCGCCTGCTGGTCGCGCTCCAGCCGGACCAGGGCGCGCTGCATGTTCGCCCGCAGCCGGGCGTTGCTGATCGCGATGCCGGACTGGAAGGCGTACATCTGAAGGGCCTCGCAGCCCCAGGGGCCGGGGTGGCGGCCGCTGGTGGGGCGGTCGACGGATATCACCCCGATCAGCTCGCTGCCGACGGTCTGGGAGGCGTACATGGGCGCGTAGAGGCGGTCGCCGGGGTGCCACTCGTCCGGGAAGCGCGGCGGCGGGCCCTCGGTGTGCCACTGCGGCACGTCGTCGTCGACGAGCACCCAGCCCTCGGTGTGCGGGATGAAGCGGAGGGTGCCCCACTGCTCGCCCATGGCCAGCCGGCGCTCCCAGGAGCTGCGCGAGCCGACCCGGCCGGACAGCAGCGCCTCGCCCGCGGCGCTGCCGGCGAACGCGGCCACCACGAGGTCGCCGTCGGGCCGGACCAGGTTCACGGCGGCCAGTTCGTACCCCAGGCCGCGTACGACGCCGTCAGCGACCGCCTGGAGCGCGTCCGCGAGGCTGCGCGCGGTGTTGAGGTCCGCCACGACCTGGTGGAGCTGACGCAGGGTCGCGAGACGGACGTACGGCTCCGACTCGGTGTCCATGCCTGGCGACCTCCCCACGGTCAGATGGCAAATCCAGCGAGGTTTCCCATGCTCCGGCCGCCGTAGCGACCGCGCCGTAATTCACAGTCTTCCAATTACAACGCAACTGAATCACAGCGAGCTGTGCAGTCGGTACACAGGGTCAACAATTCATGCCTCTTGTGACTCAAGTCACACAGCTGGGTGGGCTGTTGGGGGCGGACCGCGGGCCGGAGGTCCTAGGACCCGGCACCCGCGCCGGATGGGACCCCCGCCCGATGCCGGCGCCCCCGACCGGCCCGTACCGTTGGGAGACGTGCCTCAGACTCCCCCCGGACGGCATCCTGGGACCACCATGGACCAGACCGTCAGCATCGACGACTTCCGCGCCGCCATGACACGCCTGTCGGCGGGCGTCGTCCTCATCACCGCGCACGACCCGGAGGACGGGCCGCGCGGCGAGGACGTCGGCATGACCGCGACCGCGTTCATGTCCGTGTCACTCGAACCCCCGCTGGTGCTCGTCAGCGTGCGGGTCGGGTCCCGGATGGAGGAGCTGCTCGACCGGCAGCCGCGGTGGGCGGTGTCGGTGCTCAGCGAGAGCCAGCGGCACATCGCCGGGCGGTTCGCGATGCGCGGGCGGATCAGCGACCGGCTGCTCTTCGAGGACGTGGCCTACTACCGCGGCGAGGCGTCCGGCGCCCCCGTCCTCGGCGGTGCGCTGGCGATACTCGAGTGCGAGACCCAGCAGAGTGTGGTCGCCGGCGACCATGTGCTCGCCATCGGGCGGGTGCTGACCGCGCGGACGCCGAGCGCCGAGGGCGGCCCGCTCACGTACTTCCGCGGGCGCTACCGCTACCTCGCCTGATCTCCGCGCACCCGCGCCGTTCGCGCCTGCGCGCGGGGCGTTCCTGTCGGGCGCGGGGGTCACCGGGCGGCCCGGGCGCGGACGGCGGGCCCGGGCGCGGACGGCGGCGGCTCAGTCCCAGGCTCCGCTGCGGCCCTTCTTCGTCTGGCCGCGCTGCTTCTTCTCGCGGAGCCGCTTCTCGTTGATCCCCCGGGGGATGCGGGTGGGGCGGCGCGCCTTGGGCGGCGGGGCGGTCGCCTGCCCGAGGATCGAGGCCATCCGGGCCGCGGCCGTCTCGCGGTTGCGCCACTGCGAACGGTGCTCGGAGGCCCGTACGGTCAGCACACCGCCCACCAGGCGGCCCGACAGCCGCTCCAGCGCCCGCTCCCGCCACACCGGCGGCAGCGACTCGTTCGCCGCGAGGTCGAACCGCAACTCGACCTGGCTGTCGCTGGTGTTCACATGCTGGCCGCCGGGTCCGGACGAGCGCGAGAAGCGCCATATGAGCTCGGACTCCGGGACGGAGACCGAGCCTCGGATGATCAGTGGCCCGGGCATGTCTCCATGGTCGCGCGTCCGCCGCGCCACGTCACGGGGATTTCCGGCGGGAGCGGAACCGTACGAACCCCGCGCCGCGTTCAGACGGATGACGGTACTTTCGTCCGCAACACCTACGACCACACAAAGGGGACTTCCCATGGCGGTAAGCCTGACCAAGGGCGGCAACGTCTCGCTGACGAAGGAGGCGCCCGGCCTGACCGCCGTCACCGTCGGCCTCGGCTGGGACGTCCGCACCACCACCGGTACGGACTTCGACCTCGACGCCAGCGCGATCGCCGTGAACGCCACCGGCAAGGTCCACTCGGACGGCTTCTTCGTCTTCTTCAACAACAAGCAGAGCCCGGACCAGACCGTCGTGCACACCGGCGACAACGTCACCGGTGAGGGCGAGGGCGACGACGAGCAGATCAACGTCAACCTCGCCGCGCTGCCGGCCGATGTCGACAAGGTCGTCTTCCCGGTGTCGATCTACGACGCCGAGACCCGCAGCCAGAACTTCGGTCAGGTGCGCAACGCGTACATCCGCGTCCTCAACCAGGCCGGCGGCGCCGAGATCGCCCGCTACGACCTCAGCGAGGACGCCGCCACCGAGACCGCGATGGTCTTCGGCGAGCTGTACCGCAACGGTGCGGAGTGGAAGTTCCGTGCCATCGGGCAGGGTTACGCGTCCGGGCTGGCCGGCATCGCCAGCGACTTCGGCGTCAACCTCTGACCGGACCCGGCTCCAGGGGCCCCGACTTCGAGGGCCCAGGCGCCAAGGGCGCCCGCTCCGACGGCTCCCCCGCCCGGCAACGCCGGTGCGGCGGGGGCCGTTCGTGCGTTCGCCCGCCTGGACGCCGCCCGCATGTGCGGGTTGTTCGCTCACAGCGAACGAGGCCGAACCGGGGCGGGTCAGGGCGCGTACCTGGGAGAACGCCCCGGCGCCCACTCACCCGCCGCACCGCCCTTGGGAACTCCTTTACGGTCGGGAGGAGTTCCCGGTACGGAAACAGCGACGCACCGTACGACCGCAGCGCGGCCCCGTACCGTACCGACACACGCTCAGGAGAGACGCCATGGCACTGTGGGACCGCTTCAAGGCATCCGCCCAGGACATGCAGACCCAGCTCACCGCCAAGAAGAACGACCTGAAGAGCGGCGCCTTCCGCGACGCCAGCATGGCGATCTGCGCGCTGGTGGCCGCGGCCGACGGCAACGTGGCGCCCGAGGAGCGGCAGCGGGTGGCCGCGCTCATCGCCAACAACGACGTCCTCCAGAACTTCCCGGCCGACGACCTCCACCGCCGTTTCGAGGACTACCTCAACCGGCTCGCCGCGGACTTCGAGTTCGGCAAGGTGGCCGTCCTCCAGGAGGTCGCCAAGGCGAAGAAGAAGCCCACCGAGGCGCGGGCCGTGATCCAGATCGGTATCGTCATCGGCGGTGCGGACGGCGTGTTCGACAAGTCCGAGCAGGGACTGGTACGCGAGGCGTGCTTCGCGGTGGGCCTCAACCCCGCGGAGTTCGACCTCTGACGCGGGGAGGGCCGGCTGGATGCCGGATGAGGAGGACCAGGCACTCGCGGTGTACGAGGCACTGCGCCGCTTGGGCAGCGCCGAGCCGGCGCTGATGGGCGACGCGGCGGACCTCGACCAGGAGCAGGCCGCCGCGGCCCTGCGCCGGCTCGACGCCCTCGGCCTGGTCCACAGCAGGGCCGACGGCCAACTGGAGGCGGTGGAGCCGGACACCGCGCTGGTGCGCGCGATGGACATGTACCACCGCGCCGCCGAGGACCACGCGAGCCGGGCCGAGTCGCTCTACGAGGCGACCCAGGCCCTGCTCTACACCTACCGGCCCGCCGTCGAGCGCGTGTCGAGCAAGGTGGAGATCGAGTCCATCACCGACCCCCGCGCCAAAGTGCGGGTGGTCGCCGCCATGAACGCGACCGCGCAGAACACGGCCGACTCGCTGCATCCGGGTCCCATGCCGCCGATGGAACTGCTGGAGCTGTCCCTCGAGCAGGACACCGAGATGCTCAAGCGGGGCATCCAGATGCGCGCGATCTACACGCAGAAGATCCTGCAGTCGCCGAAGCACCTGCGCTACCTCGAGCGGCTGTCCGAGGCAGGCGTCAACGTCCGGCTGATCGACCACGCCCCGTTCGACATCCTGCTCCAGGACCGCGACGTGGCCTGCCTTCCGGCGGACCCCTACCACCCGGGTGGCTCGCCGATGCTGCTGGTCCGCAGCACCTGGCTGGTCTGGCCGCTCCAGGTGATCTTCGAGGACTACTGGCTGCGGGCCGTGCCGCTGGCGGACGCGGTGTCCTCCAACTCCGGTACGACGGCGTTCACTCCGCAGGAGCAGGTGGTGATCCGGTTGATGGCCACCGGGCTGACCGACGACCAGATCGCCCGAAAGATGGGGGTGCACCGGCGCACGGTGCAGCGGGCGGTGTCCAAGCTGATGGACCGGCTGCATGCCGGCAGCCGCTTCGAGGCGGGGCTGAAGCTCGGGCAGGACCCGGAGTTGGCGCGGGCGCTGTCGCCGAACAGGAACCGCGGGACGGGGGCAAGGGGAGCCGCCGGGGGCGGCGACGCGCGGGTTCCGGGCGGTGCGGGCACTCCAGGTAGGGGCGGCGACCGGCCTCCCGCCACCGGCTCCCCCATGTGACGGGGCTGCCGGCCGACCGGCGGTTCCCCCGGCGTTCGACGGAATGACGCGGGCCACGGCTTACGCGCCTGTCCCCGCGCAGTGGACGCGCGGGGACAGGCGGTGCGGGGCCGTCGGGCCGGAAGGCCCCGCATGGCGGCCACCGAGGATTCCCCCCCCGGGAGACCGGGCGAGCAGACCGGTCGTACCCTCGGCGGCGCCCGGCCGCAGCGATACGGGGAAACCGCGGCCGGCGGCGCCCTGGGCGCCTGGGCGACTTCGGGGACGGGGAGTCACGCCGCGAAGTGCCGTGATGAATTGATATCCGAAAGGCCGTGCGGTGCCTAGCGCCCTTTTGTCGCCACTGACCCGGACACATGGCGCCAACCCCGCCACGACCTGGGCATTCACCCGTCAGCAGGCGGTGTTGTCCAAAAAGCGACACGTGCCAATATGGACACCCGAACCCCGTCGTGCCGACGCGGTCGCGCGGGGTTTCGGCGGTGGGGCGGGCCCTCCGCGCGTCCCGCCCGGAGGGACGGGGCGCGCGGGGGCGCGGGTGGAACGGGTGTGCGGGTAGAGCGGGGGTGCGGGTGGGGCGTTGCTCAGCTGGGCAGCTTCCAGTTCTGCGCGGCCGAACCGTTGCAGCTGTACAGCTGGAGTTGGGTGCCGTTGGTCGTGGACGAGTTCGGGTCGTCGAGGCACAGCCCGGACTCCGGGTTGACCAGCGAGCCGTTGGCACCCGCGGTCCACTGCTGGGCGCCGCTGCCGTTGCAGGTCCACAGCTGGATCAGGGTGCCGTTGGTGGTGCCGCTGTGGTTGGCGTCCATGCACTTGCCGAGGGTGCGCAGTGTCCCGTCGGAGGCGACGATCCAGTCCTGCGCGTAGGTGCCGTCGCAGCCCCATATCTGGACGTGGGTGCCGTCGGCGGTGCCGGACGTCGCGTCGTCGACGCACAGGTTCGACGCGACGGCGGAGGAGAGCGGACCGATCTTCGGGGAGGCCGGCGCGGTGGTGTCACCGGCGTACGACGGCGGGGCCGCGGACGCCCCGGTCGCCCAGGAGGTGTTGGCACTGGTACCCAGGGTGAAGTCCAGGGTGCCGCCGTCGGTGATCGCACTGGTCGGGGCGTAGGCGTTGTTCCAGGCCGAACCGTTCCACGCCGCGGACTGCACGTACGGAGCGTTGTCGGCGGCGCCGTTGCCGTTGACGGTGAGCGTCTTGCCGGACGGCAGGGTGACCACGGCCTGCGTGAACAGCGGCGAGCCGAGGGCGAGGTCGGACGTGCCCGGGGTCTCGGGGTACATGCCGAGCGCGGCCCAGACGTACCAGGCGCTCATCGCGCCGAGGTCGTCGTTGCCGTCGGCGAGACCGCCGGGGGTGTTCGACCAGATCTGGTCCTGGATCGCCCGCACCGTGCCCTGCGTCTTGTACGGGGCGCCGGTGTAGTCGTACTCCCAGGGGAGTTCGATGCTGGGCTCGTTGCCGACCCAGGCGTACCCGTTGGCGCCGGTGAAGCTGCGCAGCGTGGTGTCCAGGTAGTCGTTCATGGCGCCGTTGCCGCCCTTGGCCTTGGCCAGGCCGGCGACGTCGAAGGGCACCATGCCGGTGTAGATCCAGGAGTCGGCCTCGACCATGTCGGTGCCGCTGGTGGGGTCGAAGCCGCCGGTCCACGAGCCGTTGGCGTTGCGCGGCTCGACGAACCCGGACGCCGGGTTGAGGACGTTGCGCCAGTCCTGCGCGCGGTTGGCGTACGTCTTCTGGTCCCCGCTGTCGCCGAGCGCGCCGGCGAGGGCGGACAGCGCGAAGTCGGCGGTGTTGTACTCCAGGGTCGTGGCGACCGGGCCGTAGAAGTTGCAGCAGCCGTAGCTGCCGTCATGCGGCATGTACCCGGGCGAGGTGAGGTAGTTCAGGCCGGGCCGGTCGTTGTTGGTCTTGCTCGCCTGCGCGACCAGGTCGGTCAGGGCTGCGGAGGTGTCGAACTGGGTGGCGCCGAACGCGTGGTAGTCCGCGATGATCGCTGCCGCGGGGTCGCCGACCATGACGTACGACTCGCCGTTGTCCTCCGACCACTTCGGGAAGATGCCGGTCTGGGCGTAGTCGTCGACCATGGACTGCGCGGTGTCGGACGCGGCCTTCGGGTCGATCAGCGCTTCGAGCTGGGCCTGGGAACGGTAGATGTCCCAGCCGGAGTAGTTGGCGTACGCCGCGCTGTGGCCGGAGTCCACCGTGTGCGTCTTGCCGTCGAAGCCGTAGTACTGGCCGTTGGTGTCACTGATCACGTTCGGGTGCAGCAACGAGTGGTAGAGCGCGGTGTAGAAGCTCTGCTGCTGCGCCGAGGTGCCGCCAGCGATCTGCACCTTGCCGAGTTCGCTGTTCCAGGCGCTCTGTGCGGCGTTCCTGGTCGCGTCGAAGTCCCAACCGCTGTTCTCCGCCGTACGGTTGGCGACCGCATTGGCGACCGACACGTACGACACACCCACCTTGGCCTGCACGACCGGGTTGGAGGTGGTGTTGAACGTGACGTAGCCGTTCGACGCGGACGCGTCCGGCGACACGCTGTCTGCCTTGGGCACCGTACCGTGCAGAACCGGCTTGTTGGGCTGCTCCGCGGCGTTCTTGGACGCCTTGCCCGACGTCTTCGGAGTGGTGGCCGTGGACTTCACCGCCGAACTGCCCTCCGAGGCGAACGGCTGGTCGAAGACCATGTCGAAGTACACCGTGTAGGTGTTCCCCGCCCCGCAGAAGTGGCCGCTGGTGACCTGCCCGCTCACCTCGGTGCTCGAGACCTTGGTGAACTGCGTCGCCGAATCGCCGTTCTGGCTGCCGGTCAACTTGAAGACCAGGTTCGACTGCGTGCTCGACGGGAACGTGAACCGCGCCATCCCAC
This sequence comes from Streptomyces sp. CA2R106, assembly GCF_037034245.1. Lineage (NCBI taxonomy): Bacteria > Bacillati > Actinomycetota > Actinomycetes > Kitasatosporales > Streptomycetaceae > Streptomyces > Streptomyces sp. CA2R106. The sequence goes on from NZ_JBAGKC010000038.1 coordinate 53,815, forward strand.
TCCGTGTGGTGGCCGTCAGCTCCGTGGTCACCTGATTGTTCAACGTGACCTTGTACGACCCCGCGGACGCCGACTCGTTCGCGTGCGAGAACGCGTCCGTCGCCCCGGTATTCACCGAACCCACCGTCGGCAGCACCGGGATGTCACCGGCCGCTCCGCACCCCGGCCCGGAGATATGGGTCAGGCTGAATCCGGTGATCGACGAGTCGTTGTACTCATAGCCGCCGCCGGACGGACGCGACGGCGTGTCCGGGCTCCACTGCACCATGCCGAAGGGCACATCCGCGCCCGGAAAGTCGTCAGCCTGGTTCGACGTCCCGATCAACGGGTTGACCAACGTGGCCGGCGACGTGACCAGCGCGGCCTTCTTCCCGGCCGCCGACGCGGGGGTGCACATCCCGGCCACAGCCAACGCCGCAGCCGCGAGCACGCCGATCACGGCAGCTCCGGGTGGTCTCGACAGTCGTGTCATCGCGGTTTTTCTCCTCTGTTCGTAAGTACGGCAACGTCGTCCGCTTCACGGGAGCGCAACTCCGGAGTCGTGAGCGGGATAGGACAACGTTGTCGAGCCGTGCGGAGGTGGAACGCGTACCGATGAGAGTGCGTACATGGGGGGACTCCGGGGCTCAGGGGCGCCCTACGGACGCCGACGAGAGGAGAGCGCTCTCGGCGAAGTTAGCCACCGGGCAGGGACACGTCAATGACGTCGGCAAGCGGTCGGACCAATGAGGGAATGGGGGCCGTGGGAGGGGCTTGGGGGCCCGGGCGGGTGGGGTGGGTGCGGCGGGGGTGGGGCGGGGGGGCGGGCTGCCTGGGGCGGGGCAGGGACAGCGGGGTGCGGGGTGCGGGGTGCGGGTGGGAACGGGCGACCCGGGCGGTGCGGTGCGGTGGGTGCGGGTGAGAACGGACGACCCGGGCCGGGGCCACGGCGGCGGTACTCCGCGCGGCGTGCCGGGGGAGGCGGCGGCGGAGGAGCTGTGGAAGGCGCCGGTCGAGGTTGGCGGAGGGCGCCGGTGGAGAGCGTTGGCGGAGCAGGTTGATGCGGGGGCAGGCACGGGGTGGATGCCGCGCGCGGCAACCTCCGTTATCGGAAGTGCCGTTGGCGTTTCGGGGCGCGTGGGGGGCAAGCCGGGCGGGGCCGGGGCACCATCGGATGTATTCGGGGTGGGAACGGGGGGCGGGCGGGGAGGGCTGGACGGAGGGGCGTTGTCAGGGTTCGACCGGGATATGGCGAGCTGTTTCCACGTACGGGGCGCCCGTCCACCCACTCGCGTGGGCGCCTGGAACTGGACGGCTGGACACGTGGACGCGCGGGCGCCCGGCAGTTGGATGCTGGACGCGTGAGCGCGTGAGCGGCTGAGCAGCCGAGCAGCTGAGCGCGTCAACGAGGTGCCGATAAGCGTGAGTCGACCCTGAGCCGGACGAAGCAGGGCGCCCTGGGGCATGAGTTGGTGGGGTTCGACGACGAGGGCGCCCGGGCACAGGCGACTCCCGTAGATGTCGAGCCGTAGTCGTTGGCCGGTTTCCGGCCCACTATTGGCTGTGGGCAGCCCACCTTGCCGCTCAAGCCTCGTCCTTCGTCAGGGTAGGGCCCGGGCACACGCACTCGCGGAGAGCCGCCGGTGGTTCCAGGTAGTGTCCTGGCGGCGTCCCGGGTATAGGGGAACCCGCGGCGGACGGTCGTCCCGATGACCTTGAAGACCGGGTGCGCGTCTTCGTCACCTCCAGCGGCCGACCTTGGCTCTCCCCTATACGCGAGCGGTTCGTTCGCGGTGGGGCGGTCGGGGGTGAACATCGCGGCACTCCAGCCGGGCCCTACGCCGCTCTCGACCGTCCCGTGCGCGAATGCCTCGATCTGCTGAGCCTTCATCAC